>NZ_JACLQX010000009.1:0-82809 GCF_016648925.1 Streptococcus parasanguinis | reverse complement strand
TAAAAGCTGATGAAATCAGCGTAGTAGAGCCCACTCAACCACTGCGTCTTGCTCGACAATCCAAAAATAATTGAGAGACTAGGACTTTTGTCCCAGCCTCTTTTTATTTATTACACTCTCTTTTCCATCTTGTTCCTCCATTTCCTAAAAATTTCCTGACCATTTTTTTAGGAGGGAATTATTTTAAATCACTAATTGTTGTGAGGTTTTCACAAAATCTTGCCAGTGCCCGTCATTCATAAACTTATAAAATTTTTGTACACTTTTCGTTATCTGTACAAAAATGAGAATTGTTGTCTAATTTATTCTTTTGGAGTATAATGCTCTTTGTTAGTGTCGTGAAATTATTTAACCTATAAATTATTTTAACGTCAAATAAATAAGAATAAATTTATACAACTACAGAAAGGAACATATGGTACGCCAAAGACAAACAACAACCAAGTCAGACTTACGAAATGCGCTCTCAAAACTCCTCTTGCAACAACCTTTTGAAAGCATCACTATTCGACAATTAACTGAAACCGCTGGGATTAACCGCGGGACCTTCTACTTGCACTATGTCGATAAATACGATATGTTTGAGCAAATGAAAATGGACATGATGCAAGAATTGGATAGCCTCTTCGTTGAAGGAAGCCCTGTCAAGGTAAACTTTCTCAATGTCTTGACTGCTATTAAAGAGAATTATGATTTTATTTATGCATTGTCCCAATCCTGCTGCTCAGACTTCCGTAAACTAATAAGAAGTTTTACCCTCCATGCATTAGACGATACTCCCCATGCGAAAGAACACATCATTTCAGACTTTCAAGTTCCATACAAGTATGGGCTAGAAATTTTCATCGCTACAATCGAATCTGTGATTGTGACCTGGTTAGAATCTGGTGCCAAGGAAGAGCCAATCGAAATCGGGACGATCATTCTTAGCGTCTGCGACTTTGCTAACTGGAACTAAATTCCCCAACCTTTTCCTTCCTTTATGGAGAAGGTTTTTCTTTTTGGCAAATAAACAACATTCAGATCACCTTGTCCAACTTGTTTGTAGAAAGCAAAAAGGCAGGATCCTAACATCCTACTTTTAGAATGTAGACAAATTACTTTAAAGTAAAATAAGTTAAGCGATTTTGCAAAAAAAAATAAAAATGAGTTCCAATTTTTAAATCGATTCAAGAAAATACCGAAACTTTCCGCTGTGAGAAAAGTGCCTGAAACAATAACATTTCAGGCACTCGGGAGTTTTGAGACCCTAGGCTCAAAACTAAGTCTTGGAACTTCGAAGAAGTTCGCTGACGTCCGTACTCACCTAAGGAAAGTTTTTTATATGACTTTGTCTTCAATCTGAAGGCAGGATCTTAACATCCTGCTTTTTCTTTATTTTTTCTTTGCCAACATGGTTGCAAATCGAAGTTGAATCCGATGGCCATTCTCATCTCGACGATGGAGATGGCCAGGATTTTCATTGTATTTGACCAATTCCCAATCCTTGTAATACTCCGCCAATTCTCCTTCTTTAAAGGTGAACGAGAAGGGCATCTGGCAAGGATAATCTTCCGTATCCATAGCACAGACAATGAGATTGTAACCACCTGGATTGGTATGCTCTTGCATATTGCGGATAATCGCTGGAATCCGATCAGCCTCTAAAAACATGAGGACCACAGTCGATATGATGAAGTCATAGTTTTGGGTAAGAGCTGCAGCATTGATATCATAGAGTCCCACTGGCATCTCTAGATCTTCCTCAGCGACAATACTTTGTAAGATCTCAAGAGCCAGTTCATTTTGATCCACTGCTGTCACGTCAAAGCCATGTTGGGCCAAAAAGAGGGCGTTGCGGCCTTGCCCGCATCCTAGATCCAGCGCCTTTCCAGCTGGGACAATTCCCACTGCTTCTAGCACTTCTGAATGGACAGGATTGGTGTTGTATTTTTTGGGGAAATAGTCTTTTGGCTCACAGTAAAATTCTAGGTACCACTCCACATCGTCAGTCGCCGCTTCGACACGATGCCAGGCCTGGGGCTCGGCCATGGGGTTCTCTGCTCCTGCTTCAAAGAGGTGGCTCGCAATTTCTTCCCCCTCTTCGGTCAATTCAATAAATCGTAACTGACCTTTTAGAACCGTAATCTTCCCCCAGGTTCCTACCTTGGTATTGTGCTTTCTTTGAAGAGCTTCTGGCATGGTATCCTTGGTCCAGATAGGCATGCGCTTGTAAGCAATCAATTTTTGTGTCATGCTGCTTCTCCTTTTTCTTTCTGTACCCTTATCATACAGAAAAAAATTCCTTTTTACAAGTTGGAAAAAGGAGAGCCCATCTCCAAGAAAAAAGACAGTTCTGAAACTTGTTTCAGAACTGCCTTTTTAGTTTAACGTGTATTGTATTGTTTCATGACCCGTGCGATGTCCCGGTTTTGTTCCCGACGCTTGATGGATTCACGCTTGTCATAATCATGTTTCCCTTTAGCGAGTCCCAAAAGCAATTTGGCATAGCCGTCCTTGAGATAGACCTTCAAAGGCACCAAGGTCATTCCGGTCCCTTTGGTGTCTTGGTCCAGCTTTTGGATTTGCTTTTTATGAAGAAGGAGCTTGCGACGACGGTCTGGGTCTTGGTTCCAGATATTCCCTTCCTCATAAGGGGCAATGTGGACATTGCTAAGCCAAACTTCGCCATTTTTTACTTGTGCAAAGCCATCTTTCAAGTTAATGCGTGCCGCACGGACACTTTTGATCTCTGTCCCCGTCAGCACCATCCCTGCTTCAATCGTATCCACGATGGTGTAGTCATGTCTCGCCTTTTTATTTTGCGCGACTACCTTTCCTTCGCCCTTTGCCATGTTTGGCTCCTTTCTTTGCTACTTCCTTGTAAAATGGTTTCTTCCCTTTTTTCTTTTTGGATTTAGAGGAAGAATCTTTCCGCTTGTCATCTTTTCTAGCGGTTGATCCCTTAGAAACTTTTTTGTCCTTGCGTCTGCGATCTCTACGATTGCCATCTCGGTCACGTCCTTTAGACTTGAGACCTTTTTCGACGACATCCCATTCACTTGGAATATAAGAGAAATCAATCTCTCCTGTCATCTTGTCGGCTCTTTCTACCTTGATCCGGATTTGCTGACCGACACGGAAGGTCACTCCTGATTTTTCTCCGCGAAGGGTTAGATCCCGTTCATTAAAATAGTAGAATTCAGGGAGATTGGTAATATGGATCAAGCCTTCAACCGTATTTGGCAACTCCACAAAGAGGCCAAATTTTACCACACTGGAAACCACGGCATCATACTCTTCCCCAACAAAGTCTTCCATGTATTCAGCCTTCTTCATGGCTTCTACTTCGCGCTCCGCATCAATAGCTCGGCGTTCCCGACTAGAGGATTGGCTGGCAATGTCTGGAAGGACTTGTTCAAAGTGTTCAGCCATTTCTTGAGATTTCCCGTATTCGCGCACCATTCGATGAACCATCAGGTCCGGATACCGACGGATGGGACTGGTAAAGTGGGTATAATACTCAGCAGCAAGCCCATAGTGGCCATGGTTGTGTTCTGAGTAGCGAGCCTGTTGCATCGAGCGCAACAACATCATTGAAAGGACATCTGCATACGGTTCTCCTTCTACCTTGCGCATAATTTCTTGCAGGGCTTCTTGGCTCATCTCACTAGCCGTTCCGTAGATCTGGATCCCAAAGCTAGAAGCATAATCGATAAACTTCTGTACTTTTTCTGCTTTTGGATCTTCGTGGATCCGGTAGATGAACGGCAGTTTCAGTCGCGTAAAGTGCTCCGCCACTGTTTCATTGGCAATCAGCATAAAGGACTCGATCATCCGCTCGGCAATTCCTCTTTGGCGAAGGACAATATCGACCGGTTTTCCTTCTTTATTGACCAGAATTTTAGCTTCATTGGTATCAAAATTGAGGGCTCCGCGACGAATCCGCATGCTCTCTAAAATACCATGCAAGGTGGCCATTTGATGAATACTTGGGACAATTTTCTTAAAGGTTTGAGCCTTTTCTTCGTCGCCTGCTAAGATATCATTGACGTCGCTATAGGTCATTCGGAAGGTTGTATTGATCACTGTTTGGGTAATGGTATGCTTGACGACCTTGCCATGTGGATCAATCTCCATGATGGCAGACTGGGTCAGGCGGTCCACATTCGGATTCAAAGAACAGATCCCATTGGAGAGACGCTCTGGCAACATGGGTACAACTCGGTCGGTCACATAGACAGAAGTCGCCCGATTTAGAGCTTCCTTGTCGAGTGCTGAACCTTCCTTAACGTAATAAGAAACATCTGCGATGTGAACACCCAGCTCAAAGTTGCCGTTCTTGAGTAGCTTGATATGGACCGCATCGTCCAAGTCTTTGGCATCTGCCCCATCAATCGTAAAGGTAATCTCCTCTCGCAGATCCAATCGCCCCTCTAAATCCTTTTTAGACGGTGCATCTGGAACCTGTTCAGCCTCTTTCAGCACTTCTTCTGGAAATTCTGAGACAATGTCCATGGATTCTAACACTTCCAAGACATCGATTCCTGGATCTGTTACATGACCGACCACATCCCGCACGGTTGCCACAAAATAATTGTGCTTGCGGCTCGGGTATTGATCTATTTCGACCTTGAGGATTTCGGTCCCTTCCAATTGGATGGCTGGCTTCTTCACATAGATCAACTGGCTGATCTTTTGATTTTTCGAACGAATGTAGCCGGCATATTTAGGTTTTTCCTCATCCAGAACGATTTGTCCAACCACCGTTTTGATGCTATGCTCCAGAACATCAATAATTTTGGCTTCTGCTGCCGTTCCCTTGTTTCGGTCTGCTACCTTGGTAATGACGATCTCAACGGTGTCCCCATCGATAGCGTGGTTAACATCATTTCGGCCAACAAAGAGGTCCTCTTCTTCACCTTCTAAACTGACAAAGCCAAAGCCATTCTTATGGGCATGAAAGATCCCCTTGAGCGTAATGGCTGGGGCCTTCTTTTGAGCCAAACGAAGAGAGCCATCATCTTCGAATTTCAACTCATGACGGCGTTCCATCAGCGAGATGGTTTTGACCAAGTCACGGAAATCCTTAGACCCTTCTTTTCCTAGAGCTGCTGCCAGATCATTGATCTGGGCCTTGTCATGCTCTTGTAAATATTCTTTAATACTTGTTTTCATTGATTTATTTGCTGGTTATCCAGCCTCCTTTTTTCTATCTACTTGTGTCTTTGTTTTACAAAATAAAAATAGGCAAAGACATTGTCTGAGCCTATCTTATCTACTAGAAAGTACCATTAAGATCATCGCGATCAATAACCAAAAGAAGATCATAATAGCTGTTAAACGCTGCATCACGGCTTCAAACCCGCGCGCTTTTGAACGTTCAAACAAGTCATTTGAACTTGCGTCAAAGACGTTGCTCGATTGGTTTTTTGTTGGTTGCATAAAAATTGCGATAATAATCAATACTGATAATACTAGTAAAATAGTTGTTAATGCTCCGCTCATATTCAAAACTCCTTAAAATCTTCACTATTATACCATGAAAATCATTTTGATTCAATATGTAAGGTTACTTTTCTTTCCTTGGGACAATACTTCAAGACCTCGATCTTTTCGGGATGGGTTTTGGTATTTTTACTGGTCAAATAATTCTGACTCCCACAGCTGGTGCAGGTCAATTGAACTTTAATTCGCACGTACGTCTCTCACTTTCAAATACTTTCTAAATAAGAACAAGAGGAACATCAAATCGGTAAAAGCCAAAAGGGCTGTACCGTAAAATACCCAATGATAGCCAAAATGCATGAAAATACTCGATCCCATCATTGGCCCTAATACACCACCTAAGTAATAAAAGAGCTGGTTGTAGCTAAAGATCCGAGAAATCCCTTCAGGAGGGGTTAAACGATTCAATAATGCAGAAACTCCAGGTAGTAGGGCTCCTGTCCCGATCCCAAAGAGGAAGCGTAAAATCCCTAATTGAAGGGGTGATTGCGCTTGGGCACAAAGGATATAGAGACAGCCACTATAAAGAAGGGCGATTAATAAGAGCCGGTGATTCCCGATTCGGTCTCCGAGTTTTCCCATCCAACCTGAAAAGAGCATACTAGAGACTCCCATAGCCGAAACAATCATCCCCGATACAAAGATCAGGTTATCTCTTTGTCCCAAAGCCCGCACATAAAGAGGTAGGATCGGAGAAATAGATTGGGCGATCATTTGAATGGTCATACTGGTCAAAAAGAGGCCCAAGAGGATATCTTTTTGCTGAATGGACATGAGCAACTCCCAGCTGGATTTTTGTTCTTCTTTTGGAAGGGGCTCATAGTCTTCCTCAATGCCCCAGAAGGTTAAGAGGGAAACCAAAAATAAGAAGAAGCCGACCAAGAGAAAGACATTGCGCATTCCCAGATTTTCAGCAATGAGTCCCCCAATCAAAGGTCCCATCAAGGTTCCAGCTACGACACCGGTCGACAAGGTCCCTAGGGCATAGCCGGATTGGTCCTTGGGAACTTGGCTGGCAATCAAGGCTGTACTATTAGGGACAAAGCCTGAAAAGACCCCATTGAGCAAGCGTAGGACCAAGAGCCAAAAGACCGACGGGACAAAGGCAATGCCGCCCATGGTCAGCGTCATGGCAATGGAGGCTCTAAGCATCATGGGTTTTCGACCATAGCGGTCGGCTAAGCTCCCCCAGATGGGAGACATGATCGCAGAGGTCACAGAAGAACTCGCGACGGCTATCCCAGCATAAAAGGGAACAGCCTTGCCCGTAACACCCAACTCTTCCACAAAGAGGGCCATAAAAGGAACGACTAAAGAAAGGCTGGCTCCGATGAAAAAGCACCCGATCCAGGCAATATATAGATTTTTACGCCAATTGATTTCTCTTGTGATAAAATCATCTTCTTTCTAATTGTTTTAGGGCTGCATCTAATTGGGCATAGAGGGCCGTTAGATCGCCATTATTGTCTAAGACCAGATCTGCATGGGCTCTTTTTTCATCTAGCGGCATTTGAGACGCGATGCGTTCTTGGGCCTGCAGTTCTGATAAGTGGTTGCGTTCCATCAGGCGCTTGAGCTGGGTTTCTTTTGATACAGCTACCAACCAGACAGATTCAAACCAATCTTCATAGCCTTGCTCGATTAAGAGAGGAATATCCATAAAAAAGAGATCGGATTGTGCAGCTTGTCTGTCTCTTACCTCAGCTAGAGCCTCACGAATAAGCCTTCCTTGGACGCGATTGGACCAGTTTCTTTCACTAGGATTTGAAAAGATCCGCTGACCCAACGCGACGCGGTCCAGCTCTCCTTCTTTGGTAAGGATCTCTCTCCCAAAATGATCTACTAAGACACGGTAGAGAGCTCCTCCTGGTGCCTGCAAGTCATGGACCACTCGATCAGCATCAATGACAGAATACCCTTTTTCTTTCAAATAGGAGGTGACAGTGGACTTTCCTGAAGCAATCCCTCCTGTTAATCCGATGATTCTTGCCATCTAGTTCTCCTTTTGGCAGTGGGGGCAAAAATGGGTTCCGCGTCCCCCCAGCTGGATTTTCTCAATCGGTGTCCCGCAACGCAAACAAGGCTGGCCTGTTTTCCCATAGACCTGGTGTTCTTCCTGCATGGTGCCATCTTCTCCAAAAGCATTGCTGTAGGAGCGAATGGTGGAGCCACCCTTTTCAACAGCTTGAGCAAGCACAGCAATCGTTTCTTTGCGGATTGCTTTAACTTCTCTAGCAGTCAAGCTTTGACCCAAACGGGCTGGATGAACCTTGGCTCGATAAAGGACCTCATCCACATAGATATTGCCCAGACCAGCCACTAATTTTTGGTCTAAAAGAGCTGATTTAATGGGTTTCTTTGATTTTTTAAGAGATGCTTGGAAGGCTGGTTCTTTAAAATCCACTTCCGTCGGCTCTGGACCAATTTTTTTCGCCAAAAAATAGCTGTCGACAAGCTCAGGTATGAGGACTTCCATGGTCCCAAACTTGCGGACATCTTCATAGACCAGAGTGCTACCATCTGTAAAATGAAAGAAGACATGGGCATGCTTGCGAAGAGGAACCTCGTCTGGATAAAAGAAATACTTGCCTTCCATCCGCAAATGCGAGATGAGGACCAGATCCGTCAGATAAAATAAAAGGTATTTCCCACGGCGCCCCATGGCCCGAATTTCTTGACCTGGAAGATCTTGACGAAAAGTATCCAGATCCGTCTGAATCATCTTTGGATACTTTACTTCCACGGACTGGATGGTTTTCCCAAGAATTAATTTCTCAAGACCGCGTCGAACCGTCTCTACTTCTGGTAATTCAGGCATAGAACTCCTTTCAAAAACAAGAAGCAGGCCTTCTGCCCACCTCTTCTTAATATTCTTTTTCGTTGTATCCGAAATCAGCTAGGTCTAATTTCTTATCCCGCCAATTTTTCTTGACCTTAACCCAAGTTTCTAGGAAGACCTTATCCCCCAGCATGAGTTCGATATCCTTGCGTGCAAGGGTTCCGATCTTCTTGAGCATGGCGCCGCCTTTTCCGATGACAATCCCTTTTTGGCTATCGCGCTCGACCATGATGGTTGCTCGGATATGGACTTTATCTGTCTCTTCATCCCGCTTCATAGAATCCACCACTACGGCAACAGAGTGGGGAATTTCTTCCCGCGTCAAGTGCAAGACCTTTTCACGGATCATTTCAGAGACCAAGAAGCGCTCTGGGTGGTCAGTGATTTGGTCAGCAGGGAAATATTGAAAACCTTCTTCTAAGTTTTCACTTAAAATATCAATCAAACGCGAAACATTGTTTCCTTGAAGGGCTGAAATCGGCACGATTTCCTTGAAATCCATCTGACTACGGAAGTCATCGATTTGCGCCAAGAGTTGGTCAGGGTGCACCTTGTCGATCTTGTTGACCACCAGAATAACCGGCACCTTAGCAGCCTTGAGGCGCTCGATGATCATGTCATCGCCCTTCCCACGTGGCTCATCTGCTGGCACCATAAAGAGAACGGTATCCACTTCTCGAAGGGTACTATAGGCCGACTCCACCATGAAGTCTCCAAGCGCTGTCTTGGGTTTGTGAATCCCTGGGGTATCGATAAAGACGATCTGTTCCTTATCCGTCGTATAAATCCCCATAATCTTATTGCGCGTTGTCTGCGCTTTGTCACTCATGATGGCAATTTTTTGCCCCATGACGTGGTTCAAAAAAGTTGACTTCCCAACATTGGGACGTCCTAAAATGGCTACAAAACCTGATTTAAATGTCATATTATCCTTTCACGAGGGCATACTCCCTCTTATCCAAATACCAAGGCCCAGAATTTGGGCACAAAAATCACCAGTCCTGTTAGTAGGGCAAAACCTGATACGACAAGGACTGCTCCAGCCGCCATGTCTTTGGCATTCTTTGCCAACATGGAGAAATGGTAGTTACTCGCTAAATCCACCACATTTTCAATGGCTGAATTCATAATTTCAAAAGCAATCACCAAGGTGATACTGAGCAATAAAAAGAGCCACTCTGTCGCAGAAATCCTAAACACCAAACCAGCAAGAATTGCTGCAAGGGCTGATAAGGCATGCTTGCGCATATTGCGCTCTTCCTTGATCGAAGTAAAAATTCCTGTTATCGCAAACTCCAGGCTTGAAGTGAAGTCCCGATTTTTCCATTTTCGCTTATTGTCTTGTGAGTCCATAGGCTGTCAAAATCTCTTCCTGTAAGCCAAACATTTCCTTTTCTTCCTCCGGCGTATAGTGATCATAGCCATTGATGTGAAGAAAACCATGCACTGCTAAAAATCCCATTTCGCGCTCAAAGCTGTGGCCATATTCTTCGGCTTGCTCACGCGCTTTGTCAATTGAAATAAAGAGCTCACCAATATAGGTATCGAATTCAGCCATCATCTCTGCCAATTCTGGATTTTCTGCAAGGTCTTCCTCATCAAAAGAAATCTCCATCTCTGGCTTGTATTCTAAACTGATGACATCCGTCGGACGATCCGTATCACGGTATTCAAGATTTAGTTCATGACTGCGTTCATTGGTTACAAAAGTCACAGCCATTTCCTTGTCTTCTTTCCCAATTTTTTGAGCAGCAAATTCTAAAATTTCTTGCGTTTGTTTTAAGATTTCGTCAGAGACTTGACCAGTCTCATCTACCATTTCAATATACATCTGGATCACCTCACTATTATCACTTTATTATATCACAAAAACCAGCCTATATACTAGATACAGGCTGGTTTTCAATCTTTTTCTTTGCAGGACAATCTTACACAACTGTTTGCTGGATGGCATTCATCTGGGCATAGATCCCGCCTTGTGCAACCAGTTCTTCATGTCTACCACGTTCCACAATGCGTCCTTCGGATAAGACTAAGATCTGATCCGCATCTTGGATAGTGGACAAGCGATGGGCAATGATAAAGGTGGTCCGGCCCTTTTGCAGGACTGCCATAGCTTGTTGGATGATTTCTTCTGTTTCCGTATCGATGTGAGAGGTAGCCTCATCCAAAATCAGAATTTGCGGATTCATATAGAGCGTCCGCGCAAAGGAAATCAATTGGCGCTCGCCACTTGAAAAGGCGGATCCTTTTTCTACGACTGGATGGTCGATTCCCTTTTCAAGGCGCTCTACAAAGGGCCAAGCTCCGACTTTTTTCAAGGCATCTTTGACCGCATCCCGATCAATGTGATCCTGACTCATGGCCACATTACTAGCAATGGTTCCTGTAAATAGATAAGGATCCTGCAGGACAATCCCCATATAGCTTCGTAGGCTCTCACGAGAGACTTGGCGAATATCTTGACCATCGATCAAAATCGCTCCTTCTTGAGGATCATAAAAACGATAGAGCAGGTTCATAATCGAAGACTTACCCGATCCAGTATGACCCACAAGAGCGACGGTTTGCCCAGGACTTGCTTGAAAGGCAATATCCCGCAGAACTGGCTTGCCTTCTTCATAGGCAAATTGAACGTCGTCAAACACGACTTCTGCCTTTTCTATCTTCAGTTCCAATGCACCATCAGCCTCTAACGGTTGGTCTAAGAAAGCAAGGACGCGGCTCCCCGTTTCTAAGGATCGCCGAATATTTGGGAATTGACGACTAAGATTGGCCATGAGATCAAATAGATTAATCACATAGTTAATATTGATAAATAAGAAACCAGCCGTCACACCGATATTACCCTGTAGGAAAGAAATCCCAGCGATAGTCAAAATGCCTGCAATCACTAAAAACTTGAGCAATTCTGTCAAGGTCCAAGAAGCAATAGAATCGGCTAAGAGGATTCGATCATTGGCTCCTAACATCTTCTGAGTAGTGGCTTCAAACTCATCCACCACACCAGGCTCTTGATGATAGAGTTGAATCATACTGGCACCATGCAAGAGTTCATTGACCTGGGTATTGACCTCGCTTCGCGCATCAAAGAAATCCTTCATAGGCTGGTCCGTAATGACCTTGTAGAGATACTGGATCCCATAGAAAATCGGAAAGACCAAACACAAGAGAAGGCCCATCATAGGACTCAGGTAAAAGAGAATCCCTAGGATAAAGAGGAAACGCACCAAGTAGATGACTAAAATCATACAAGAGTTATAAAACTGGGTCCGCAAGGTCTCCGTATCATTGACAATTCTTGTCGCGATCTTCCCAGCCGGCTTATCATCAAAATAAGAAATAGGCAGTCCTTGCATGACTTGAAAGGCTTGGTCTCTCAGACTAGCGGTTACTTGATTACTTCCATGCAGTAAGATCCGATTGCCCATGTAGCTAATCAGCTGCCCCAGGCTCAAGACCAAGAGATAGAATCTTCCCATCTGAAGCAAGTCCCCTTGTCCGCCACCGTGGGTCAGTGCGGTCAAAGGCCCATCGATCATCTTTTGGAGAAGAAAGGGTGACAATTCAGAAAAAATGGTGGCTAGTAAGAGGCAAATAAAGCCAGCAAGAAAGACAGTTGGATAAAGCGTGATCCTCGATAATAATCGTTTCAATACTTTCATCTTATTCTCCTTCCTGTTTTTGTTGCCGTTGGTATTGTTCATAATACCAGCCCTCTTGAGCTAATAAATCACTAGCCCTACCTTCTTCTACAATACGACCTTGATCCAAGACGATGATCCAATCCGCCTGATGAACAGCAGACAAGCGATGAGAAACAATGATGGTCGTCTTGTCTTTTCGTTCCTTTTGAATCGTGTCAATAATGGCCTGTTCAGTCTTAGCATCTACTGCCGAAAGGGAATCATCTAACAGCAAGAGCTCAGCATCTCTTAAGAATGCACGCGCCAGGGAGATCCGTTGTTTTTGACCACCTGATACAGAGACCCCTTTCTCACCGATCAGGGTGTCCATTCCCTGAGACATCCGTTCGAGATCATCCGCAAAAGCAGCTTGGGCTACTGCTTCCACCAAGTCTTCTTGGCTGGCTCCTTTTTTACCAAGCGCTATATTCTCACGGATAGACTTGGAGAATAAAATATGTTCTTGGGAAACATAGCCAATTTTTTCTTCGATGGAGTGTCGGTTGTAATCCACGATCGGTTGCTGGTTGACCAAGAATTCTCCCTCACCAACTGGGTACTGCCGCAAGAATTGTCGAACCAGGGTAGTCTTTCCTGCACCGGTACGACCAACAATTCCAACCGTCTGTCCTTTCTGAATGGTCCAATCAATGCCTGACAGGCTCTTTCGCTCAGCACCAGGATAGCTGAAAGAATAGTCCTTAAACTGCACCAAATCAATCTGCTCTAAGTAGTGAGGACCATCTGGCTCCAGATCATCTGTCTCATCAATCACTTCTTTTAATTTTTTATAGGACATTTGACCTGTCTGGTAGACCAAGATCAGGTCCGCCATCATCCACATAGGCTCAATTAAAAAGACCAAATACAGCTGTAAAGCCAATAACTTACCAAGGCTCAACTGCCCGCTTGCCAGGGACTGGCCTCCAAATAGCAGGAGCAAGACCGTCGAGAATCCAATAAACAACAGGGCTAAAGGTCCAAAAGAATACTGGATAGAGGCAATTTTATCCCCCGTTTTGGATAGACTGGCCGTTTTTTTCTGAAACTGTTTGACCTGCTGGTCCCGTCTACTATAGGCCCGCATGACCCGAATTCCTTCGATGGACTCCAAGACTTCATCATTCAACTGAGCGACCGCTTCCCGGTTTTGCTCAACATACTCCTCCTGCTTTCTACTCAAAAAATAGGTAGAGACGACGAGGAAGATCATGGGAATAAAGGAAATCAAGGTTAATTGCCAAGAAATGAAAAACATGGTCGGAATAATAAAGGCAAACAAGCCACCGCCAAACAGGAGCACCATCATCCCGTAACCAGCCATATCGGCCATCCCATCCACATCTGTCGTAAAGCGCGTCAAGAGATCTCCTGAACGGAATTTCTCAAAAAAGGGACGCCGCATAGCTACTAACTTACGAAACGCTTGTCCCTGAAGGGTCGCCTTGAAATGGACTGACGACTGAAAAAGTCGCAACTGCCAATAAAAAGCCGTCAGGTAATTGAGGATGGCTGATCCTACCAAGAGGACCATATCCCATACAAAATTGGACTGTGTCAGCGTCTGCTGACTCAAATGATCCACTAAACGCTGGATGACTTGCGTCGGGATCAATAAGGTGTAATCATAAAGAATCAGGACCATAGCGATCTTCACATATCGCCACTTGCGCTCCCTGATATACTCCCAAATAGCTCTGATCATATATTCTCCTTTTCAAAATGGCACAGAAAAACCCAAGCAAGGAGCTGAGAGCAGTCTCAGTCCACACTTGGGCCTTCTGATGCCTATCACCAATTCAGTTAAGGCAGGTAAAAATGCATACAAAAAACCCAAGACAAACTCCTCCATCTTGGGTTCCATTTATAGTTTACATCGAACTCAACTGAGATTGGAGAAGGTGTGTATTCAATTGTGTCATCAAAACATCTACTTTGTTCATGATGGTTTTCTCCTTTCTCTTTGTTGTTCTAACTTTACCACGTATTTCCTTGCTTGTCAACGTTTTTTTGAAAATTGTTGAAAAAAGCGGACTTTTGAAGATGGACTCGCAAAAAAAGAAGCCTAGATCCTCTCTAAGCTTCTCTCTTCTGCTATGCTAGTTGCCGGGATTGAACCGGCGACCTCATCCTTACCATGGATGCGCTCTACCGACTGAGCTAAACCAGCAGTACCTATCTACTATATCATGGAGATAGGTCTTTTGTCAATATCCTGACTCATTTTTCTGCCAAATATTCTTCCTTAGTGAGGACATAATGAACTCTCGTCACCATTCTCCCTTCTTTATGCAAGTCTAGCATCGCGTAGGGCTCCTCGTGAGAATATTTCATCCCTGATTTGGCCATCACCCGTCCAGAAGCTGGGTTGTCCTGATCATGAACAGCAATGAGCTTGTTCATCCCTAATTGTTCAAAAGCCAGGGCAATGACTGCCTTGGTAGCCTCTGTCGCAAGACCCTGGTTCCAATAGTCTTTATTCAGAACATAGCCGATACTCCCCTTCTTCAGACAAAGATCCAAATCCAGTAAATCAATCGTCCCGATAAATTTTCCATTTTCTTTGAGCTCGATCCCCCATTTTCCAAGTGGGCTCGCTAGGTAAAAGAGGGCAATATTATTACGCGTCTCTTCAAGACTATGATTGGTTGCAAAGGTATAGCGCGTAACTGTCTCATCAGAAGCATACTCAAACATAGCTGGTGCATCATCAAGAGTGACCGGACGCAAGTGCAAACGCTCTGTCTCCACTTCACGATAAGCCGCTAACTTCACATATAAATTTTCCATTTGACACTCCTTCTTTAGGAATTAGTTTAGCAAATAACATAAAGTAAGGCAAGCTCAAATTTTTCTTGCTTTTTAACCCACTTTTCTATACAATAAAATCAATCAAAACAATCGGATAAGGAGTGAAAAGGTCATTGAGTCAAGAGAGCAATCTTACACCAATGGCCTTTTTACACCTAAATCTGAGCAAGGAGGCAAGAATGCTTATTGGTATTCCTAAAGAAATTAAAAACAACGAAAATCGTGTTGGTTTGACACCTGCAGGGGTACACAGCTTGGTAGGCAAAGGTCACCAAGTTTTGGTGGAAACCAATGCCGGACTCGGTTCTGGCTTTGCAGATGAAGATTACGTTAAACAAGGGGCAACTATCGTTGCTACTGCTGCAGAAGCTTGGGCAGCTGAATTAGTGGTTAAAGTGAAAGAACCTCTTGCCGAAGAATATGGCTTCCTTCGTGAAGACCTCTTGCTCTTCACTTACTTGCACATGGCTGCAGCTCCTGAATTAGCAGATGCTATGGTCGCGGCTAAGACAACTGGGGTAGCCTATGAAACTGTACGGGACCTAGATGGACAATTGCCACTCTTGGTACCAATGAGTGAGGTTGCTGGACGCATGGCGGTGCAAATCGGGGCTCACTTCTTGACCAAACAAGAAGGAGGATCAGGCGTCCTCCTAGGTGGTGTACCTGGTGTTCCTAAAGGGAAAGTCACCATCATCGGTGGTGGGGTCGTTGGAACCCATGCGGCCCGTATCGCTCTTGGACTCGGTGCACAAGTTACCATCTTGGATATCAGTGCCAAACGTTTGTCCGTTCTGGAAGATGTCTTCGGTCACCAAATCCAAACCCTCATGTCTAATCCATTTAATATTGAAGCCAGTGTCCGTGATGCTGATGTTGTCATTGGGGCTGTCTTGATTCCTGGTGCTAAAGCTCCTAAATTAGTGACAGACGATATGGTTAAACAAATGCGTCCAGGTTCTGTCATCGTCGACGTAGCCGTTGACCAAGGTGGCGTTATCGAAACAGCAGACCGTGTGACAACACATACGGAGCCAGTTTACGAAAAACATGGCGTGCTCCACTATGCCGTTGCCAATATCCCAGGGGCTGTCGCTCGTACCTCTACTATCGCCCTTACCAATGTGACCCTTCCTTATGTCGAATCCCTAGCTGACAATGGCTTCCACAAGGCCATTGCCCTCGACGAAGGCTTGCGAGAAGGGGTCACCACTTACCAAGGTCACATCACTAGCCAACCCGTTGCTACCGGTTTAGAGCGTGACTTCTCACCAATTGATGAATTGGTTTAATTTCTAACATAAAAAAGGCAAAGATCTGATGATCTTTGCCTTTTCTTTTATTCTTCTTCTTCCACATCCGGTTTTTCTTTGAGGACTGGATTTGGGATGGGCTCGTAGGCCCGGATAATTTCTGCTACTACAGGATGGCGAACAACATCCTTGGCAGAGAAATGCACAAAGTCAATTTGAGAAATGTTCTTCAATTTCTCCTGGGCATCAATCAAGCCGGATTTGACATTTCGCGGAAGGTCGATCTGGCTGGTATCTCCATTGACAATCATCTTAGAGTTAAAACCAAGACGGGTCAAAAACATCTTCATCTGCATGATGGTGGTATTTTGCGCTTCATCGAGGATGACAAAGGCATCGTCCAAGGTCCGCCCCCGCATATAAGCCAAAGGCGCAATCTCGATAATCTCCCGCTCCATCATCCGAGTGGTTTGGTCTTTCCCTAAAATCTGGTAAAGAGCATCATAGACCGGACGTAGATAAGGGTCTACTTTTTCTTTAAGATCCCCTGGTAGGAAACCAAGGCTCTCTCCAGCTTCTACAGCAGGACGGGTCAAAATGATCCGCTTGACCTGACCACGCTTGAGGGCAGTCACGGCCAAAGTCACTGCTAGGAAGGTTTTCCCAGTCCCCGCTGGTCCAATCCCAAAAGTGACATCATGGTTCTTGACACTATCGACATAGATCTTTTGACCAAGCGTTTTAACCCGAATGGGCTTGCCGTAACTATCCTTAATAATCTCTTCTTCATAGAGAGCGATGAACTTATCCAATTCCCCATTTCTCACCATGGTAATGGCGGTCACCACATCTGGCGTACCAATGGTCATACCACGGTTAACGAGGACCAAAAGAGCCTGGATGACTTGACGAACCTGCTCGCAGGTTTCTTCTTCCCCAATGATTTGGACGATTTCTGTCCGGGCATGAATAGTTACCCCAAATTCTTGCTCCATCAAACGGAGATGGCGTTCGTTAGATCCAAACAAATGAAAGAGATCGTCTGGATGCGTTAATGTAATTTCAACTGAATGTTCTTGCAAATAAAGAACCTCTCTACCTGTATTTTTCTATTATTATAACAAAGAGGCCGAGAAAAAACCATCCTCGACCTATCCTTCTCTAGTGGGCTTGGTATTCTTCCCAAATCGCATCAAAATCGCCAAGATTAAAGGAAAAGCTGGCATGCTCTTCTAGATAGCGACTGACCTCGTCGAAGTCATCTGTATGCTTGGGAAAAGCAGACTCGTGAAATGCAAGATCTGCTAGAATGGCCTTAGGAGCATTGCTTTTAGGATTGCGCTCCGTCATCAGCCAAGTATAAAACGATTTTCGCATAAGCCTCCTCTTAGATCAACTCTGTTCCAAATTGGTCTTGCTTGATTTTTTTGGCCTTCATCAAACCACCCAAAGCCTTTTTGAACTGACCTTTTGAAATCCCAAAAGTTGCCTTGATCTCTTCTGGAGAGGACTTATCATTCAGGGTCATAAAGCCTCCATTGGCTTCCAAATAGGTCAAAATCATTTGAGCATCGTTTTCCAACATCTCAAAGGAGCGTGGCTTCAAAGATAGATTCAAGGTCCGGTCCACCTCACGAAAACCAATAACACGAGCATTTAAGACCTCTCCCAAACGAGGTTCTGCATAGCGCTCACTTGGGTGGATAAAGCCCAGCATATTGTTCTCTGGAAGGTAAACAAAGGTTCCAGACAATTTCAAGCGGTAGACAATGGCTGGCCAGTTTTGGTTTTGCATATTGTTGTAGGCTGGACGAGCCAAACGCTGGAAATCTTCCTGGTAGGCTAAGATCCCCCAAATCCGATCTTTCTTATCGACTTCTAAACGAATATAGAGACGATCGCCCTTTTTAGGCCATAGATCTTTGATCTCCGGTAGGATATCTAGTGAGACAACAATCTGCTTATCTGGAAGCCCTGTGTCCACAAAGACTCCCAAATCCTTGCGCACTTCCGTGACCGTTCCCCAGCCAAAGCTTTCTTGAGTTGCAGTGACTTCAAGTGTCGTGAGTCGGAGCTTTTGCTTCATATCCGTATAGGCAAAGCCCTTGACACTTTCTCCGACTTGATGGGGGCCTTCTGCTTTATCAAGCGCGTAGGTCTGACCATCTTTTTGAACAAAATAGAAGTGATCATTTTCATCAATGACCATTCCCATGATGTAGCTTGCTAGATTCGTATTCATGTTTCCTTCTTTCCTCTTGCCTCTTCACAAGAATAATGGAAATAAAACCCAGCCAGCAGTGCCAACTGAGTCTTTCTTTCCTGTAATGGTTGGGATGGATTAAACTTCCATCAATTCTTTTTCTTTGTGAGCTGTCATTTCATCTACATGCTTAACAGCGTCATCCGTAACTTTTTGAATCTCTTTTTCAAGACCTTTCAATTCATCTTCTGTGATTTCTTTTGCTTTTTCTTGTTTCTTCGCTTCATCCATAGCATCACGACGGATGTTACGGATCGCTACTTTAGCATTTTCACCCACTTTTTTCACTTCTTTTGCCAAGTCACGACGAGTTTCTTCTGTCAAAGCTGGGATGACCAAGCGGATAACAGATCCATCGTTGGCTGGAGTGATGCCAAGGTCAGAAGCATTGATGCTGTGCTCGATGTCTTTCAAAGATGATTTATCAAATGGTGTGATCAACAAGACACGCGCTTCTGGAATCGTGATAGATGCCAATTGGTTCAAAGGAGTCTCTACTCCGTAGTATTCTACGAAAATACGATCCAAAAGACTTGCATTTGCACGTCCAGCACGGATGCTACCAAATTCACGTCCCAAACTTTGGTGAGACTGGGTCATTCTTTCTTTTGCTTTTTCTACGATTGGGTTTGCCATAATCTTCCTCTATTTTCTATTATTTTTCTACGTTATTCGATACGGTTGTACCGATATTTTCACCAAAGACAACTCGTTTGATATTGCCTGGTTCATTCATATTAAAGACAACCAAGTCAATGTCGTTGTCCATGGAGAGAGTAGAGGCTGTTGAGTCCATGATGCGAAGACCTTTGTTGATCACATCACGGTGGGTCAATTCCTCAAATTTCACAGCTGAAGCATCTTTTTTCGGATCAGCATTGTAAACACCATCCACCCCATTTTTGGCCATGAGGATGGCATCTGCTTCAATCTCAGCTGCACGAAGGGCTGCAGTCGTATCTGTTGAGAAGTATGGAGAACCGATCCCTGCACCAAAGATCACGATCCGATCTTTTTCAAGGTGACGAAGGGCACGACCACGGATATAAGGTTCTGCAACTTGTTGCATGGCAATCGCTGTTTGAACACGGGTATCCACGCCAACTTGTTGAAGCGAATCAGCCATCACAAGGGCGTTCATGACAGTACCGAGCATGCCTGTGTAGTCTGCTTGGACACGATCCATCCCCGCTTCAGCAGCAGGTTCTCCACGCCAAAGGTTTCCACCACCGATAACCAAGGCAATTTCAATTCCAAGTTCGTGAACTTCCTTGATTTCTTGGGCCATTTTTTGGACAGTTTTGATATCGATTCCGACACCACGTTCGCCAGCAAGGGCTTCACCAGATAGCTTGATTAAGATACGTTTATACTTAGGTTCTACCATTTTCTCTCTCCTTTTTTGATCTGTATTATTTTACCATAAATTACGTTTTTTATATAGTCATATCCATCAAAATTTTCTTTTTTCCATCCGATTGGTTTTACCAACTGTAGCAAATAAAAATGGCGTACAAAAAAAGCTACCCAAAGGCAGCTTTTCATTTTTATTAAAGTGAGTTAACATCCACTTTGATACCAGGACCTTGAGTTGTAGTCAAAGTCAAGCTAGTTACGTAAGTACCTTTAGCTGTAGCTGGTTTTGCTTTTTGGATTGTGTCGTTGAAAGCTTTAAAGTTTTCAACCAATTTAGTATCATCGAATGAAACTTTACCGATGATCGCTTGAACGATACCTGCTTTATCAGCACGGTAAGTGATTTTACCACCTTTAGACTCTTCAACTGCTTTCGCAACATCCATTGTTACTGTACCAGTTTTAGGGTTTGGCATCAAGTTACGAGGTCCAAGGACACGTCCAAGACGTCCAACAAGAGCCATCATGTCAGGTGTAGCGATAACTACGTCGAAGTCCAACCAACCATCGTTGATTTTCGCAACAAGGTCATCTTCACCTACGAAGTCTGCACCAGCAGCTTTTGCTTCTTCAGCTTTTGCACCACGTGCAAATACAAGAACGCGAGCTGTTTTACCAGTTCCGTTTGGCAATACCATTGCACCACGGATTTGTTGGTCAGCTTTTTTCACGTCGATGTTCAAGTTGTATGCAACTTCTACAGTTGCGTCAAATTTTGCAAAGTTAGTTTCTTTTGCAAGAGCTACAGCTTCTTCTACGCTGTAGACTTTTGTGCTGTCGATTTTTTCAAGAGCAGCACGAAGTTGTTTGCTTTTTTTAGCCATTTTATCTTTCTCCTTGTAATGTGGTCATATCGATTTTCATCTCCCACGTCACTCGTCATTTGATCAAGTGTATTGCGGGCAAATAGGATTGTTACAATTAGTCAGTAACAGTGAATCCCATAGAACGAGCAGTACCTTCGATCATACGCATTGCAGACTCAATGTTTGCAGCGTTCAAATCTGGCATCTTAGTTTCAGCGATTTGTTGTACTTGTGCACGAGTTACAGTTGCAACTTTTGTTTTGTTCGGTGTACCTGAACCTTTTTCAACACCTGCAGCTTTTTTCAAAAGAACAGCAGCTGGTGGTGTTTTTGTAACGAAATCGAATGATTTGTCTTCATAAACAGTGATAACAACTGGGATGATCATACCAGCTTGATCAGCTGTACGAGCGTTAAACTCTTTAGTGAATCCCATGATGTTGATACCTGCTTGACCAAGCGCTGGACCAACCGGTGGAGCTGGAGTAGCTTTACCAGCAGGGATTTGCAATTTTACAAGTTTTTCGACTTTTTTAGCCATTTCTTAAATCCTCCTTTGTGGTTTTGGCGGTAATTACAGATTTTTACCTCCCACAAGTATGCTTTGTGCATACCTTTCTATTATACACGATTTCTCTTTTTTTGCAAGAAAAAATTAAAATATAGTAAACTTTTTTTTCGTTTTATGATAGAATGAAGCTATGTTAATCAAAGTTGCTTCTGTATTATTTATTTTTTTAACGCTGATTCTGAGCGGCATCATCATTCACCTCTTTAAACTCCAAAAAAGAGGATGGCGATCCACTGATATTGCCTTTCCTTTATTTGCCTTGGAGTACTACCTGATCTCAGACAGCGCCTTTTATCACAGCCTCTTACCGCTACTAGCTTTAAGCCTTTCGCTTTTAGCCTTGGGGCTAACGATTTATTTCTTAAAAAAGAAAAAGTGTTTTTATTACCCTAAATTTATCAAATACTTCTGGCGCGCTGGATTTCTAGTCACCTTCTTGCTCTATCTGATCCTAACCGCTAGTTTGTTTATCTAATGCCAAAAAGAGGCTGGGACAAAAGTCCTAGCCTCTTAATTGTTTTTGGATTGTCGAGCAAGACGCAGTGGTTGAGTGGGCTCTACTACGCTGATTTCATCAGCTTTTACAGCCCTACTCAACTGTGTGGAGGTGGGACGACGAAATCGAATTCTAACGAATGACCGATTTCTGTCCCACTCTCTTTCTTTTATTTCTTCCGATGAAAGAACCAGCCCACTAGTTTCTTGAAGACTTGAATCAATATGAGAGCAAGAACCGCCATGATGGCGCAGATAAGCAGCGTTTGAAGCCTCAAGGGGCTCATGTTGAAGAATTTTCCTAAGATACTACTTGAAACCAGAAAAGCTAGGATATTTCCTAGGAGAACCAGTCTCTTGTAGTGATTGAGAGGCTGGGATTCTTGGTAGATGATGGTAAAACCGACGAAGGCCATCAAGCAGATGGCTACACTCGAGAGCTCTTCTGACCTCATGCCAAATGTTGAAGAGAGCAATACCAGACTGAATATCAGTATAAAATCCGTCAAGGCAGCAGGTAGCGCATTTTTAAAGACCGTTTCAATAAAGCGCCCCTTGATGCGCTCGCTATTGGTCTCGAGCGCTAGAAAGAATCCTGGAATCCCAATCGTAAATCCACTGATCAAAGACATCTGCGACGGCATGATGGGATAGGTAAAGGCTAAGAGCGTCACTGAGATAGCCAACAGAATGGAGAAGATATTCTTGATCAAAAAGAGACTAGCTGATCGTTGAATGTTATTGACCACACGACGACCTTCTGCCACGATAGACGGCATCTTCCCAAAGTCAGAATCCAGTAAGACCACTTGCGCCATCTTTTTGGTCGCATCATTTCCAGATTCCATCGCAATACTACAATCCGCTGTTTTGAGGGCCAGAATATCATTGACGCCATCTCCGGTCATAGCTACTTTATGCCCCTTTGCCTGCAAGCCTTCTACAAGGCTTTTCTTTTGCTCTGGGGTCACCCGACCAAAGACTGTATACTGGCTCGCTGCCTGGTGCATGTCTTCTTCCGTCAGTAAAGTTCTGGCATCGATTAGATCCTCTGCTCCTTCAATTCCTGCTTTTTGTGCAATAGCTGAGACGGTAGCAGGGTTGTCCCCTGAAATGACCTTAATGGTTACACCTTGTTCTTTAAAGTAGGCGAAGGTTTCTTTGGCATTTTTTCTCAAAGGATTGGAGAGAATAATCCAGGCTACCAAATCTACAGGAGCCTCTAACGTCTCTCTAAGGTCTTCTCCCCTATATTTTCCAAAGGCCAAGACCCGATGGCCTGCCTGAGTAGCAGGGGCGATCTCTTTTTCAAGCTCAGAGAAGCTCTCTCGTAAAACAAATTCTGGAGCGCCTAATACATAGATCCCCGATTCAAAGGCAATGGCCCCATACTTTTTCTTGGACGTAAAGGGCAGTATTTCAAGAGTCTTCCAAGGACGGCTGACTGGCGTCTTGTGGAATTTTCGGATCGCATCCATGGTATCGTTTTGATCCATACTAGCTTCTACATACTGAGCTAGAGCTTCCAAGTCTTGAGCGTCTTTAACTGGACGAATCTCTGTCACTTCCATACCAGGCTCTGTAATGGTCCCTGTCTTATCGACACAAAGGACATCCACGCGCGATAATGTCTCAATCCCCTTCATGCTATTGAGCAGAACCTTTTCCTTGGCCAATCTGACAGCACCAAGAGCCAGTGCCAAGGTCATCAAGAGGTACAAACCTTCTGGAATCATCCCGATCAAGGCTCCGACTGTTGAAGTCACACTGAGCTTTAGGCTATCGCCTAGGCTGATATAGCTACGAAGAAAAAGGAGGGAACCTAGCGGAATGATAAGGAGACCAATGATCCCTACGATGCGGTTAACTGCATGAACCATATCAGACTCCTCATGGGACTTGACCTGCTTGGCTTCCAAGCTCAATTGGTTGATGTAGGAGTCATTCCCCACTTTTTCCAATCGTGCCAGTCCTTGACCAGCAATCACAAAGCTACCTGACATGAGCGCATCTTGCGCTCCTTTTTTGACCTCATCAGCTTCACCTGTCAATTGCGATTCATCGACTTTTAGCTCGCCCTCCAGCAAGACCCCATCCGCATAGATCTGATCTCCAGCTTGAAAGAGAACCAGATCACCCTCCACCAGCTGATCGATAGGTAGAGCGACTTCTTTGCCTTCGCGAAGAGCGATCGCCTCACTCATGTGTAGAAATTGCATCTGACGCAAGATCCGTCTAGAGCGGACTTCCTGCACAATACCAACTAAGGAGTTGACCACGACAATCGGGACAAACAAGAGATTGTTCCAAGATTTCACTGCTACCAGCAAAATAGCCAAAATCAAAAATATCAGATTAAAGTAGGTAAAGACATTGTCTCGAATGATCTGTCCTAGGCTTTTTTCTGTCTTGATTGTGACCTTATTTTGCTTGCCCTCTTGGATCTTTTCCGCTACTTCTTCCTGACTGAGTCCTTCTAATCTATCCATTGTTTTCCTCACTCATGTATTTCCAAGGGCAATCCTTCTGGATCGAAGAAAAATGCCATTTTCTTACCATCAAAGTCATCATAGCGAAGGCCTGTATTCTCAATACCTAGCTGATCCAATCTAGCTAGATACGCCTCGACATCTTCCACTTTAAAGGCTAAATGACGCAGTCCCGTATGCTCGGGCAAGGGAAGTTTCGGACGTTCTGGGGCCGTCGGTTTGATAAAGAGTTCTAACGTCAGCTGGCCCTGACGGAGATTGATCAAGATATCTCCGCGTTCGGGACGGTCATACTCACTGACAATCGCAAAGCCCAACTGGTCCACATAGAAATGCAACATGGCATCGCGATCCCGTCCAATGATGGCAATATGATGAATCCTGTCTAACTTCATCTTGTCCTACTTTCTATTTTCTATAAAAAGAAAAGGGAGTGGGGCATATGCCCTTTTTCCCTATCCTTATGATTGTTGCAATACTTTTCGAGGCTTGGTTCCTTCAGCTGGTCCGATGACACCTGCTGCTTCCAAGTCTTCCATGAGGCGAGTCGCCCGATTAAAGCCAACTGATAAGCGACGCTGAATCATCGACGCACTGGCTTTTTGGGTCTCGATCACGAGCGCTTTGGCCTCTTCAAAGAGAGGATCGCCTTCATCAGAGCCACCCATACCACCATCAAAGTCCGACTCGGAGACTTCGCCTGGATCAAAGGCATCATCATAATCGGCTTCTGCCTGCTCTTTAACAAAGTTCACAATCCGCTCCACATCGTCATCTGAGATAAAGGACCCTTGTAGACGAATCGGATGATTTTCATCGATCGGTTTAAAGAGCATGTCCCCACGACCGAGCAATTTCTCCGCCCCATTTTCATCCAAAATGGTCCGTGAGTCGGTCCCAGATGATACCGCAAAAGCGACACGGGAAGGTACATTGGCCTTGATCAAACCTGAAATAACATCAACCGATGGCCGTTGAGTCGCAAGGATCATGTGGATCCCTGCCGCACGCGCCTTCTGTCCAAGACGAATAATGGCATCTTCTACTTCTTTACTTGCGACCATCATCAAGTCTGCCAACTCATCGACAATGACCACAATCAATGGAAGTGGTACTTGCTTCATCTCAGACTGGGCATTGTACTCCGCAACCTTGGCATTAAAGCCAGCAATATTCCGAGCCCCCACTTTCGAGAAGAGCTCATAGCGATTTTCCATCTCATCGACAACCTTCTGCAGGGCTCGACTGGCCTTGCGTGGATTGGTCACCACTGGAATCAAGAGGTGAGGAATATCATTGTAAACAGAAAGCTCCACCATCTTAGGATCGACCATCATAAATTTGACTTCGTCCGGGCGGGCCTTCATCAAGATACTCGAAATAATCCCATTAACCGCTACTGATTTACCAGATCCGGTCGAACCCGCTACCAAGAGGTGGGGCATCCGGGCCAAATCAAAGGTCCGAGCCGAGCCATCTACGGCCTTCCCAAGAGGAATCTCAAGGAGTTTAGCCGGATCTGTTTTGGACTGCTCCCACAATTCACGGAAGGAGACCGTCGCAATCTCTGAGTTGGGCACTTCAATCCCGACCAGAGACTTCCCTGGAATCGGCGCTTCGATCCGCACATCCTTGGCTGCTAGGGCCAAGGCCAAATCATCTGCTAGATTCGAAATGCGGTTGACCCGCACACCGACAGCCGGTTTAACTTCATACTTGGTGACAGAGGGGCCGATTTCCGCTCGCTCCACTGTCGCCTTGATGTTAAAGCTTGCAAAGGTCTCTTCCAAAATGCGGATGTTCTGGCGAACGATGTTTTTCTCTTTGGATTGATTTTTGGGCTTGTCAGGTGCGAAGAGATCAATCGTTGGAAGTTTGTATTGAAGGAGTTCCTTAGGCGTGAAGTCCACCTGAACTTCCTCCCCATCGTCTTCGAATTCATCAGCTACCGGAAGCTCTTCATATTCTTCAGGCTCTTCCGGCCATTCTTCATCTGGCAGGTAGATCTCTGGTGTTACTGGTGCAACAATCTCAGCTTCTGGGAAGGGCTCTGTGAACGGCTCTTCCGCCAACACCTCTCCTGTTTCAGGATCTACAGGGTGCCCTTCCATTGAAAGGGGAGTTGGAAGAACAGCTCTTGCTTCTTCTTGCTCTCTTTCAGCTGCAGCAGCTTCCTCGGCAACTCTTGCTTCTTTTTCAAGGAATTTCTGTTCGCGACGCTCTTTACGTTTTTCCATAGAAGCATGGAAGGCTTCGGACCCCTTTTCAAACAAATCATAGATGGAGTAAGGGCTCATCAAGAGGATCCCCAATCCGATAAAGAGAAGACCGATAAAATAAGAGCCAATATTTGAAAACAGGAAGGAAATCGGAGCATAAAGAAGGGCACCGATCATACCACCACCCGCAAAACTCTCCACCCGCAGATGAATCAAGTCTGCCATGATTCTTGAAAAAGTGACCTTGATTCCATCATTGTCTAAATGAAGGGAGGATACAAAGAAAGCCTGAAACATCAGGAGAACCCCAGCAAAGAAACTTAGGAATCCTGAAATCACCCCTTCGTGTTTATCCAGCCATTTAAAGGCATAAAGGTAGAAAAAGGTCGCTAAAATAGCTAAGTAAGCCAAACTCCCAACAAAGAGTCGGATCAAATTGTAGGCTAAGACCCCTACTGCCCCCAATTTCAAGGCCGCAAAAATTAAGACCAGACTAATCAGAATGGTCGCAATCATGCGATGAATTGCTTTTTTTCTTTCTAATTCTGCTTTGGACAGTCGTCTTGTCGACCGTGTTTTTTTTGATTGATTATTGTTTGCCATAACCTTTATTATATCACATTTTCAAGCTAGTTCTCTAGTAAAATCACTTCCACAAATTTGTAGCAGAAAGCAGAAAAACAGCACCGAGTGGGCACTGTTCTTTAGAGCTGTTTAGAACGATATTCAATGATGTTCAAATTCCAAAATGGATCTTACTCAGATTTTTTATCCTCCGGTGTGATGGTATCTAGAACTTGATCGACTTTTTGCTCTCTTTCCAATTCGTTATCCATTTGAATGATATCGATTTGATCTTGTACATTTGTTTGTTGGACTTAAGGTTTGAATGACGAGGCAAATCCTACTCCAATCACCAAGAGACTCGCTCCAAGGACACAAAGCCTTTTGACATGCCAAGCCATTGGCAAAGGAATTTTCGCTCGGAAACCTGATTTCTTGACCCAATCCGGATGGTCTAACATCACGCGATTTGCTGCTATCAGAGGCTTCATGTAGCCAAAGAGCGCAATGACCGTTGTCAAACCAATACCCCGAAAACGATTCTGATTCGATGGAGAAACATGGTTCACTTCCATCAGAACCATACCCGTAATCACTAAATTAATGACCAGTAATAAGCCCAAAGATCTCCATAGACCTTCTCTACGGTAGCATTTCAATTCATCAAACGACATCTCTTCAAAATGTTTATTCATGTTTCAAGTACTCCTGGTGTTTCTTCAAATACTTTTTGCCATACCATTCTTCCAGCGATTTCCCTTCGAACTCGCGATATTCCTCTGAATATTTATTTCGATAATAACCATACAGTGAATAGGGTAACATCATCACAACTTCCATACTCAAAACAATAATATTTGCAAAAAATACCATTCCTATAAATGAGATGGTTCCTAAAAAATCACCTTTTACTTCTCCAATTTTGGGGAAAAGAAATTTCAGAACCATCCAACCTGCTACAATTATTCCACCTAGTCCAGCAATGACTTCTATGATCTTTTGCTGTCTAGCAGTTACACTAGGATCCTGCACTCCATAAAGACGAATTTTTAGCGATTTCATTCTAAATTGGACAATCATAAACAATATGATTCCGGTAAGAACATAGAAAAAAACCAAACCCAAAATCGTAAGGTATCTACCTATGACGGTGATAAAAAACAAATTCAGAGCAAGCACCATCCAAATCAGATACAGATTCAAATTCAAGATACTAGTATAAGGAATCTTTGCATCATATTTTCTACGCAGATTTTTTCTACAAACAAGAAACCATAAAAACCAACACAAGAAAAACAGCCAGAGTGGATAGAAATTGATCCCCCAGGTTTCAACTGGTGCATCTGGATCAGGGTGATGAGTTTGCGACTCCATTAATGCAGAAAATCCAAACATGAACAGTATCCCCATAAATGAAAATAGTTTCCTCGCAATACTAAATGGCTTTGTGTAGATTTTTCGGCTATTTGTGTCCTTGACCATATAATCGATAAAGCCATCATGACGCAAACGACGGCTCTCATAAAAATTGGCCCTAAAGATTGATTTTTTCATTCTTATCTTCCAATAACTCCTTATATTTTTTCAGGCTCTTTCAATTAATGTCTATTTCGATTGTAGGACTTACAGATGACTGAATTCATCCTTCAAGTATCGTTTAGCCTTTCGAACGATATAGAGCGACTCATCTTCTGAAACCAACTTGCGAAAGAGCTCTTCAGCTCTAGACTGATCTCCTTTGAGAGCAGCATTCAAGGCTTGGTAGTAGATGATTTCCAACTGCTGGTACTTGAAGTCATTGCTTAAGTCTTCGAAATAATCATTGCTTTGGTGCGCAATGGTTAAATCATAAAGAGCGAGACAGACCTCTTTTGTTTTCTCAGCCAGTGTAGGGTCTGTAATGGTCAATTCATTTAACTGAGCCTCTAGCTCTTCTCTAGTCAAATCAGGATCTGTCAGGACAGTCGATCGCATGAGGTAACTCTCAAAAAAGTTCTTATATTTCTGCGGTAGTTCCTTCTGACTAAGTGCCTCCCTAGCTTCCTCTATAACAGCATCGAAATCTCCCATCATAAAAGAATAGGCGACCGATGTTAGCTTCATATCTATCTGTAAAATGGGCTTTTTCACATTCTTGTTCAACTGAAGGTATTGCTGCCAAAAAGCTAAATCTAAGTCTACATGGAGAATGGTGTTACACTTGTTGGTGTAGCTCTTCTTGAGCAAGTGGATGAATAAAAACAAGCCTGCAAGGACCAATAAGAGGCCCGCAGTCTGAAGAAGGGGATCTCTGACCAATAATCCTATACAAACAATCAGAAGCATTGCCAACAAGCCAGCAGATCTAATATAGAGTCTATAGTTTTTGCGCATTTGACCATAATTCATACACATCACTCTTTTCTATTCCTGTTTTCAATGTGGCTAGATTCAATCCTGTAATTCGCCATCTTTTCCATTGTAGTATTGTTTAAACTCTTCATAAGAATGGATTTCATGCTCCTGTCCATCTTTTGAGTAGTAAGCATCTATCTTTACTCCAGAGATTCGATCTTGACCGATATAAGCAAACCAGTGAAGTAGTTGGTCAAAATATTCCGCATTAGACATAGAGTCTTGACGTGGGTATAAGATGTAACCTTCCTTTGAAAGCTTTTCTTTCAATTCAGGATGTTCTTTAAAAATATTTAGATTTACGCTATTCTTATCTCTATACTCATTAAGCTCTATTCTTGACCCAATACGATACCCTGAATTTTTCACTACCAAACCACCTAAATTAGTATAGGAAGTAAGGATTGCGTCAATAGTTGACACTTCTGTATCTATACTTTCGGATTCAATAAATTCATGATGATCTAAATCATAAAATAATTCATATGATTTTTCTGAATCCTTTGACTCATAATAGCGAAACCATACAAGACTTTGACCTTTATTATTTATCACATCGAAATTTTTCGAGTAAGCCTTTGGAAATTTTTTTCGAATATCTTTTATGAAATCAACTTTCGTTTCTGCCATATCTCTACTTATATCATAATATCGAAATCCAGTATATTCTTTCTGTAAATTGTTTTTGTCTTGTTTTTCATTATAATTAAAACTGACCAAATAACGATTCCCTACAAAATAAAAATCTTTAGCTAGAATATACTCGTTATGATCGCCCCAGTATGATACATTCTTAATATCCCCTGCTTCTACATATGTTGAAGCAGATTCAGTTTTCTTGTGATGATTCGATTTTGGATAAATCAATACGAGTACACACCCAAAAATAAGTAGCAAACTAAATATCACTCCTGCCATCTTACTCTTTAAACATTTTTTCATTCTTTTCCTCTACAAAACCTATCGTTTTTTTCTTAAACCAATCAACTTATCTCCCATCATACCGAATTTTCTATCTCAACGCAACTTCCTTTTTAACTAGTGATTTATCAACCCTTGTCAATCTTGAAATAACTCTAGTGAATAGAGATTTCCATCTAAATTTGAAAGTATCGCAAAATTAAGGTACAATAGAGAAAGACAACTATGTTGGAAAGGAAGAATATGAAAAAATTAATCGCACTACTATTATTTTCCGGCTTGGCTTTAACAGCTTGTTCGTCCAATAAGACAGACGCTAACTCTTCAAGCTCAAGCAAAGAAAAGACAGAGCAGACAGCAACTTCTAGCTCTAGTGAAAAAGATCAAAAGAAAATTGAAGAAGATCAAAAGAAATTAGAACAACTGCGCAAAGATTTTAACGACGCCATGACCAATGAAAATGCCGTCTTCCCACAACTTTCAACTGACGTGGCTGAAGACGAAGCGGAGGTTAAAATCACAACGACAGAAGGCGACATCACTGTGAAGCTCTTCCCTAAATATGCCCCACTTGCAGTTGAAAACTTCTTGACCCATGCAAAAGAAGGCTACTACAATGGCTTACTTTTCCATCGTGTCATTAACAACTTTATGATCCAAACTGGGGATCCTAAGGGAGATGGTACTGGTGGTGAATCCATCTGGAAGGGCAAAGACAAATCCAAAGATTCAGGTACTGGTTTTGAGAATGAGTATTCTCCATACCTTTACAACCTTCGTGGAGCCCTAGCCATGGCCAATTCTGGTCCAAATACCAACGGTAGTCAATTCTATATCAACCAAAATAAGGAAGATATTTCTAGCAAGCTCCCGACTGATCGCTTCCCAGCTAAGATTATCGATGCTTATAAAAATGGTGGAAATCCAACCCTTGATGGTGGCAACTACACTGTCTTTGGGCAAGTCATCGATGGCATGGATGTGGTGGATAAAATTGCGTCTGCCGAAACTGATGATAAGGACAAACCAAAAACAGACATCAAGATTGAAAAAATCGAGATTTTAAAAGACTATAATTTCAAAAAATAATGAAAAGAGAACCGCACGGTTCTCTTTTTAAAATATTGATAAACATTTTACATAAAATTACCTAATAGATTCATTGGTAAATAAAATGAATTCTAATTATTTAAGACATTCATCTACTGAAACTTTCCGCTGTGAGAAAAGTGCCTGAAACAATACAGTTTCAGGCACTCGGAATTATTGAGACCTTAGGCTCAATAATTAGTCATGGAACTTCTACGAAGTTCGCTGACGTCCGTCCTCACCTAAGGAAAGTTTCTAAGAAGTATGTAACGTCAATCTAAAAAGAGAACCGCATGGTTCTCTTTTTGTGTTTACGTTAATTCATTAAAGTCCCAGATTTGGTCCATCCAGCCTTCATAGAAGTCTGGCTCGTGGCAAACCATGAGGATCGATCCCTTGTATTCTTTCAGAGCCCGTTTCAATTCATCTTTGGCATCCACATCCAAGTGGTTGGTTGGCTCGTCTAGTACCAAGACATTATTTTCACGATTCATCAAGAGACAGAAGCGTACCTTGGCTTGCTCCCCACCGGATAACACCTGAATTTGGCTCTCGATATGCTTGGTGGTCAAGCCACAGCGGGCAAGGGCTGCACGGACCTCTGCTTGGTTGAGAGCTGGAAAGGCATTCCAGACTGCTTCAAGCGGCGTCTGACGATTGCCTCCTTCGACCTCTTGCTCGAAATAGCCAAGTTCTAGGTAATCTCCACGCTCTACTTCTCCAGCGATCGGTGGGATGATTCCTAGCAAGCTCTTCAAGAGAGTGGTTTTCCCGATCCCATTGGCCCCGATGATGGCAACTTTTTGATTGCGTTCAAAGGTTAGGTTCAAAGGCTTGGTCAAAGGACGGTCATAGCCAATCTGGAGATCCTTGGCCTGGAAGATAAAGCGACCAGGAGTCCGGGCATTTTTAAATTCAAAGGATGGCTTTGGTTTCTCACTTTGCAACTCAATGAGTTCCATCTTGTCCAGCTTCTTCTGACGAGACATGGCCATGTTCCGTGTAGCCACACGCGCCTTATTGCGGGCTACGAAATCTTTCAAATCAGCAATCTCTTTTTGCTGACGCTCATAAGCCGCTTCCAATTGCGATTTCTTCATTTCATAGACTTCAAGGAATTGGTAGTAGTCACCTGAATAGCGGGTTAACTGCTGATTTTCCACATGGTAGACGATATTGATCACATCGTTCAAGAAAGGAATGTCGTGGGAAATGAGGACAAAGGCATTTTCATAATTCTGCAAATAGCGTTTGAGCCAATCGATGTGCTCTGCATCCAAGTAGTTGGTTGGCTCGTCTAGTAGCAAGATATCTGGTTTTTCTAGCAAGAGTTTGGCCAAGAGGACCTTGGTCCGTTGCCCACCTGACAAGGAGGTCACATCCGTGTCCATGCCAAAGTCCATGACCCCAAGAGCACGCGCCACTTCATCGATCTTGGCATCCAAGGTATAAAAATCACGACTTTCTAGACGCTCTTGGAGTTCTCCTACTTCTTCCATCAAAGCATCGACATCGGCTCCCTCTTCCGCCATGGCCATATAGAGGTCATTGATGCGAGCTTCAGCTGTGAACAACTCATCAAAAGCTGTCCGTAAAACATCGCGAACTGTTTGTCCTTCTTCTAATACCGAATGCTGGTCCAGATAACCTGCCGTCACATACTTAGACCACTCCACCTTTCCTTCGTCAGGTTGCATCTTACCAGTCACGATGCTCATGAAGGTCGATTTCCCCTCACCATTGGCCCCGACAAGACCAATATGCTCTCCCTTTAGCAAACGGAAAGACACATCCTCAAAAATCGCCCGGTCCCCAAAACCGTGGCTTAAATTTTTCACTTCTAAAATACTCATGCTTGACTCTCTTTCATTGATTTCACTCGTATGATTATATCATCTTCACTGCAAAATGAAAAGGGAGCCCAACTCCCTTTAGAATATATATAAATAAATTATAAGTAAGATAGGTTACGCGATTTTGTCAAGAAATCAAAATAAGTTCTAACTTATGAATTTCATAAAGAATATACCGAAACTTTCCGCCGTGAGAAAAGCGCTTGAACTATTAAATTTCAAGCGCTCGGGAGTTTTGAGACCTCAGGCTCAAAACTAAGTCATGGAACTTCGTAGAAGTTCGCTGACGTCCGTACTCACCTAAGGAAAGCTTCTGGCATACTTTTATTATAGATCTGAAGAAAATCCAACTCCCTTTTCTTTTACAAACCTAAGTCTGCGTACGGTTTTCGGTAGCCAACTTGAACTACTTTTCCGTCTTTGACAAGCAGAGGGCGTTTGATCAGCATACCATCTGAAGCAAGGAGATCCGCCGCTTCTTTCACTGTCAGTTGATCCACCTTATCTTTCAAACCGAGTTCACGGTATTTCATCCCGCTAGTATTGAAGAAAGACTTGATCGGTAGGCCAGACGCTGCTATCCAGTCTTGCAATTCTTGGCTAGTCGGTGTTTCTGTGACGATGTTTTGGCTTTGAAAGTCATATTGGAGACCGTCCAATTCTGATTTAGCCTTTCGACAAGTCGAACATTTTGGGTATTCAATAAAGGTATACATCGATTTTATTTCTCCTTCCAGGTAATTCCTTCATGGTGTAAGAGCCAGCGTTTGCGATCGAGTCCAGACGCGTAGCCCGTCAGTTGTCCATCTTTTCCCATCACGCGGTGGCAAGGGACTAAGATCGTCAAGGGATTGCGTCCAACAGCCTGTCCCACGGCTTGAGCTGAACCGCAAGAAAGATCCTGGGCCAGCTGGCCATAGGTCTTGGTCTCACCATATGGGATCTCTCGCAATAACTGCCACACCCGCTCTTGAAAGGCTGTCCCTTGCGGTGCTAGTGGAAAGCTGATAGCGATTGGCTCCCCAGCAAAATAGTGATCCAACCACTCCTTCACCTTCTCATGGTAGGGATGGACCTGCTCCAGCGCCCCATAGGGATCAGGCGCCTCCTCTTTCGGATCATAAAAATCAAGTTCTACAAGGCCTTCCTCACTGACAATGATCGAAAGAAGCCCCATAGGGCTTTCATAAAATTGTTTAAGATAGAGAGTCATTGTAGGCCGCTTCTGCTCTTTGATCCCAGCGGTCTTCTTCTGAGACCACTTGGAATAAACTGGTTTCTGCTTTTCGCTTGATCTTTTGATAAGCCAGGCGGACGCCATCAATAGGGACCTTTCCACAATAATGGTAGCCCAATTTTTCAAGTAAATGCTGCATCACCACATTATCCGGGTGCGTATCGCAACGGAAATCTGGCCCTTTTTCCCCTTCGATTAAACCTTGAAGGAAGGTCTGAGCCACCCCTTTGCCAGCAGCTTCTTTGGCTACAGCGACACGGTGAAAAGTGACATACTTATAATTATCATGCTCCCACTTGCCATCGTAAATCTCATTATAGGCCGCTTCATTTCCCTTGTGAACGGCTGCATAGGCGACAACTTCCTGATCTTCAACTGCCACATAGCCACGACTTTCTAGAATATCCTCAAAAATGATCTCTTCATCTGGATAGCCATCCTGCCACTGGTCGACCTGTCTTTGAGCCAGGCTTTCCTTGGCGTCTTGGATGATTTCCATAATTCGCTTAATCTCGTTGGGATAAGCCATTCTAATTTCCATCCTGCTTTCAACCTTTCCTAGTCTTGATGGTAACGAGCATAGAGCTCACTCTTTTGCAGGCCGTATTGTTTTGCGACCTGTTTAATTGCTTGATTTTTCTTCATGCCCTCTTGGACCAAGGTATCGATCTCTTGGATCAAGTCGACCTCTTCTAGGTCTAGCTCTTCTTCCTTGGCTCCTTCGACGATCAAGAGACACTCCCCTTTGAGGGGATTTTCTTCAAGAAATGCGACTAACTCAGAAATACTGCCGCGAGTATATTCCTCGTAGATTTTGGTTAATTCACGAACCAGGACGACAGGACGATCCCCATAGACAGCCAACATATTCTCTAAGGTTGCCTTCACTCGATGGGGAGACTCATAAAAGATCTGAGTCTCAGGATAGGCCACTTTTTCTTGGAAAAAGGCCTTCTGTTGCCCCTCTTTGCGAGGCAGAAATCCATAAAAAATATGAGGTTGAGGGGCTAGACCACTGGCAATCAAACCCGTTATACCCGCACTAGGACCAGGCACAGCTACGACAGGAATCTCTCGTTCAATCGCTGCCTTGACCAAATCATGACCGGGGTCAGAAATACTAGGGAGTCCTGCATCTGAGACTTGTGCCACATCCTTTCCTGATTCTAAATGGGCGATCAGATCTGGAATTTTCTCCATGGCATTGTGCTCATGAAAGCTAGTCTGGGGTGTCGCAATCTCAAAATGCTTGAGCAAGAGGCCTGTATTTCTAGTATCCTCAGCTGCGATCAAGTCGACATCCTTTAAGGTCTGGACCATGCGGTAACTCATATCCTCCCGGTTACCAATCGGTGTTGGAACCAGGTAGAGCACTCCAGTTTTCTTTTCCCCTTTAAAACTTCGTTGGATCTGCATGCTTACTCCCTAAATAACAACTCGTCACAAAACATACACTCTTCATCGTTCTCACGGCGCTGACCGTAGGAATAAGTGCAGATATGAAAACCGTCGTTGTAAATACGTTGCAAATTTTCACGACCATGGTGTTGTGACTTTGCGGATGAAGTCTTCTCAACTTCCCCCAAACGCTCTCTCAATTTATCATTTTCTAAGCGAAGAGCTGTATTTTCTTCGATGACTTGTTTCAAATTTTTCTTGATGGCTTCGACTTCAGCCAAGGTGACCAACAAATTCTGAGAAAAGCCGTCTAAAGCATCAAATAATTCTTTTTTATTCATTCTGACTCCTTAACTTTCTAAGCTCAACACCATATATTCTAGAGCATTTTGAAAAGAAACATTGGCCTTCCACATCCTGCGAGCATGACTCAATTTCTCAAGCAACTGCTGGGATCGACTTAAGCGCAACTGCTCTTCTAAAGCCAACTCCATCAAACGAAAGGCCTGGCTTTGTTTTTCCTTATCATCTGCTAAACTCACCAAGCGTGTCACTTCCAAATAGGCGCGATTCAAATTGGATTGACAACGTTCGATGAACTGATCACAAACTTTTGCCAGTTCAAAAAACGTAGCATTCTTTTTTTGTTGTTCTGCTTCTTCGAGACTAAAACTAAAACGAGCTACTAAATTTGCCTGTGACTTGATCAAGCCTTCTTTTTCTAGCAGTTCCGTTAGGTAGGCTTGCTTTTTAGGAAAATGAACCTGCTGGGCCCGACTCTTGATAGTCGGTAAGATCAAGTTTTCATCGGATGTCAACAAGAAGAGATAGATCTCACTCTGGGGGTCTTCCATGACTTTTAAAAGAGAGTTGGCCGCATTGGTATGCATCTTATCCGCATCTTGGACGATAAAGACCTGCCGACTTCCTTCAAACCCTGATTGAGAAAAGTCTTGAACGAGCGAGCGAATACGGTCCGTCTTAATGATCTGGTTGACCGGACGCACGATCTTTACATCTGAGAATTCTTCTTCTGCAATCAAGCGGCAGGAACGGCATTTGCCACAAGGCCAGACTCCCTGCAAATCTTCGCAAAATTGACTCTGAGCTAGCAAGAGAGCCATCTCAAAACTGGCAAAAGAACCCGTAAAGAGATAAGCATGACTGAGCTGTTTGTGTTCTAAGATCTGGGTGAAGCGCTCCACCAATTCTGGCTGGAGCTGTTGGATCTCTTCTAGCTTCATTTCAATATCCCCAAGCGATTTTCTAAAACAGCCAAGACATCTGCAAAGACTGCTTCAAAGGATTGACTGGCATCGATTTTCACAATGCGCTCTGGTTCCTTTTCATACAAGGCCAAATAACCTTGTCTGACTTTTTGGTGAAGCTCCAAACCTTCCAAATCCAAACGATTGACTTCCCGCTCTTGGTTTTTCGCAATTCGAGCGAGCCCTTCTTCGACATCCAGATCAAAGTAAAGGGTGAGATCTGGTTTAAGACCATCTGTCGCGAATTGATTGAGCCACTCGATATCTTCCACACTCAGGCCGCGGCCATACCCTTGATAAGCCACCGAGCTGTCAATAAAGCGGTCCATCAAGACAACCTTCCCAGCTGAAAGGGCTGGCAAGACACGTTCCACCAAATGCTGGCGGCGACTAGCAATATAGAGCAACAACTCGGTCTTGGCATCCATACTAGTATGGTTTGGATCTAAAATGACTTGGCGGATCTTTTCTGCAATGTCTACACCGCCTGGTTCACGGGTTGTAATAAAAGGAATTCCTTTTTCTTCAAGTAGAGGCAAAACGGCTTCTAGGACCGATGATTTCCCCGCTCCTTCTGGACCTTCAAATGAAATTAATGTACCGTTTACCATAGTATCCTCTTTCTAGTTTTCTTCTTTTTATTTTACCAAAAATAAGGGTAAAAATCTTGTATTTTAGGAGAGAAAATTTTTCAAAGTCATTTTCATTTTTTCACTTTTTTGTTACAATGTTCTTATAAAGTTTTAGGAGACAACCTATCATGTTTAAATTTAAAGATATTCTGGCTATCATCTTGGGGGCCGGCATTTTTTCATTTGGGATCTATTTTTTGGTCATTCCCTTTCACTTCTATGAAGGAGGAGCGACAGGGATTACCTTGATCACCTATTACCTCTTAAAAGTCCCCGTATCCCTGATGAACTTGCTGATCAATATCCCTCTCTTCGTTCTGGCTTGGAAACTGCTGGGCAAAAAATCTCTTTATCTGAGCTTACTTGGGACTTTCTCGGTTTCGGCTTGGATGGCGATTTTTGAAGCCATGCCCCTCAGCCACCACTACCATCACTTTATCTTTACAGCCTTTAAAGGAGATATTCTGCTTGCCTGTATCGCCTCAGGGGTTGTGCTTGGTTTGGGGCTAGGGATCATCTTCAATGCTGGTGGAACTACTGGAGGAACAGATATCCTCGCTCGCATCTTTAACAAATACACTTCCCTCAGTATGGGAAAACTCATGTTGATTGTAGATGCCATTGTTCTGATAACTGTTGTCGTTGTCTTCCAAGATGTCCGTACGGCTATGTATACCCTCTTCTTTATCCTGATTGACACCCTTGTGATCGACTTGATTGGAGAAGGTGGTTTTGCTGGAAAAGGCTTCCTTATCGTCACATCTAAACCAGAAGAAATTGCCCAAAAAGTATCCGACGATCTGGGTCGCGGGATTACCTTTATCCGCGGGATGGGCTATTACAGCCGTAAGGACCTGGATATCGTCTACTGTGTCGTTTCACGGAATGAGATGAAACAAATGAAAGACATCATCAATCAGATCGATCCATTCGCCTTCATCACCATTTCTGAAGCCCATGAAATTCTCGGCGAAGGCTTTACTTTAGATAAAGAAAAACAACCCATTACCCGTTAATAGAAAAAATCAGACTGGATTCTCATCTAGCCTGATTTTTTATTAAATAGCTTTTGCAGTTGTTCGAGTGATTTCATCGACTTTCAAACCGTTAGCTTCAAATTTACTACGGATTCCTTCTAGATCTGTCACCCCATCAATTTGGACTTCGATAACCACACGATCGTCTTTTGTTGGGATATTGACTGTATTGGCGATGTTATATCCTTCTTCTACAATCAAGTGAATGATTTGTTCTAGAACGCCAACCTTATCTTCTGTCACAAAGCGAACACGAACTCCTTCTTCTCCATAACCGGATACTTCAAGGAAAGCACGGAAAATATCACGGTCTGTGATGACACCGGATACTTGGTCATTGTCCACGACTGGAAGAATTCCCACCTTGTTCTTATACATGAGGTAGGTCGCATCTTCTAAGCTGGCAAATTTAGAGACGGTAATGACATCGCGAAGCATGACATCTTTAACCTTAGTCTTGTTCAACAGATAGTTCATCTCGAAAATAGACAAGCTTGTTGCTTTAGATGGACTTGCTTCTGCAATCGTACCTTCTGTCACCAAACCAACCAATTTATCGTTTTCAATGACTGGCAAACGGTGCAAACCTTGTTCGCGCATCAAATCTGCCGCGTGGGCAATTGTAGTATCTGGACTAATGTAAACCACTTTACGTGTCATAAAATCTTTAACAGCCATAACAAGTTCTCCTATGCTTTTATTAGTTTTATTATACTTGATTTTAAGAATGATTTCAAACGCTTTCAGCAGTTTTCTCTTGTTTTCAAAATTTAGAAAAATCAAACACACGTACCTTTTTATGCAACATTTAAATCTTGCAAACTAATCTTAGTCACTAGTAACCGATTTATTAGAAGATAAGGAAAGTACAAATACCACAATGGATAATAATAAGAATACACCCCAAGCAAACTGAGAGTTCCACATAGATAAACTTGTAAACAAAATAGTTGCTATTGGCATTGATAATACTGATATAACCTTAAAAAAACTACTAGTTTGTGCAAGAATATCCGGTGGAAGTTTTGCCATTAAGAGACTATTTAATTTGGGATTTACCTTACTACTAAGATACATCATGAATGCCAACACACTAAAAGAAATTATTTCCAAACCATTTATCCAACCACATATTCCTATTACTATTAATAATCCACTATCTATTTGAAGTATTTTAATAAGTGAAAGTTTAGAAAAATAATCATTAGGGGTCATTCCACCAATTAGGGCTGAAACAAATAATATTGTTTGAAGTAAAAACACCGACTGAGCAAAAGATAAACCAAAAGGAGTTATTTCTGTAAATTTCAAATTGTACATTATTAAAATAGCACTGCCTAGCGAATTTAATCCTAAAATTGAAAAAATCATTAGACCAAAACGTACTTTCTCTTGATATTTAAATATACTTTTACTATTTTTGTAAAGGTTCTTAAGTTGTGAGATAAACCCATTTTCTGGTGAATAATTAACTTCTGGATGTGTCAATTGTCTTTGGATTTTGAGCAATACCATCGATGATAATAAGAAACTAATAGCATTTATCGTAGCTAAAAAGAAGAAATTATTATGAGAAATCGTTAGTAACCAAACTCCCAAAGTTTGACCAGAAATCAAAGTTATTTGACTAATTACTTGATCAAAAGAGTACGCTTCCATCAGGTCTTCTTCGGGAATGTGTGACTGAAACATAGGTAATACTAGGCCTCTTCTGTACTCTGCAATACAATCTGATAGGATGTTTATGAAACATACAATCGAGAAAACTAGCCATGAATTTTCTTTCGATAAGAACGCAACCATAATAAATAATACTGCTTGTATATATCCTAATAATAGCAACCACAATTTCTTATTCTTTGTTTTATCAGCCTGCATTGCAATAAAAAGAGAACAAATCGTTGGAATATATTGTATAAAACTTGCTACACCAACCGCCAATTTACTATTCGCCATACTTGCTGCAAATACTACAAAAACAAGATTATAAATAGTTGATCCTAAATCATCGAAGAAACTAGACAAGACCAGATTCCTAAAAAAAATATTTCTTAAAAAAACTTTCATCTGCTATACCTTTCTAATAGAAACTTGATAGACATAACTTCATTCAAATAAAAAATATTTTTAAGTTTTTCAGAATTACTTTTTCTTTTATATGAATTAACAAAATATCGAAGTATTTAATTGTTATATCTAAATATAGTTTACTACTAAATTTTAAATATTTAACAGAGTTTCAAATATGAAATATCCTGTCTCATACATCTGATCTTTTGCCTAATTTATATGTATCCCAAACTGGTCCAATTTTACCTCTAAAATATTAATCAGTTGACTATCACCAACAACCCGAAGAGACTCTATAAATTGTTTAATTTCCTTTTTAGAATTTTTTGACTTTAAGTAACCATTTACTAATTTTAAAAATTTTAACAACATGATTTCTAGCATATCATATGGGAAAAGAAGCTTTTCTAGCTCGAGTATAAACAATGGAACTTGAGTATCAATTTTTCTTAAAATTAATTCGCCAATTAAATTTATGTACGTTAATTTTAAAGAACTTAAATTGTGTTTAAGAAAATTATAGTCTTTAGTCCTTTCCGCAAGCTGTTCTCCAAAAAATAATAGATCTTCATCTGAAATTAAAGTCATTGTATTTCCAAATACATATAATTCAAACCATGTCCAAGATTCAATTGAAAATAGATAATCTACCAATACTTTTCTATCTTCTATATTTATTTCATAGTTTTGATCTAATGAATGAATCGCATTTTCAATAATAAATGACTGAATTCTTTGATATTGATCCGTCTCTTCACTCTGTAATACTTCAGTTAATAGATACTCTAATCCTTTAATATCCTGTTTCAAAAATAAAGTGGATATCTTCTTACCTAAAATAATATCTTTAGGTAATTCATAATTATTTAATTTATGGCCAAACTCTTCAAAAGTCATGTGGATTGATTCTATCGCTATTAATAATTTATCAGCACTTAACATCGTTTGCCCATTTTCAAATTTAGACAATTGTGCTATGCTTAATCCTTTTCTAGCAACATCCTTTTGTTTTAAGCCTCTGGCAATTCTTAGTTCCTTATATAATTCACCCAATTGAATTTTTCGATCTATATGCATAACTTATAATCCATTTCAGTCATTAGTAATTACGTTTATTTTACCAAATTAATAAAGGAAATTATATATTTTAAATTATTTTACTAAGAAAAAATCTTAGCCAGTAAAAATGAAAAAAGAAAGGTCTTCAGGACCTTTCTTTCGAACATATTCAAACTGTTTTTCCTATAAAATGAGATTAATGTTTCTTCATAATAGAAATTATGCTATTTTTTGAATCATTTGGGAGTATAATGAAACTTTCCGCCGTGAGAAAAGTGCTTGAAACAAGACTGTTTCAAGCACTCGGGAGTTTTGAGACCTTAGGCTCAAAACTAAGTCATGGAACTTCGTAGAAGTTCGCTGACGTCCGCACTCACCTAAGGAAAGTTTCTAAATTTTCTTTGTCATCAATTCGAAGAAAGGTTTAGCTACCTTTCTTTTCTAACATACTTTAAAAATCTTATCCACCAAGGTAGGCCTTGCGGACTTCTTCTGAGGCTAAGAGTTCTTTTCCTGTTCCGGTAAGAACGACTTTCCCTGTTTCCAAAACATAACCGCGGTCTGCGATGGCAAGGGCCTTGTTGGCATTTTGTTCAATCAAGAGAACAGTTGTTCCTTGTTTTTGGATATCTTGGATGATATCAAAGATTTCTTGGATAAAGATTGGGGCCAATCCCATAGAAGGTTCATCCAGGAGCAAAAGTTTTGGCGTCGACATGAGGGCACGACCCATTGCAAGCATTTGTTGCTCCCCACCAGATAGGGTGGCTGCATCTTGGTTCTTCCGTTCTTCCAAACGTGGGAAACGGGAGAAGACTTTCTTCAAGTTAGCTTGATTTTCTTCTCGATCTTTCTTCAAGAAAGCTCCCATTTCCAAGTTTTCCATAACGGTCAAGCCTGGAAAGACGTGACGGCCTTCTGGAACTTGGGAGAGTCCTGCTGCTACAATCTTTTGAGCTGGAACCTTTTGAATCTCCTGACCCAAAAACTCAATTTTCCCAGCACTTGGACGCACCAAACCTGAAATGGTACGAAGAATAGATGTTTTCCCAGCACCGTTAGCACCGATAAGAGAAACAACTTCTCCTTCATTTACCTCGAAACTGACATCACGGACAGCCTGGATCATGCCATAGTGTACAGAAAGATTTTCAACTTTTAACATAGACATTAGGCTTCACCTCCTAGATAGGCTTCGATTACACGTTTGTTGTTCTTGATTTCATCTGGCGTACCATGGGCAATCAAGCGGCCATATTCCAATACATAAATCCGTTCTGTTACTTCCATAACCAAACTCATATCATGCTCGATCAACATGATCGTAATATTAAATTCTTTTTGAATGCGACGGATCAGTTGGGTTAATTCTGATGTTTCTTGAGGGTTCATCCCTGCAGCAGGTTCATCCAAGAAGAGGATTTTTGGCTCTGTAGCAAGGGCACGAACGATCTCCAAGTGACGTTGTTGTCCGTAAGCTAAGTTTTTGGCCAAGGTATCTGCTTCTTTTTCCAAACCAAAAATCGCTAACAATTCAAGGGCTTTTGCTTTCAAAGCTTCTTCATTCTTGTAATAGCTTGGCAAGCGGAAAAGACTCGCAAAGACATGTGGTTTATGGTGATTAGCAAAGGCAATCAAGACATTGTCCAAAACGCTCAAATCTTTAAAGAGACGAATATTTTGGAAAGTACGTCCCAGACCACCTGCAGCGATTTTATAAGGTGCTTTACCATTTAGTAGCTGGCCATCTAAGGTAATGGTCCCTTCACTTGGTTCATATACCCCTGTTAGGAGGTTGAAGAGGGTTGTTTTACCGGCACCGTTGGGTCCGATCAAACCAACCAATTCCCCTTCATTGAGTTCCATGGTCACATCTCCAACGGCTGTCAAACCACCAAAGTTTTTTGTTAAATTTTTTACTTCAAGAAGTGCCATTAGTTAGCCTCCTTTTTTGAGAGTAGTTTTTTCAAGCTGAATTCCCATGTTCCAAGAAGACCACCTGGACGGAAGATCATCACGAGAATCAAAGCCAATGAGTAAATGATCATACGTACACTTGAGAAGTCTTGAAGCACCATATTCAAGATACCCAAGACGATGGCTGCCACAACTGTTCCTGACATTGATCCCAAACCACCAAATACGACAATGATCAAGACATTAATGGTATTGGTGAAAGAGTAATCTTTAGGAACAACAGAGCCGATAAAGCCAGCTTGGAGAGATCCAGCAATCGCCGCTGTGATCGCACCAAATACAAAGGCGATGACTTTGACTTTGGTCGTATTGATCCCAACAGATTCTGCTGCGATTTCATCTTCACGAACAGAAAGGGTAGAGCGTCCAATTGGACTGCGTAAGAAGTTAATCGTAAAGATCGTTGTAATGACAACAAAGAGGTAAACCAATTGCCAAGTTGTAAAGGCTGGCAAACCAAGGATCCCAGCAGCACCATTTGTTAGAGTACCACCATTGACGATCAAGATCCGAATGATTTCAGAAACCCCAAGTGTCGCAATCGCGAGGTAGTCCCCTTTCAAACGAAGGGTTGGAACCCCAACGATCAAGGCAACGACACCAGCAATCAAAGCACCTAAAACCATCGCACCAAAGAAAGCCCCATAGGTTGGTGATTTAGAACCGAGAATAGCTGCAGAGTAGGCACCAATCGCCATAAATCCGGCATGCCCAAGTGAGAATTGACCTGAGAAACCAACAATGAGGTTCAAGCCAACTGCAAGGATAATATTAATTCCGATTTGTTCTAAAATTTGGATATAGAAGAGGTTGAGCACACCCGCTGCAACCAAGACTTGGATCAAGGCAAAACCTGCGACCAAAAGACCAAGCCAGACTAAATTCACTTTTAAATTTTGTTTCATGGCTTACACCTTCTCTTTCACATTTTTACCGAGGATACCTGCTGGACGGATGAGCAAGATCACAATCAAGATGGCATACACAATGGCATCACGGAAGTCTGAAAGACCGATCGCTGTAGCGAAGGTTTCCAACAAACCGATCACAAATCCACCTAGGGCAGCACCTGGAATGATTCCGATTCCTCCAAGAACGGCTGCGACAAAGGCTTTGATCCCTGGTGTCATCCCCATCAAAGGCTCGATCGAGTTGTAATACAAACCAATCAAGACACCACCAGCACCTGCCAAGGCTGATCCCAAAGCAAAGGTAAAGCTGATGGTCCGGTTGACGTTAATCCCCATCAATTGAGCGGCATCACTATCGACAGATACAGCCCGCATGGCTTTCCCCATCTTTGTCTTTTGAATAATAAATTGAAGAGCGACCATCAAGAAAACAGACACTCCCAAGATCATCAACTGAATATTGGAGATTGAAATAGGACCGAAGTTGTAACGAACCGTTTTAATCACTTGCGGGAAGGAACGGGTATTGGCACCGACGAAGAAGACCATCCCATATTCGAGCAAGAAGGAAACCCCGATGGCTGTGATCAAGGCTGCAATCCGAGTCGAATGACGAAGCGGACGATAAGCCAGGTATTCAATTACAACCCCTAAAATAGCTGTCCCAACCATGGCTAGGAGCAAGGCTACAAAGAAGTTCACTTTCCATGAGTTCAATAAGAAATATCCCATAAAGGCACCTACCATGTAGATATCCCCATGGGCAAAGTTGATCAATTTGATAATTCCATACACCATGGTATAACCAAGGGCCAAGAGTGCATAGACACTTCCCAAGATTAGACCGTTCACTAATTGCTGGAGCATTTGAACCATCCTTTCTAACAATAAAGAGCGAGGCCAGGAATTTTCATTCTCCCAGCCTCTTGTACAAACAACAAATGATAATTATGGTTTAACAGACTCAACTGATTTGACTTTACCATCTTTCAAGCCAATCATAAGAGCTGATTTAACCGGGTTGTGGTTCTTGTCAATTGACATTGTACCAGTCACACCTTCCAAGTCTTTCAACTTCGCAAGGTTATCTTTCAATTCGACAGAGTTCTTAGCACCTTTAGATGCTTCTGCAACCATGTAAACTGAATCATAAGCCAAAGCTGCGAACATTGAAGGTTCTTCATTGTATTTCGCTTTGTATGCTTCTACGAATTTCTTGGCTTTATCAGTCATTTCACCTTCAGTAGAGAATCCAGCTACGTAGTAGATATCTGTAGCTGCAGCAGGTGTTGCTTGTTCAACAAATTTAGCATCGCTAAATCCATCCCCACCAATGATTGGTTGTTTGATTCCCATACCACGCGCTTGGTTTACGATCTTACCAGTTTCTGTGTAGTAACCTGGAAGAACAATCGCATCGAAGTCTTTATCTTTGATTTTTGTAAGGGCAGCTTGGAAGTCTGTATCCTTAGATTGGAAGGTTTCTGTTGCTACGATTTCACCTTTGTAAGATTTCTTGAAGGCTTCAGCAATCCCTTTCGCATAGTCAGATGAGTTATCGTAGTATAGAACGACTTTCTTCGCTTTCAAGTTATCAGTTGTGTATTTAGCAATGATTTTTCCTTGGAAGCTATCGATGAAGGTTGCACGGAAAAGGTAATCTTGACCTTTTGTCAAATCATCTTGAGTTGCTGATGGTGTAACCAATGGCACACCTGCTTTACCAGCATTGGCAACCGCTGCTGCAGTAGCACCTGAAGTCGCAGGTCCTACAAGAGCGTTCACTTTTGATTGAGTGACAAGGTTTGTAGTGACTGTAGCTGCTTCAGCTGTTTCAGATTTGTTATCTTTATCTGTGACAACAATCTTCTTACCGTCAGCTCCACCCTTAGCGTTGATTTCATCAACGGCCAATTGAGCACCTTTTTGTTCAGCGCTACCGTAGGCTGCTACTTCACCAGTTTTTTCAAAGTTAAAACCGACTTTTAGTTCTTTGCCGATTTCGTTACCAGTTGTGTTTGAACCTGAAGTAGAAACTTCACCACAAGCAGCAAGAAGAGCGACACTTGCAATGGTTAAAAATGAAAGAGCAAATTTTTTCTTCATTTGTAATGATCTCCTTAAATGAATCTTAAATTAAATACATTAAGAATATACCGAATTATCTGACAATTGTCAATAAAAAAAGCGCAATCCATCAAATGATTGCGTTTTCTAAACTTCTGTGACCACAGATGGGGTCTCCAATCGTTGCAAACTCCCCACAAAATCTGTATCTAAATCTTTGAGATGGCAAGGCAAGACCTTTTTGACATAACGTTCTTTCTTTAAGTCTTCCATGACTTGATCGGCCTTGTCACTGTCTACATACAATTGGACATAACGGCATTTCTTAGAATGGTACAAGACATCTCCGACAGATTGTAATTTTTTCCCGTCTCGATTGTAATACAATTTAACAATCAAGCCTGTTCTTTCTTGTTTCTCAAACATGGTCAATCCCTTTCTCGTTCTGTTACTAGTATATCAAATTTCAAGAAAAAGAACTACTCTTTTATGAGAGCAAAAAAGAGAGTGGGATAGAAATCGGTAATTCGTTAGAATTCGATTTCGTCGTCCCACCTCCGCACAGTTGAGTAGGGCTGTAAAAGCTGATGAAATCAGCGTAGTATAGCCCACTCAACCACTGCGTTTTGCTCGACAATCCAAAAATAATTGAGAGGCTAGGACTTTTGTCCCAGCCTCTTGACGGGCCTTCCTACAGGATGGTTTAACCCAATTTATTATTGGCCATGATTTCATCAATAAAGCCATATTCAAGTGTTTCTTGCGCGCTCATCCAATTGTCACGTTCCGCATCAGCATGCACTTTTTCGATCGGTTGACCTGAATTTTCCGCAAGGATTTTTTCCAAGTTATTCCGTGTTTTGAGCAAGTGTTCTGCTGCGATCGCCATATCGGTTTGTTGGGTACCACCACCAGTACCACCCATTGGTTGGTGAATCATGTACTCGGCATTTGGCAACATGAAGCGTTTGCCCTTCGCACCACTTGAAGCAATGATAGTTCCCATAGATGCTGCCATCCCCATAACAATGGTTTGGACATCTGACTTGATAAAGTTCATAGTATCTACGATGGCAAGACCTGCTGAGACAGAGCCACCTGGGGTATTGATATACATATAGATATCTTTTGTATTATCTTGGGCATCCAAGAAGAGCAATTGAGCGATAATGGAGTTAGCCATTTGGTCCTCAACTGGTCCTGTTACCATGATAATTCGATCTTTCAACAGACGGGAATAAATATCGTAAGAACGTTCTCCACGACTGGTTTGTTCAATAACTACTGGAATCATCTATTCTTCTCCTTTAGTATCCATTCATTCTCACGATTCGTGAGGTTCAAAGTATATGTGCTATTATAAACCAATGGTCAAAAAAGGTCAAATCTTAAGCACCTTTCGAACTTATAATGAATGGTTTCTTTATTTGGTACCGAATAAACGGTCACCTGCATCTCCAAGACCAGGAACAATGTAGCCATGTTCATTCAAATGATCATCGAGGGCTGCTGTAAAGATATCAACATCTGGGTGAGCTTCTTGAAGAGCTTTCACCCCTTCTGGCGCTGATACCAAGCAGACAAACTTGATATGGCTAGCGCCACGTTTTTTCAAGGAATCAATAGCTAGAATAGCAGATCCACCCGTAGCAAGCATCGGGTCTACTACAAAGATACGACGTTGATCAATATCTTCTGGCAATTTCACCAAGTATTCAACTGGTTTCAAGGTTTCTTCATCACGGTACATCCCGATATGGCCAACCTTAGCAGCTGGTACCAAGCTCAATAGACCATCGACCATCCCAATCCCTGCACGAAGAATTGGGACAATAGCCAATTTCTTCCCTGCGATTTGCTTTTGAACGGTTTTAGTAATAGGAGTTTCAATCTCAACATCTTCAAGAGGCAATTCACGCAACACTTCGTAGCCCATCAACATAGCAATTTCATCTACCAATTCACGAAAGGCCTTCGTAGAGGTATCCGTGCGACGGAGAATAGACAATTTGTGTTGAATCAGTGGATGTGTAATAACTTCTAATTTTCCCATTTTGAGATCCTTCTTTCTAAGCTGTTATTATTCAAAAAAGAGCTATGATAAAAGCGGAGTCAAGCTCTACTCTTTCTTTCAGTCCCTCTTTGATACTCACAGCACATGGAAATCTTCATTTCCAACTTTACATTCTTCTTATTATACCAAATTTTACCAAAAAAAGAGAGCCCTTACACTTAATTTTTTAAGTTCGGACTCACTCTTTCTATCAATCAATTACAACCATTCTTTGTACTTCTTAATATAGATACGTTTGACAACCGTCACACTCAGCATATAAAGGACGATAATCGCAAACAATAGAACAAAGTACAATCCATTTAGTTGGCTCAACTTCAAGATAGAAGCCAAAGGACTATATGGAAGGGAGGTTACAAAGAAGGCTGCTGCTAGAGTCGTCACCACGACTGAGAAGGCTGGACGACTTTGGATAAATGGCAGTTTTGGTGAACGCAACATATGGATAACCATGGTTTGAGACCACATGGATTCGATAAACCATCCAGTTTGGAACACCATGATAAAGGCTGCTGCATCTGCTGCTCCATGGTTGTAGCCATGACCTAAAATCATAGGAACAACAAGGAAGTAAAGAAGCATGTAAGTAATAATGTCAAATACAGATGAAATTGGACCGATCCAAGCCATGAAGCGCATGATGGAGTTTGCTTCCCAGATACGAGGTTTCTTGAGGAATTCCTTGTCGACATTGTCAAAAGGAAGGGCGATACAAGAAAGATCATAGATAAGATTGAGCACAATCAAATGAACGGGAGCCATTGGAAGGAAGGGCAAAAAGATGCTGGCAAAGAGCAGAGAGAAGATGTTCCCGAAGTTAGAAGAGACCGTCATCTTGATGTATTTGGTCATATTGGCATAGACCTTGCGGCCTTCAACCAAACCTTTTTCAAGGACCATCAAGTCCTTATCTAGAAGGATGACATCTGCCGTTTCTTTGGCAATATCCACAGCGGTATCCACGGAGATCCCAACGTCTGAGACCTTCATGGATGGAGCATCGTTAATCCCATCTCCCATGTAACCAACCTTGTGGCCATTGTTCTTGAGACAGAGGATGATCCGCGCTTTTTGATCGGGTGATAATTTGGCAAAGACCGTTGTTGTTTCCACAACTTGTGCTAACTCTTGGTCAGTCATCGTATCGATTTCGCTTCCTAAAAGAATCCGCTCGACATCTAGTCCTACTTTTTCACAGACAGCTTGGGTGACCTTTTCATTGTCTCCAGTTAAGATCTTAGTGGTTACCCCATATTCTGCAAGAGCTTTGATCGCTGGAGCTGCAGAAGGTTTTGGTGGATCAAGAAAGGCAAGGTAACCGGTTAGGATCATGTCTCGTTCATCTTCAACACTAAAGATGTCATTTTCGTCCAAGTCGGTTTTGTAGCTGACGCCCAAAACACGAAGACCTTGTTCATTTAACTGAGCAACTTCAGCGAGGACCTCTTGACGGACTTCATCTGTCAGGCGTTTAATCTCACCCTTGTACTCAACATAAGTCGATACAGAAAGCATTTCTTCCAAGGCACCCTTGGTCACCATGCTGACCACACCGTCTTCGTCTTTGACAATGACACTCATGCGACGACGTTCAAAATCAAAGGGCAATTCATCAATCTTATGGAAGGTTTGATCCAGGTCGCGAACAATTTCATGTTTCTTGGCTTCTTTCTGGGTCCGATTGATAATCGCTCGGTCCATCAAATTTTTTAGCCCGGTTTGGAAATAGGAATTCAAGTAAGCCCGGCGAAGGACTGATAGATCCAAATCGCCATGGATATCAAGCGGATACTCCAAAACGATTTCATCTTGGGTCAAGGTTCCTGTCTTATCTGTACACAAAATATCAATAGCCCCGAGGTCTTGAATGGCATTGAGTTTTTTGATAACGACTTTTTCCTTGGCCATGATGATGGATCCCTTAGCAAGACTCGCTGTAATAATCATCGGCAGCATTTCAGGAGTCAAACCAACCCCAACGCTGAGGGCAAAGACACCCGCTTCTAACCAGTCACCGTCTGTGAGGCCATTGATCACAAAGACGACGGGCACCATCACTAACATGAGCCGAATCAAGAGCCAAGAGATGGTATTCATTTCTCTCTCAAATGAGGTTGGTTCGTCATAGGTGTTGATGGTTTGCTCAATAGCGCCCATCATGGTTTCATCCCCCACGACCAAGACCAAGGCTGTCGCCCGCCCTGAGATGACATTGGTCCCCATAAAGGCCAAGCTTTCACTCTCCAAGAGACTATCTAAATTTTGACTGTCGGCTTTTCTGAGACAAACCTTTTCAACAGCATCACTTTCCCCTGTGAGGCCAGATTGTTGGACAAAAAAGTCACGAGAATCAATCAAGACCACATCTGCTGGGATCATATCGCCGGCACTCAGTTTGATCACATCTCCGACAACGATTTCATCGATCGGAATTTCTTGTTCTGATCCATCACGAAGAACGGTCGCTGTATTGACAATCATACGTGATAAGTTGCTGGCAGCTTTGTCGCTCCGCAATTCTTGAATGAAGCGGATCCCACCAGAGATCAAGACCAAGGTCACAATGATGATAGAGGTCGTTGGATCCTGTTCACCTGGTTTTGCTAGCCAGACATTAGTGATGAAGGAAACCAGCGCAATGACCAACAAAATCACCGTAAAAGGATTGATGATCGATTCGTAGATCTTTTTGATCATGGAATCTTCTTGACCTTTTGTGATGACATTTTCGCCATAAGCATCGCGGTTTTCTTCTACTTGATCGTCAACTAGACCAAGGGCACTGGTTTGGTAGTTGGCAAAGGTGCTTTCAAGTGGTTCTTGAAGAGCGTTAATAAGTCTTTCTTTATTTGTTTGCATTGGTATCTCCTTTTTCAATCAGGAGCCAATCACTTTTGGAGTCCCTACGACACAAATCAGCGATTGGCTGGTTCGGTGCGGTTCGGGATGATCGTCGATTTGTATCATAGCTCTCTCCTTTCTCTTTTCTAGGTAAGGCATAAAAAAGAGTCCTACCCTCGATCGGTAGGACTCATGAAACTCGTCATTTATTTTTCAATCAAAACTCTCAAAAAACTGACCGTCCAAGCTTTAGCTCCACAAGGCAATGAAATGAGCTTAGTCTTGACCTTTGCGATCAGGACTGTTGACCAACGAGTAGTGTCTCCACTGCTTTGCGGTAGTCATCCGTATCCTTGTGGTAGCCTCACCTACCGTATTTCGAGTTTATTGTACTCCTTCACTTACAGAAAGTCAACACTTATTTGTGAAAAGTTTCCACCAAGCGTTTGGTAATTTCTTCAATGAGGGTGAAAGGGGCAGCTACATTAAGGCGGGCATGCAAGGTTCCTTCTTTTCCGAAATCTGTTCCACGGTTCAAAATCAATTTGGCTTGGTCATGGATTTTAGCATGCAGCTCATCATCGGTATATGGATAGGCTGAAAAGTCCAACCAAAGAAGATAGGTTCCTTGGGGTTTCATCACTCGGATATGGGTCTTTTCATGCAGTTCATCTATAACATAGTCAATGTGTTTTTCAAAGACTTGTTTGAGCTCAGTCAACCAAGATTTACCATAACGATAAGCCGCTTCTGTTGCAATATAGCCCAAGCCTGAGATTTCATGTTGGTTATTGGCCAATTGTCGTTGTTTAAAAGCCGTACGAAGCTTAGGATTTTCAATGACCACATAGGAATTTTTTGTTCCTGCAATATTGAAGGTCTTGGTTGCACTGGTTAAGATCAAACTGAAGTCTTTAAAGCTGGGATCAACTGTGTTAAAGCTGGTATGACGGTTTCCATACAAGGCCAAATCTTGGTGGATCTCATCTGAAACGAGAAGGACACCATGTTTTTGACAGAGGTGGCCGATTTTTTCCAAGACTTCACGATCCCATACACGTCCTCCAGGATTGTGCGGATTGCACAAAACATAGAGTTTAACGTCTTGCTCCACAATGTCTTTTTCTAGCTGATCAAAATCAATTTGGAAAAGACCGTCTTTTTCGACTAACGAATTTTCGATCAATTTTCGACGATTGAGTTTGACACTTCGGGCAAATGGAGGATAGACCGGTGTATTGATTAAGACCGCATCCCCTTCCTTGGTGAAGGCTTGAATAGCTGTTGAAATAGCTGGAACAACGCCTTCGATAAAGACGACAGCTTCCTTGTCAAAGGAATAGCCATGCTCTTCTTTTTCCCAATCAAGGATAGACTGGTAGAGGCTATCCGATGCATAGGTGTAGCCATAGACCATTTGGTCTGCATAGCCGATAACAGCTTCTCGTACTTCTGGAATGACATTAAAATCCATGTCCGCGATCCAAGCTGGAATGATTTCTGGATCTGTCTCAGTTTCTTTCCACTTGTAGGTATGGTGGGTCAATCGATTCGGTAAAGTCGTGAAATCATATTTGGTCATCTTAAGCCTCCAATGCTTGTTTCAAATCGTCAATCAAATCATCCGCATCTTCGATTCCGATGGACAACCGAAGCAGATCATCTGTCAAACCGTATGAATGGCGAACTTCTGCAGGGATGTCCGCATGAGTCTGAGTGGTAGGATAAGTGATCAAGCTTTCAACTCCGCCAAGGCTTTCTGCAAAGGTAAAGACTTGAAGGGAATTCAACAAGTTAGGAATTTTTTTCTCATCTTGAATTTTAAAGGAGACCATTCCACCTTTTCCAGTGTAGAGGACTTCTTTGACCTGAGGGGAGGTTTTCAAAAACTCGACTACCTTGCGGGCATTCTCAGTGGAGCGCTCCATCCGGATAGAGAGTGTCTTGAGACCACGGATCAACAGATAGCTGTCAAATGGGGAAAGAACAGCACCTGTCGTGTTCAAATTGTAAAAGAGTTTGTCATACAGATCTGCATCATTTGTCACGACAACACCAGCCAAGACATCGTTGTGACCAGCCAGGTACTTGGTTGCTGAATGTAGGACAATATCTGCTCCCTCTTCAATCGGACGTTGATAGATTGGGCTATAGAAAGTATTGTCCACCACGACTTTGGCACCTTTTGCATGGGCCAATTTGGCTAAATGAGCAATATCAAATTCCAACATCAATGGATTGGTTGGTGTTTCAATATAGAGGACATCCACCGGATCATGATCTAGATGGTGGATCAGTTCTTCTTCTGTATTGGCATAGGTGAAAGAGAAACGACCTTCTTGCTCTTGTTGGTTAAACCAGCGGAAAGAACCTCCATACAGGTCACGAACGGCTAAGACTTTTGAACCAACAGGGAAAATGCTAAAAGCAAGCACAATAGCTGACATTCCAGAGCTTGTCGCCAAAGCATAGTCTGCACTTTCGATAGCTGCCAAAGTCTTCTCAGCCGTTGCGCGTGTTGGATTTTTCGTACGGGTATAGTCAAAACCTGTAGACTGACCAAATTCTGGGTGTTGGTAAGTCGTAGAGAAATGCAAAGGAGTCGTCAAAGCTCCCGTTGCTTTATCCGACTTGATTCCTGCCTGTGCCAAGATAGTATTGATATTGCGTTTTTTACTCATATTGCCCTCCGATAAACATTCAATCTAACTGCTTACTATTTTATCACTATTATGAGGAGAGCGGTTTTCCCATTTTCAAGACCTAGCTATAGTTTCAAACTATAAGAAAAGAGAGTGGGACAGAAATCGTTAATTCGTTAGAATTCGATTTCGTCGTCCCACCTCCGCACAGTTGAGTAGGGCTGTAAAAGCTGATGAAATCAGCGTAGTAGAGCCCACTCAACCACTGCGTCTTGCTCGACAATCCAAAAATAATTGAGAGGCTAGGACTTCTGTCCCAGCCTCTCAGGTTTATTTAATCCGAAATTTTTGTCTAAGACGTGCAGCTTGACCTCCGATAAAGCGGTCAAAATACCGTAGCCATAATCCTAAGGCTCCATAGATAACAACTCCTAATCCGCCAATGACGATGATATAAATCATGCTCGATACACGGCCATTTGGTGGAAAAATCCAGCCCAAAATCAAGCCGGCGATCAAGACTCCAAGTAGCATCACCACAGTCAGGATAGAACCAAGTAAGGTCCGCTTGAAGATGATGGTTCGATTAAACTGAGTAATGGTTTGGATCTCCCGATACATGAGAACGATTGGCACCATTAACGCAATGGTCGTTGACAAAAGCGGCCCATAAGAACGAAAGACTAAAATAAATGGAATTTGTAGGACCAATTTCACCACTACTCCATAGAGGAAGTAGCGAATAGCTTTGCGGTTTTGGAAGAGAGCTTGAATCATTGGGGACAAGACTGTGTAAAGACCCAAAATCACCGTCTGCAACATCGCTACGATAAAGAGTCCCAAAGCCAAGCCATCTGGTTGTCCATAAAATACTGTATAAAGTGGTTTTGCGACTGCAACTGCACCAAAGGTAGCTGGAAGCAAGAAAGCTAGCAACATGGTCAAGTTATCCTGTACAAGCTTGCCTGCAGCTTTTAAGTCGCCCTTGACATAATTCTCAGTCAACAGAGGAATCCCAACTCCCCCAATCGAAGTCGCTACTGCGATCAAGATCATGGTGATTTTGTTTGGATTAGCAGAGAAATAACTAAACATGACCAACAGCTGTTTCTGACTATAATCTGTAAACCAAGACATGACATTGATAAAGGTCATCTGGTCGACAATTTGGAAGAGCTGAATGGCGGAACCTGTGATGATAAAAGGAATGGCCTCACGGATAGTATCCATGAGAAGCGCACGAGTATCGATTCCTTCACTTCCCTCTTGCTTTCTCAAAATAGATGAGAGCAAGCCTGTTTTTGCAAGGTAATAAAAGAGAACCAGAAGGCTCGCTCCCATCCCGATAAAGGCAGCAAAGGTCGACTGCGTAACAGCCTGCACATAATCTCCTGAGCCAATCTTCATAATGAAGAAGGTCGTAAGCAACATCCAGATGACCCGGATGACTTGCTCTGCAATCTGGCTAATGGCGTAAGGTTTCATGTTGTTAAAACCTTGGAAAAATCCACGAATGACACTCATCGAAGGAAAGATCAAGACAGCCCAAGAAAGGCTCTGCATGATCGGAATCAACTCTTTTCCCCCACCTGAAAGGCTCGCAAAGACAGGAGATAAAAGATACATGAGAATGGCAAATCCAAGGCCTAGAATTCCCATGAATTTCAAGAAGCCCCGAATCAAAGCAAAGCTATGATCGGCTTGGTCCCGGGTATTGTATTTGGCTACTTGCTTGGCAACAGCTACAGGTACCCCAGCTGTTGAAATCAAGAGAAACCAAGCGTAGATATTGTATCCCATTGTAAAAAGACCATTGGCTTGTGGCCCATATTTTCCCATCCAAATATACCAAGGAATAATATAAGCGGCTCCTAGCAAACGGCTGATAAAATTGCTGGCTGTCATCCAGGCAGTCCCGCGTAGCATCTGGGCTTGCTGGTCATTTTGTTCGTGACTCATAAACGTCCTCTTTCGTTTCTTCTTCTCTTCATTATAAACTTTTCCATGTTACTTGTAAAATTCAGACTTTCGGTTTACAATAGTTTTATGATTACAATTGAACAAACCCTCAACATTTTAAAACATGACCAAAATTTCCGAGAAGTTCTAATGAATGGTGAATACCATTACCATCTAGAAGGAACAAGTTTTGATGCCATTAGCTATGATAGCCGTAAGGTGTCTGCTAGCACCCTCTTTTTTGTCAAAGGGGCCAATTTCAAAAAAGAATACCTGGAACAGGCTATTTCTAATGGGCTCGGCTTTTATGTCTCTGAAAAAGATTATGAAGTTGGTATCCCTGCCATTCTTGTCAATGATATCAAGCAAGCCATGAGCTTAATTGCCATGGAGTTTTATGGGCACCCTGAGAAACAATTAAAATTATTAGCTTTCACAGGGACCAAGGGAAAGACAACAGCGGCCTACTTTGCTTACCATATTTTGGAACAAAGCTACCGACCAGCTATGCTGTCTACCATGAATACGACACTGGATGGTAAAAACTTCTTTAAATCAGCCCTGACAACACCAGAGAGTTTGGATCTTTTTGCTATGATGGCTCAGGCAGTAGCGAATGATCGGACCCACCTCATTATGGAAGTTTCCAGTCAAGCTTATCTGGTGAAACGGGTTTACGGTCTTACTTTTGATGTTGGTGTTTTCCTCAACATCAGCCCTGACCATATTGGACCGATTGAACATCCAACTTTTGAGGATTATTTCTACCACAAACGTCTCCTCATGAAGAATAGCCAAGCTGTTGTCATCAATAGCGATATGGATCATTTCTCTGTCTTGAAAGAACAAGTCGAGGGCCAGGAGCACGACTTCTATGGTAGCCAGTCTGAGTATCAAATTGAAAACTCCAAAGCTTTCAGCTTCTCAGCTACTGGTAAATTAGCTGGAGACTATGATATCCAACTCATTGGTCGCTTCAACCAAGAAAATGCTGTGGCTGCAGGTCTCGCCTGCCTTCGTCTAGGGGCGAGTCTCGAAGACATCCAAAAAGGAATTTCCAAGACGCGCGTTCCTGGCCGAATGGAAGTCTTGACTCAAAAGAATGGGGCCAAGGTCTTCATCGACTATGCCCATAATGGAGATAGCTTGAAAAAACTGCTCTCAGTTGTCGAAACCCATCAAACCGGAACCATTTCGCTGGTCCTTGGATCAACCGGTAATAAAGGAGAGAGCCGCCGCAAGGACTTTGGCTTGCTCTTAGAAGACCATCCTGAGATCCAAGTCTTCCTCACAGCGGATGACCCTAACTATGAAGATCCTTTGGCCATCGCAGAAGAGATTAGCAGTTTTATCACGCGCCCTGTCGAGAAAATCGCAGATCGCGAGCAAGCCATTCAACTGGCTATGGCGACAACCAGCAAGCCTGAAGATGCTGTTATTATCGCTGGAAAAGGAGCAGACTGCTACCAAATCGTCAATGGCGTAAAAGAAGAGTATCCAGGTGACGCCGCCATCGCTGAACGTTATCTATAATCAAAAAAAACAAGGCTAGGAAGTTTTCCTAGCCTCTTTCTATTGTTTGATAAACATCAGTCTTTCCTTATCCAAGTCCACTGCTAATTCATATTTGCCTTCATCATTTTTGCGGATATAACCTAAGACTTCTAAACTATCGACAAAGATGTCCTTGCGCTTTTGCTGGACTTCTTCTTTTTTGAGAAATTTGAGCAAAAAGCTGGTCATATACTTAAGAGCATACTCAGGATTGACATCTCCCAAGATGGCATAGAGCTTTTCTTGATCCTCCGTCAATGGATATTGGTGAGCTACCTTATAAAAGTAATTGGAAAGGGTCTGTGCATGTCGCGCAAAGTCCGTCTCCTCTATGAGAATCGCTGCATTGGTCGTATTGCGGAGTTCCGTTTGGAAGACCTTGGCTTTTAATTCTTGATAAACTGCACTGTCCTCTCGAACAAAGACCTCCTGATCCAAGTCAACAAGATCAGCTGACTTCAAGAAGGGCAGGTTGAGGGTGTAGCGTTTATTTTCTCGAAGGATGAAGCCCACTTTGATATATTCCTCCATCAGCTTATCCACTGGTTGATCTGGAAATTGGGCCTTGATTTGCCGCAGGATCACATCGTCGTGCTGATCCAAAAAGTTGATCAAGTCCTTGAAAAATGGCTGACGTGTCAAACGTGTGGGATTAATGATTGTAATCATCCAAATACCTTTCTTTAAACTGTAGCTGTGGTGATTGGGCTAACTGACTAGGATTGGTCCCAGGCTGATCTAAAGGAACCGCTAGACCAAGCCCTCTGTAGTAATCTTCCCAAAACGAACTAATCTCTTGGTCTCCTTTCCCAAACTTCATGGGAATGGTCTCAAAAATAGGAAGTAGTTCAGCAATGAACTGGGAACAGTAATAACCATCTCCATCCGAGTAAAAGGAAGCATTGTAGGGAGCCCCTAAAAGACTTTCTACCCGCTTTTTGACCTCTGGACAATCAATCGCCACATAGCGATAAAGGTCATAGACTTTCCCAGCTTCAAAGAAGTCCTTAGGGGACTGGGAAAGGACGCCACCTTCTACCGTGGCATGATAAATGGAACCGTCCAAAAAGATGGCCACATGGCTATAGTTTCCAGTAGATGCCTGGATGGCCTGTCCCATTTCTGTATTTTCACTGACAAAAATCAAATCGCCCGTCTCTAACATGATCTTCTCCTAGCAAAAAAGGAGCCGAAACTCCTTTTTAACGATGGGTTCCCCCATTTATCATTATGCATTAAAGCTTTCTGTCAATTGAGGCACCACTTGTTTCTTACGTGAAACAGCACCTGGGAGGAAAGCGTGGTTGTTTTCAAGTTTGAAGTTGAAAGCTGCTTCTACCTTGTCCATGTTGGCACCAAGAGCCAAGATTTCTGAGTTTGAGTTAACGATGTCTGTAATCATCAAAACAAAGTCAGAGTATCCGTTAGCTGCATTTGCTGCTTGGATGGCTGCTTCGATTTCAGCTTGGCGTTCCAAGACTTCCGCAATATCAACTGTGTTCACTTGAGCCACACGAACATTGTTTCCGTTCAATTCAAAAGTCTTGGCATCGATGTCGATCAATTCTTCTGCTGATTTGCTTGCCAAGTTGGTACCAGCCTTGAGCATGGCAAGACCGTATTCTTCCAAGTTGACACCAGCCAATTCAGCCAATTCAGGCGCAATGACTTTATCAGATGGGTGGGTAGTTGGAGATTTCAAAAGAAGAGTATCTGAAATCAAACCTGAAAGCATCAAACCTGCCAATTCTTTTGGCACTGCTACACCGTGTTCTTTGAACATGCGGTAAACGATAGAAGATGCTGATCCTACTGGTTCCAAACGCATGTAAAGTGGGCTAGCAGTTTCAAAGTTAGCCACACGGTGGTGATCCACCACACCGTAAACTTCTACTTCAGCGATATCTGAAACAGATTGTTGGAATTCATTGTGGTCCGTCAAGATAACTTGCTCTGCACCTTCTGCTTTAGCTGATGTGATGACGCGTGGTGCTTCCACACCAAAATAGTCCAATACGAAAGCTGTTTCTTCATTCGGAGTTCCAAGAGCCACTGCTTCTGTATCCAAACCATATGCTTCTTTTGCAAGATAAGCAAAAGCTACAGATGAGCCGATAGCATCTGAGTCAGGATTTTGGTGACCAAAAACGAGAATTTTTGACATGTTTCTACCTCTTTATTTCATTTATAGATTCACTCTATTTTAGCACGTTTTGCCATTTAAAGAAAGGGAATAGTTGTGCATTTCAATAGAAAAGACAGCTGGAAGGCCCAACTGTCTATACTTTTTATCCTTTGACCCGTTTCAGGTAATCTTGGTAACTTTCTGTTTCCATCAAATCTTTTGCATTTTGGACCCGTTCTTTTGTCGGTGGTTTCACACCCTCCAATTTGTACGGAATTCCCAATTCACGCCATTTGAATTCCCCCATCGTATGGTAAGGAAGGATCTCAAATTTATCAACATTTTTAAGGGTTTTAACAAATTTTCCAAGCTCGATCAAGTCGTCATCTCGGTCTGTAAGCCCAGGTACCAAAACGTGACGAATCCAGACTGGTTTTCCAATATCAGATAAGTACTTGGCACAAGCTAAAATCGTTTTATTGGTATGGCTGGTCACAATTTTGTGTCGTTCATCATTGATTTCCTTGATATCCAGAAGCACCAAGTCTGTCACCGCCATCAAGCGGTCGAATTTTTCCAAATAACGAGGTGTATTCCGGAAAGGAAGGGCACAGGTATCCAAGGTACAATGAATGCCCAACTCTTGAGCCTTGGTGAAGAGGGCAATCAAAAAGTCAATCTGCAAGAGGGCTTCTCCACCACTGACAGTGATTCCCCCTTTTTCGCCCCAAAATCCACGATAACGGAGGGCTTCTTCTAGGACATCATCCACGGTCCGTTCACGGGACTTGTTGGTTTCCATTGCCCAAGTATCTGGATTGTGGCAGTATTGACACCGCATTTGACAGCCTTGAAGGAAGACAATAAAGCGGATCCCAGGCCCGTCTACTGCCCCAAAACTTTCTGTTGAGTGTACCATTCCTGTTACTTTTCCATAGTCAACTGTTTCATTTTCCATTGAGGAACCTCTTCTCTTGAAAACGTTTTATGGTTTTATTATAACACGATTCCATCTATTTTAAAGAGTTTAAGCTTCTTTTTGAAAAGAAACTGTTCTTTTCAGTGTTTTTCATTGTCCTAGTACAGTTTCTAATTTGGCACTATCTGTCCTGTATTTTAGGAGAAAAAAAGGAGCCAGCGACTCCTTTTTTAGATCTTTCTTATGAAACACGTTAGTGAGTAGTCCTTTTCTTCTTATACCAGACAAGACTCATCGTAGCTACTGCCACTCCAAAAAGGGCTAGATAGCTTGTTTCTTGTCCAGTTGATGGAAGGATTTTCCGCTTGCCTGGTGTCTTGGTTTGTGTTGTTGCCTCTTCCTTGTCATCTTGCTTCTCATCTTCGTTCTTGCCCTTCTCTTTGCTTTCAGATGTTGAACTCTTTTGTTCATTAGCTTGGGCCTGATGAGGGACTAGTTGAGATCCTGTATTCGATGAAGAAGGGCTAGTTTGATCCGTTGCTTGACCTGTATTTCCTTGTTGATCATCCGTCGGCGTTCCTGGAGTTTGTGCTCCACTAAAGTCGATTTGGACCAAGACAGGATCATGGTCTGATGCACGACCGTGTTCCTTCATAAAGGAAGCATTGATATGGACTGGTTCAAACCTTGCTTTAGCTGCCATGTTGTTTGAGATAAAAATGTTATCCAAAACCTGATTGCTTCCACGGTAGAAATAAGAATAGCGATCGCCTGCATCATGTTGGGCCATTAAGTTTGTTAGTTCGTTGCCAGCAAGGATCTGCGCCGTGGTTGAGAAATCGTAGTCATTAAAATCACCCGTCAAAACAAAGGTGGTCTTCGGATTTTGCTTCAAGCCTTCTTGAACGAATTGATGGATGACACTAGCTTGTGCTTCACGAGTTGGCAAGGTGTGTTCCACTGCTGGTTGGCTTGCCCCATAAATAGCATCATCTCCGATTTTTGATTTCAAGTGATTAGCAATCACCACAACTGGTTGACCTTTGAATTCAAATTCAACAGCTAAGGACTTGCGAGTATGATCAAACGATGGGTCATTAGGGGCAATCCGAGCTGGATTTTTAACCAGGTGTCCCTTGTCAAATTGCGCTGCCTCGTTGCTAGTTGCTGCCTCTTTTTTGGCTAAGGTTACGCGTTCTGGATTGTAGAGGATTCCCAAACGAATATTGGAACCAGGCTTTCCTCCGTCAGCGCCATCTACTGGAGCAACCTCCGTATACTCATAGCTCTTGCCACCCAATTCCTTGATCCGATTGGCTAGTTTGCGTCCACTTTCAACACCACTGGTCGTTCCGTCATCCACACTACCATTATTGTCCTGCACTTCGATCAAAGTAATGATGTCTGGATTGTGAATTTCATGGATAAAGGAATTGGCAATCAGCGTCACCTTATCCTCTGGGGTTTCATTTTTGGCATTGTTGGCCGAGAAATTTTCAATATTGTAGGAAGCGATGGTCAGCTTGTCCTCACTTGGTTGGGTTTGAGCTGCTTGACGCTGCAAACCACCATCTTGGACTGTCAACTGTTGAGTAGGTTCTAACTTATAAAAGCTATTCCGATACGTTACCACTCCTGTTACGTCTTCTGTAAAGTAATCCTTGGCTTTTGCGACAAATTGATTCCCAACATAAATCGGGATCGTCGCTGTATTTTGCGCATGTGGCCGTAGATTCAGACCTCCAATATTGTTTAAAGGAAGACCTGTGAAATCTTCTCCCAAGACATAGATATCTCCTTTGTACTGGGGACCAAGGACATGCGGTTTCTTCACCACCGTGAGCATTCCTTCCAGGCTTTCCCAATAATCGAGGGCATCGGTTTCTGGAGCATAAGCAGTCGGATTAGGCTTCACCTCTGCTGGCATCTCCGCAGTGATATTCACAGCTTCTGGAAGAGGGGCTGACCCATCTTTGGTGATCCAAGTGTCAACCAACATGGTCACCGTTAAACTATTCGTCGGTTCCTTAAAGGTCTTCCCGGCTCCCAAAGTGACTTCCTCCATATAGCCTTCCTTGACGGTACCGGTGATTTTCACCTTATCGCCGACTTTCACCTTGTATTTGGAAACAACATAAATCCCATCTGAAGTACGGCTATTGCCATCCGATTCAATATCTTGGGCATAAAAACCATAGCGGTCTGTCTTAGTCACCACTGCATTTTTGATGGCTACCTTTTGGCCTTCCAGTGGAGAGCGTTGCGCTTCCCCTTGAATGTCCCCGATCTTAACCGTTTTCTCCTCAGCAGCGTCTGAGGAACTGCTAGATGTCTCTTCTTTATCACTCGAAGCTCTCGTCGTAGCGTCTGTAGTTGTTGTTGTAGCAGAAGTCGAACTATTTGTCGAGCTTTCCTCGCTGCTAGTGTTCGTCACAAGCGCTGGCTCTGAAGTCGAAGCTGTGGTCTCGTCTGCAACTACCGTGAGGGCACTGCTAAAGACCCCCAACTGACTAGCCAATAAGGTGGCTACTCCCAGTAGGCGAATCTTTTTACCGTTTTTTCTCATGCGTTTCTCCATCCCTAAAAAGTTTTCCTCTTTTATTATAAGGGAATGACTTTGTATTTTCAAGCGCTTTCAAAAATATTTTTCAAAAAGAAAAACACTTCGACCCAAAAAGATCGAAGTGTGAAATACTTAAACTAATATCGCCAGTGTCTGATATGGTTTCAGAATTACTTTTTCAGAAAGCTCTACCTTCTCATAGTTGGATAAAAGCACGCGCCCTGTTTGGTAGTCTTCTGGAATCGCTACTTCAACTTCACTGCCATAGAAATGATTGAGTACCAAGAGTTTTTGACCATCTAAGTGACGTTCAAAGGCATAGACTTCTTTACTATCCTCCATTGCTGGCAGATAGCTTCCTTCTGAAATGATCCGCATTTCTTTACGCAGGCGAATCAATTCTTTATAAAATATAAAGATTGGTCCATCCATTTCCTTTTCAACATTGATGTCTTTATAGGACTTCCCAACCTTCAACCATGGTGTGCCTGTTGAAAAACCTGCATTTTCATAAGCATCCCATTGCATGGGTGTACGAGAATTATCACGTGATTTGGCTTGAATAATCTTAAAGGCTTGCTCAGGAGACTGACCTTGATCCAAAAGCATCTGGTAAGCATTGATGGACTCGACATCCACATAATCTGCCATCGAATCATAGTCTGGATCAATCATGCCGATCTCTTCGCCCATGTAGATATAAGGTGTACCACGTGACAAGTGAATGCTAGCAGCGAGCATGGTCGCTCCTTCATTGCGGAAGTTCTTGATACCTACAAAGCGATTCAAAGCACGAGGTTGGTCATGATTATTCCAGAAGAGGGCACTCCAACCACCTCGTTCACTCATTTCCTTGCCCCAGGTATGGTAGAGACGCTCAAGCTCTTGCAGGAAGAAGGCTTTATTGAGACTGTTCAAGGAATGGGGTCGCAAGTTTCTAGACAAGCACACTTTGACTTCCCCGTTTCCCAATTAACCAGCTACCAAGAAATCGTCAAAGCTTCTGGTCTTCACTCAGAAACCAATGTCATTCGTTTGGAAAAGATCAGTATCGATGAAAAAGGCGCTAAAAAGACAGGTTTCCCCCTTCACCGATTGGTTTGGAAAGTAACCCGGCAACGGGTGGTGGATGGTGTCGCTTCTGTCTTAGATATTGATTACCTAGACAGAGAGCTCATCCCTGGCCTGACCAAGGAAATTGCCCAGCACTCTATCTACCAATATATAGAAGAAGACCTGAAATTGCAGATTGGCTATGCTAAAAAAGAAATTTTGATTTCACCAATCGATAATCGTGACAAGATCTTACTGGATCTCGGAAAAGACAAACACGTGGTGACAGTCCGTTCCCAAGTTCACCTAGCAGACGGACGGCAATTCCAATTCACAGAAAGCCGGCACAAATTAGACAAGTTCCATTTTGTGGACTATGCAGAGCGGAGGAAATAAAAAAGGCCGGGACAAAAGTCCTAGCCTCTCAATTATTTTTGGATTGTCGAGCAAGACGCAGTGGTTGAGTGGGCTCTACTACGCTGATTTCATCAGCTTTTACAGCCCTACTCAACTGTGCGGAGGTGGGACGACGAAATCGAATTCTAACGAATGACCGATTTCTGTCCCACTCTCTTTTATTTTATCCTAATACCAATTCATCACTAACCAGGGTTTCACCACTGTTTTGTTGGAAGAGGCGCATCAAATCTTCAACCGTTAGGTTTTTCTTTTCTTCTCCTTTGACGTCGACAACGATCTTGCCTTGGTAGAGCATGATCAAGCGGTTGCCGTATTCGATAGCATGGTTCATATCATGCGTAATCATCAAGGTTGTCAAATCATGGCTTTCCACGATCTTTTGTGTCAATTCCATGACCATTTCACTGGTCTTGGGATCAAGCGCTGCGGTATGTTCATCCAGAAGCAAGAGTTTGGGTTTAACCAAGGCTGCCATGACCAAAGTCAAAGCTTGACGTTGCCCACCAGATAGATATTGAGTATCGACTTTGAGACGGTTCTCTAAACCAATGTTCAATTCCTTCAAGGCTTCACGGAAACATTCGCGATCCTTCTCCCGAACTCCCCAGCCCAACCCACGAGATTTTCCACGACGTTGGGCAATGGCCATATTTTCTTCAATGGTCAAACGAGAAGCTGTCCCCATTTTAGGATCTTGGAAGACACGCGCAATATCTTTCGCACGCTTACGAACACTCGTATTTTTGATGGAGTTACCCTCTAGCAAGATATCCCCTTCATCCACGACTAGATTTCCTGCCAAGATGTTCATCAAGGTTGATTTCCCAGCTCCATTTCCACCGATGACCGAAATGAAGTCCCCTTCTTCTACTTGGAGATCCAATCCTTTTAAGACGTGGTTTTCATTAACCGTTCCTGCTTCAAATGTCTTATGAATGCCTTCAATTGATAATAATGTTGCCATACTTTTCTCCTACTTATTTCCTAACTTCAATCCGCGAACACGAAGCCGTTTTTGCGCCTCAGGAGCGAACAAGACAATTGCGAGCAAGATCGCATTGAAGAGACGAACCATATTTTGATCGAGATTTGGGATCTCGTATATATTTAAGATAATCAAACGATAAACAATGGCTCCAACCCCGATTGAAAGCAAGCGCCAACCAATGGTCAATTCGTGGATCAAAACCTCAGCGATAATCACCGCACTCAAGCCAACCACGATCGTCCCTGTCCCAGAAGTCACATCTGAGAAACCATCATTTTGAGCAAACATAGCGCCACAAAGGGCAATCAAGCCATTTGAAATCATGTAGCCCAACATCTTCATGTTGTCCACATTGACCCCATTAGCCTCACTCATCGGAATGTTATCACCTGTCGAGCGCAGAACCAAGCCAAGTTGCGTCTTCATTAAGAGGGTCAACAAGATACATACGATGATCAAGCAGGAAATACTAATCAAAAAGACAGCTTCTTCATTAGAAAGTCCAAATTTCATGACACTCTTGAAAATGGTACCTGCATCTCCAATAGAAAGGTTAGGAACCCCTCCCATAATTTTGATATTGATAGAGTAGAGCCCCGTCAAAGTGACAATCCCTGTCAAGAGGGCTGGAATTTTCATTTTTGTATGGAGAACCCCAGAAACCAAGCCTGCAATCATCCCTGCTAAAAAGCCCAACAAGGTTGCAACCCAAGGGTTTCTTCCCGCTTGAATTTGTGAGGCTACAACTGCTGCCCCAAGTGGAAAGGCTCCTTCTGCCGTCATATCGGCAATATCTAAAATTCGAAATGTTAAGTAAACACCGATCGCCATGATCGACCACAATAAACCTTCTGATAAACTTGATAAAACGAAATTCATCTCAAACCTCCTATTTTTCTACCTTCAACGAGCTAATATCAATTCCAAGCTCTTTAGCCATCTCTTTATTGGTATGCAATTCTAATTTTTCAGGTGTTTCAACTGCGACTTTTCCAGTTTTCTCACCCTTCATGATGCGAACAGCCATCCGAGCAGCTTGTCTTCCCAATTCCTCATAATCGGTACCAAAGTTGTACAAACCACCAGTAGCCACCATCTCAGCAGACCCACCAAAAACTGGCACCTTATGGCTGATAGAAACCTGTTTGACAGTGTCCATTGTAGAAGAGATAATATTGTCCGTCGGAACAAAGACGATATCTGCCTCTGACATGATACTGTCTGCTGCAGCTTTCACATTGTTACTATCAAGAATTGTTTTTTCAACCACTTGATAGCCTTTAGCTTCTAAGATCTTCTTCGCATTGTCTTTTTGGACGACGGAGTTAGGCTCACTTTGCGTATAGAGAATCCCAACTGTTTTCGCCGTTGGAAGCACTTGCTTAATCATGTCTACCTGTGTAGCGATCGCATCTTCTGACTGGTCACTTGTCCCTGTGATATTGCCACCTGGTTCTTTCAAGTTTTTCACCAATTTCGCTGCCAATGGGTCGGTCACAGCTGAGAAGACAATAGGTGTTGATTTAGTGGTATTAGCCAAACTTTGTGCAGAAGGAGTTGCAATCGCAAAGACTAGATCACTTTCTTCTGCCAATTGTTTAGAAATATTTTTCAGATTTCGTTGCTCCCCTTGAGCATTTTGGAAATCGATCTGAATATTTTTCCCATCTACATAGCCCTCTTTCTTCAACTCCTCGATAAAGCCTTTTCGTGTCGCATCGAGCGACTTATGGGTGATGTACTGGGAAATCCCAATTCGAAAGACATTGTCTTTTTTAGTATCTTTTAGGTTATGTAAGGTCACCAATGATGTTAACAGAAGTCCTACAACCAGGACAGGTGCTAGCAATTTTTTCACTACTTTCATTTATTGACTCCTTTTCTGCAAAAAAAACAAAAAATCCGCTTAGATGATACTCTAAACGGATGCTTGAAATTCTCCAACAAGTTACAAAACCTCGGTCCATTTAGATACTAGCTCTATGGACCATCATCAAAAATCTTAGCCACATAGATACAAACAAATTGCTTGGGTTGTTTGCATCCATGAGATCATGTCTACAAACACTATCTAAAGTAGCTAAAGTAAAATTTTTGAGTTGAAATGGCTTGTTGCTTCATGTTTATTTTCTGCTTTCTTTTTTTATGGGTATTATCTTACCTTAATTTTTTTTGGCTGTCAAGACTATTTCAGAAATTTTTGAAATTTTTTGAAAATTCAACTGTTCCTGACAAGAAAAAAAACAGAGGCTGGAACACGTCCAAGCCTCTATTTTTTAATCTTCTTTTGATTTTGTTTCTTCATCTTCCTCGACGATTTCAGAAATTTCAACTTTCACCTTGGTCACACGACCATTTTTTACTTTGTCATTTGTCAAAATGAGGTGTTTCTTTTGACTATCGACTTCACAGCTGAGTCGCTCTTTCAAGGTTGGAATTCGCCCAACCTCTGTCAGATAATACCCTGCAATGGTATCCACATCATCACTTTGCAACTCAACATCAAAATATTCGTTAAAGTCATTTAGTGACATGGCTCCTTGTACGACATAGGTATTGTCCGCAATTTCAAAGACATCAATTTCTGCTTTGTCAGTCTCATCGTCAATTTCACCGACGATTTCTTCCAAGAGGTCTTCAAGAGTAACCAAACCAGACATCCCACCATATTCATCAAGCAGAATAGCCATTTGATTTTGGGTATTGCGCAATTCCTTCAAAAGATCATCCACAAAAATAGTCTCTGGAACAAACAAAGGTTCTTGTAAAATCTTTCTTAAGACAATATTATCAAAGCCATTGATAAATCCTTCGTTCAAGAGACGTTTGGTATGGATGAGACCGATGACATTGTCCTTGTCATCATCATAGACAGGAATCCGTGAAAAGTTTTGCTTAAGGATACTTTCAATGATTTCTTTGGTATCATCATTGATATCAACCATGAAGGCATCCGTCCGTGGCACCATGACTTCACGCGCTACCATTTCATCTAATGAAAAGATCCCTTGGAGCATCTCAATCTCGTCCGCATCTAGTGTTGCTTCACTATTGGTCAGCATATACTCGATTTCATCCCGCGTCATCTTTTCATCCGGATCATCGAATTCCATTGGCGTGATACGGCTCAAAAGGTTGGTCGACGCTGAAAGCAACCAAACAAAGGGGCTAACAATTTTTCCTAATAAAATGACAATCGGAGCCGTTCGAACAGCTAACTCATCTTTCAGGTTCATAGCGATTCGTTTCGGATAGAGTTCCCCAAATACGATCGAAATATAAGTCAAAAACGCTAGAGATAAAAAGCTTCCAGCTGCAACAGCCGTTTTAGTATTGCCCATCCATCCAGCAATGACATGACCAAGGCTATCTGCAAGACTCGCCCCAGATAAGATGGTAATCAAGGTGATCCCCACCTGAATAGTGGATAAAAAATGGTTGGGCTGTTCCAAAACGCTAAGAAGACGAATGTATTTTTTATCCCCTTCTTCTGCTTTTTGCACTACACGAGAACGATTCAACGATACCATTGACATTTCGGTTGCCGAGAAAAAGGCGTTCAATAATGTCAAAACAATCAATAAAATAAATTCCAATAAAATTTCCTGACTGCCAGGGTCTTCCATGGATACTTTCCTCCAGTATATAATATTGTATATTATACCACAAAATATGAGAGCCTGCATTCTTCTATGTCATTTTCTTTTTTCACCATCAAAAAATCAGGACCAGGTCCTGATTTTAGTGCTCTGCACTGGTAAAATCATAAAAGAAGGCATTGAGTTTTTCAACCAGCTCTAGCGATGAGAGACTACTTGTACAGATAAAAGGTTTTTTCTTTAATTCCGGCATCATAAAGTTGGCCACCACGACATCTGCATCTGAAGCTTCAATATCATCCACTGTTAGATTGTACTTGATCATCTGCGTAAATTCAAAGTTATCCGTACAGTAGAAATCTAGAAAATCGATCATGGATTTGGCATGGTGATCGTCAAAACGACTGATAATCAAGACCTTAATAGACTTCCGACGGCGCAACAACTGCGGTAAGAGACGTTCCCAGTGAGTGTAGACCGTGTAGATCATGTGCTTGATGATCTCTTCGTTCAGATCATGCTTCATGGTCTTCATATAAGTAATGATATGCTCCTTCAAATCATCATAGAAGGCTGGGAAGATGCTCATGAAATCTTCGTTGGTATTGGTCTTGGTATCAAATAAGAGGAACTCCGAGAACAATTCCTTCCGACCTAAGTGAGCCGTATTGTGAACGTGCATCAACATCTCATCAAGATTTTCAATGTCTAAATCATAGGTATAGCATAGATCCTTGAACATATCTCTGATGAGCGTCGTTGATTCTTTGGCATAAGGATCCGTTTCTACAGCTTCGATCAAGCTTTCTGGACTGAAATAGAAATTCTCTTGAATAAAGATAATAAAGAACTGTTCCAGCACTTTTTCATTCAACTCGACACCCAACTGCAAGCTAAAGTAGCGCAACATCTCCTCGACATTGGTCACCCCTTGATACTGGTCCTTATACACATCATAGTTCGTTGGCATGTCGATGAAGTAACCTTGCTTAATCCGTGACAAGTAGACTGTCAAGAGAACTTTATAAGACCTGAGTACAGAGAAGGTCAATGGATAGCCATAGAGCTTGAAGAAGAAGGTGATCAAATCGGTCACCGCCTCTTCCTTAAATTCTGGGAAAGGCCACTCCATGTAGTAATAACGCTCTGCAAAATATTGGGCATAAAAGAAACGAACGTCAATCTCATCCCCGACAAGATTCAAGGGTTTCAAATCAATCTTTACATTGTATTTGGTTTGAAGCTTCTGATTAATCGTCCGAATCAAGCGGTAGAAAGATTGGTAACTCAAATCAAACTTTCTGCAAATATATTCATTGGAAACATCCTTGTTGAAAAAGAGATATTCAATCAAAGCAAAGGCTTGTGATTCTTTAAAAAAGTGATGGTAAATCACCTCAAGCCCAACCGAATCCTCATAACTGATCTTGATCCCATTGGTAGATGATTCAATTAAAAAGTCATCAAATGTACTACGAAGATTAGACAAATCTTCTTTTAACGAACGTTCTGTACAATCCAAACGCTTGGCCAACTCTTTCAAGTGGAACCATCTTTTTTCCTTAATCAGGATTTCCAACAATTGCAATTGGCGTCTCTGTTTTTTCGATAAGAGCAGTCTCATCTTTTCCTACCTTTTCATATTTTCTTTCAAAATCACTTATATTTTAACACATTTCATAGCACTTGTTGACTTTTTTCCAGCATTTTTCAAAAAAATGTACAAAAAAGACTCTAAGGCCCATATAGGCGCTAGAGTCTATGATTTATTAATGATACCAAATTCTTCTTTTTTCTTCTGTTCCTTAGCAGCACGGTGGTTATCATAAAGATTCACCAAGAATTTTACAATTTCTTTTCCAATCGAATAGACTGGAATCGCAACGACCATCCCGATAATGCCGTAAATATTACTTGAGAGCAATAAGAGAACCATAATGGTAATCGGGTGAACCTTCATCACGCCTCCAACGATACGCGGATAAAGAATATTCCCATCGATCTGCTGGATAATCAACATGTAAATGACTGCTTTGATCATCATATCCATATCTGTGAAGGCATAGGTGATGATCATCGGAATCAACCCGATGGTTGGTCCTACATATGGAATGAGGTTGGCTAATCCAGAAAAAATGGCAAAGACCAAAGCGTACTTCAATCCAATAAAACTATAGCCAATGTAGGCTAGGGTTCCAATGATAAAGGCATCGATCGAAATCCCACTAATATAGCGAGAGACCGTTTCATTCAAACTAATCAAGAGGCTTGAAATGTGGAGTTTGTCATTGCGTAAAATGGTCCGCTCCAACATCGGTAATAACTTCTTCCCATCGACCAAGAAATAAACCAAGAAGACAGGGGTCATGATCAAGATAAAGACCGTATTGACAATGGTGTTAACCACACTTCCTAAACTGTTGGTCACACTATTCAAGAGATTTTGTAGGATATCCATATAAGAGAGATTCAACTGCTGAATCGTCGACTGGATATTCACATTTTGGAACAAAGGATTGGTCGAGAGTTTTCGAACCAAACTTTGAACTTCCCAGTAAAGTCCTTGAGTTGAATTGATCAAGCTGGTTAACTGATTGATCAAGATAGGGAGCAGATAAAAGATCCCTAAGCCAATGATCCCAAACAAGAGGACTAAGGTGATCAAAATCCCAAACACACGCTTGATTTTTAAGTGTTTTTCCAACAATTCAACAATCGGATTGGTAATGTAATATAAAAAACCTGCAATTAAAAATGGTAAGAGGATGGTATTCAGAACAGATACAAATGGAGAAATTAAAGTCCCCATTGATTTCCAAATATAGAAAATCACCGTCAATAATAAGATCTCACATGTCCAGAATAACAATTTACTATTTCGAAACATTCCTTACCTCCTGTTTTCTATTCTACCATATTTTATGATAGAATAAAGGGGATTTTAATCAAAAGGATGAAGTTATGAATAATTTGATTGAACTACAAGACGTCAATTTGATCCGCAATGGAAAAGCCCTTTTAAAAGAGATTAACTGGCAAGTAAAAGAAAATGAATGTTGGGCGATTTTAGGCTTAAATGGAGCAGGAAAATCGACCCTCCTCAAACTCCTCATGTCTGAATACTGGGCTAGTTCTGGCCAGGTAACGGTCCTTGGAACCCGCTTTGGAGAAGGGGGTATTCCTGAGTTACGTAAGCGTATTGGGATCGTTAGCTCCTTTATTTCAGAAAGACTGCCAGAACATCTTTTGACAGAGCAAATTGTCCTAACTGGTCAATACAAGAGTAGTATCTTATATGCTGCATACGGGGAGGAAGAACTGAACTGGGCACGGGATATGCTAACTTCAATTGGGGCTAGCTCTTTGATCGGCCGCAAATACCGTGAGCTCTCCCAGGGAGAAAAGCAGACCGTTCTCATTGCACGAAGCCTCATGGACCAGCCAGATCTGATCATTTTTGACGAAGCTTCTAGTGGATTGGATCTCTTTGCCAGAGAAAAGCTCCTCCGTCAGATCCATCATATCAAACAACTGGATCACGCGCCTACCATGATCTACGTCACCCACCATGCCGAGGAAATTACAACAGACATGACCCATGTCCTCTTACTCAAACATGGCCAAGTGGTCGAGCAAGGACCAAAGGAAAAGATCCTAACTCCTCATGTCCTTAGCCAATTTTATGAAGCACCAGTATCCCTTATTGATCTTGGTGATGAGCGACTCTTTGTCAAACCAGAAATCGCACACTGAAAAGAAAATGAATAAAGCAAAAAGAGAGTGGGACAGAAATCGGAAATTCGTTAGAATTCGATTTCGTCGTCCCACCTCCGCACAGTTGAGTAGGGCTGTAAAAGCTGATGAAATCAGCGTAGTAGAGTCCACTCAACCACTGCGTCTTGATCGACAATCCAAAAATAATTGAGAGGCTAGGACTTTTGTCCCAGCCTCTTTTACTCTTATCTCAACGATTCCGTGCATACTCGATTAAATCGTATGGAAGCGTATTGGCACTTTCTCTTAGGGAATAGCTTTCTAATTCATTGACATTTTGTCGCATACGGCGCGCTTGCTTGGCGGTAATCAGGTGTTGCGCTTCATATTCAAAAATAATCTTACGCTCCAAATAATAGCCTCTCAACATTTCATCGATATTATTTGGCTTCACGCGATTAATAACACGCTCCACAAAGGCCCCACTCGTAATAATAGCTGTCTCTCTCAGACGAGATTCTTGTAGGAAAGAGATCAAACTGCTCCGATAAATCCCCTTGAGGTCTTCCAAACTTTCGATAATGATTTCCGTATTGGCCAGATAAAGGGCCGCAATCTGGTCATAATCAATGGCCTCTAACTTACTGTCTTCTCGGGTCCACCAGTTTCGCAAGCCAGACCCAAAAGTTAAGATCTCATGAACTAATAAACGCAAGAGACGGAAAGACACCAAGAGGTAATAGGTTAAACGAGACGAAAGATTGCGATTGACACGTTGCTCCATATTGCGAAGATAGCGTTGGTAGACGCGGTAGCCCCGCTCTCGAATCTTCCCTTCTTCATAGGCTTGTTCCAAGCCGTCACTTTCAATACTCAAAATCAGGAGCTTCAACTGTTCCCAGTCCTTTTGAATGAGCCTGTTTTCTTGGCCTAGAATCAAGTTTTCTATGCGACCATGGTAGTTATCAATTGCCGCATACAAGGGCCCCTTGTGCTTGCTATTCTTTAGGTCTGCTTCTAATTCCATGACGACATCATTTAAAATCGCGATCTGCATCAGGTAGTCATTGGTTTCTTCCTTTTCTTCTGATAATTTTGGAAGTACCACTAAGCCAGCAATAAAGCTGACAAGGGTAACTCCTGCCACTAAAAAGAGTAGGATGGGGTATTCTTTTTCGATCTTGGTTGGAATCAAAAGAATCGTCGCAATCGAAACCGTTCCCTTCACACCTGAAAAGGTCAGCAATAAGGCATCTTTTAGATAATTTCTCAACGATTTTTTTAGTCGAGCCGTTCGGAACCAATAAAAGAGGTAAACCATGACAAAACGAATCAAAAAGAGCAAGGCTGTCAACAGAAAGACAGAAAGAACTAAAAGAAGATTATTGTAAATGGGACTACTTAAGATGGGCTTGGAAATCATTTCCAATTCCATTCCTAAGATGACAAAGACCGACCCATTTAAGATAAAGTTGACCGTATTCCAGACAGTATGACTCACAGTATCTACCCGCGCTTCAAGGAGGGTAATGTGCTTAAAGCGACTGGCTTTTAGGATTCCTGACACAACTACTGCAATGATACCAGAGACATGGAGTTCTTCTGCTAGGAAGAAGGTCAACAGTGGGAGACTCAGTTCTAATAACAATTCACTGGCAATATCACTAGCGCGAACACTCAAGAGTAAGGTTTGCAGCCACCGGTTCACAAAGGCCGTCAAGATCCCCACCGCAAATCCTCCTATAATGGAGATTCCTAAGGAAATCCCTGCCTGTCCAAGGGAGAAACTTCCGGTCGCAAGGGCTGCCAAGGCCACTCGAAAGGCAACTAGACCTGAGGCATCATTTAGTAACCCTTCTCCTTTTAAGATATTCGAAACCCGCTTTGGAAAGGTAAAGCGCTCAGACAGGGAAGCAAAGGCTACTAAGTCTGTTGGACCTAGAGCTGCCCCTACGGCCATACAGGCTGCTAAAGGAAGGCTCAGCCACAAGGAGTGAGCTGCCCATCCCAAACTGATGGTTGAGATAAAAATCACTGGAAAAATCAAATAGAGGATGACCCGCCAGTGTTTCAAGACAGAAGTAATATCTGCTTCTTCTGCTTCTCGAAATAAGAGAGGGCCAATGACCAAGGCCAGAAAAAGCTCGGTATCCAGATGAAAATTTTCTTCTGGCACAAAGAGGGCCCAACCAATCCCTAGTAAAATTTGAATCAAGGGCAGAGGAAGGCTCGGCACAAGTTTATTCGTGGCATTTGAGACGATCAAAATCATCGAAAAGATCACTGCATAAAGGAGTAGTTCCATATCACTCCCTCCTTAGCGTTCTTGGCAACAGGTCTCAAATTGCTGTTTTAACTCCGCAATCTTTTGGTCTGTCTTGGTTACATCCTTGTGCTCAATCTTCTTTTGGCACCGTTCCATCTCAAGCGAAACCAATTTCTTTTTTATTTTGAGCATCTTTTTGGTCATATGGGCTTCATCATAAAAACCTATTGCACGCTCGTGGATGGTTGATTCGACAAAATGATGTCTCAATCCTTCGATTTTATTCTTTAAATATTCTTTATCCATGACGGTAGCTTTCTAATTTTTCGATCATGACCAAAAACGGTGGCTGATTCACTTGATTCAGTGTCCGGTAGATGGTCGCTGTATAGTCTTTTTGAGGGAGCTGACTGACAAAGTCCAGCACTGCATCACGCTCGATGTCTCCTCCTTCATGACCATAATAGATCATAATAGCCATTCGCCCACCTTTTTCTAGGCGAGCACAAATTTTCTCCATCGCTTCAATCGTGGTAGCAGGAAGAGTAATGACCGACTTATCTGCAGATGGCAGATACCCCAGATTAAAAATAGCTGCTTTGAGGGTCTCCACATATTGGTCCACATGCTGGTGGCCATCCAAAATCAACCGGACATGTTGAAGACCCAACTTTTCCAATCGTTCTCGGGTATTTACAAGTGCTTGTTCTTGAATATCAAAGGCATAGACCTGGCCTGCAAGTTGGGCTAAAAAGGCCGTATCATGTCCATTTCCCATGGTCGCATCCACCACCACATCTTCTTTGGTGATGACTTCTGCTAAAAATTGATGGGCCATTTCAAGTGGTCGAAGCATCAGCAGTCTCCTTTTCTTCTAGCTTACATCCTTGGGTACTTCCACGCCGACGCATTTCAGTTTCAATGGCGTTTAGGACTTCCCATTTGTTGAGGCTCCACATAGGGCCAATCAACATATCCCTTGGCGCGTCCCCTGTAATCCGGTGGATGACAATGTGTTTGGGGATGATCTCCAACTGGTCACAGATGACCTTGACATACTCCTCCTGGCTCATGAGTTGAAGTCGTCCTTCATGATAGTCCCGTTGCATCCGTGTATTGGTCATCAAATGCAAGAGGTGTAACTTGATGCCATCAATTTCATTATCGGTCACACAACGGCGAACATTTTCCACCATCATCTCATGCGTCTCCCCAGGAAGGCCATTGATCAAATGGGATACGATCTCTGCCTTGGGGACCCGTTTGCGAATACGCTTGACTGTTTCAACATAGAGATCATAACTATGGGCCCGATTGATCAATTCAGAAGTCGCTTCATAAGTCGTCTGAAGCCCCAACTCGATCGTCACATGCATGCGCTCTGTCAGCTCTGCTAGGTAGGCTAAGGTCTCATCTGGTAAACAGTCCGGACGCGTACCAATGTTGATTCCTACCACTCCTGGTTCATTGATGGCCTGTTCATACCGCTCTCGAATGACTTCCACTTTATCGTGGGTATTGGTGAAATTTTGAAAATAGACCAGGTACTTCTTCACATCTGGCCATTTCCGATGCATAAAATCAATCTCTTTGTAAAACTGTTCTCGAATCGGAGCTTCTGGGGCCACAATGGCATCTCCTGAACCCGAGACCGTACAAAAAGTACAGCCACCATGGGCGACTGTTCCGTCTCGATTGGGACAATCAAAGCCTGCATCAATAGGGACTTTAAAAGTCTTTTCTCCAAATAAGGTTCGATAATAATCATTCAAGGTATTGTAGGATTTCATACCCTTCATTATAGCAAAAAAAGAGTCGAACTCAAAACGCGAGTTCAACTCCTAGTTGTTAGATGCTTATTTTTGCTTGCCTGTAAAGCGCCATTGAAATCGCAAGCGATCATACAAGGGATACTCAAACTGTAAGACAGCAAGACCCAAAATCATACTGCCAAGAACGTCTGATGGATAGTGGACCCCAACATAAACGCGGGAAACCACAATGGTCACAATTCCCAGAAGCAGCAAGCCTTGAAGGCAATAGCGGGCTGTTTTATTTTTTACATGTTGGCCGATGATGATGATCAAACTTCCCAAAACAAGGGTAGACGCCAGTGAATGACCACTCGGGAAAGAAAAGCCTTTTTCCTCTACTAGATGAAGAATACTTGGTCTCGATCTCTGGTAGATATTCTTTAGAAGAAGAACCAAAAGACCAGTCAATACCAGATTGCTTCCAAGAAAAAGAGCTTCACTGTACCATTTCTTGTAACCAAAGACCGCTAGCAGAAGACACACCCAGATGACAATGATCTTGGTATCCATGACGTGGGTCACCTTGGTAAAGAAGGCCGTCAGTGCTGCAGGCAGATCGCCTCGAATAGCAGATTGAATGGTGCTATCAAAGCCTGTTAATTGTTGCGGGTAAAAGCGAATCACATACCCGAGAATCACAAAAATGAGAAGGGCGAAGCTTGCCTTCGCCCAATGTTGTTGTTTATTTTTCATATTTTTTCAAAATCGGTTGCAATAAGGTATAGATCAACCCAAATGCGATGGCCCAAATCACCCCTTCGATCAGGTTAAACGGTGCAACCATTGCGGCTAAATAGTGGACAAGCCCTAGTGTTTTCGAAATATCATAGTTCATAAAACGAGCATACAAAGGGATTGCATAGACATAGTTCACCAACACCATCGTGATACTCAAGCTGATCGTTCCAACAATCGTTGCCAGGACAAATCGACCATGGGTCCGTTCTTTGTTCCAAATCCAAGCAAAAGCAAGGACAAAAACAAGAACACCAATGATATTGATTGGTAATCCGATCAAGGTTTCAAGCCCCTTATTATTAAGGGCTAATTTAAGAACAGATCGGATCAAGGTCACCCAAACGGCACTTTTAAAGTCCAACAGGACCAAGGCCAACAAAATGGCGATGATACTCAAATCAATTTTGAAGAAATCTATCAAGAAAGAAAATTGATAGAACATCAAAATAAAAGATAAAGCGGATAAAACAGCCACTAGGGTCAGTTTACGTGTATTTGTCATAACAGGTTCCTCCAATTTTTTAAAAATTAGAGAAGCTGGAAAGACGTCTACTCCATCATTCTACTCTAAACTATTTAAACAAAGCTTAAACTAGAAACTATTCTAGTTACTTTAGCTGGTCTCCATCGAAACATGCCGTTAGTCAGTCTTAGACTCCAAGGTACTATTCCCATGCATCAACTCTAAACAGATCAGAATAGCTGTCAGTCTATTCGTCTCTCGTCTTCTCCCATCCAGACTATACTGTCGGTTGTGGAGTCACACCACATCAGCTTGCGCTCGCGGACTTCTTTTAGAGTATGGAAAAGAACATTTCCTCGTAAAAGTCACCGCCGGTCGGGAATTACACCCTGCCCTGAAGACCCTTTTATGATAACAAAAAAAACTTGCCTAGGCAAGTTTTTGTAACGTCATGGATTACATCGTTCGGGTTTTAATTTTTCGTTCTTATTTGAGCTTGTCGTGCTCATAACGATGGCTCAACTCCAGCCCCTTAAAACCTTGCTGGCGGAGTGCCTCATAGACAATCATACAGACGGTATTGGAGACATTTAAACTACGGACATGCTCATCATTCATCGGAATGCGAATGGCCTTCTCTTCGTGCTGGCGCATAAATTCTTCCGGCAATCCTTTATCCTCGCGTCCAAACAAGAAATAATGGGACTTCCCATCCTGATAAGAAACGTCCGAATAGGTCTGATTTGCAAACTTGGACACTAGGTGTACCTGACCATCGCTCGCTGCTTCCATAAACTCTTCTAGGCTATCATAAAAACGGACATCCAGCTTGTCCCAATAATCGAGTCCTGCTCGCTTCATTTTGCGATCATCGATCGGAAAAGCCATGGGTCGTATGATATGCAAGGGGGAATTGGTCGCCGCACAAGTCCGTGCAATATTTCCCGTATTTTGTGGAATCTGAGGTTGGAACAAGACGATGTGGTTTTGAGCAGCTGACTCTTGGTAGTCCAGTTCTTCAATATTCATACTCGATCTCTTTCTGATAAAAAAATAGCCACACTGCCCGGAGTCAAGCTCAGCAAACAGCGTGGTTACAGCTTCATTAACTTAACTCACAACAGGTTTGAGGTAAATCAACGAAGGTACTTTCTAAGTATAACACTTTTGAAGCTCCTGTCAATAGTTTTTTTAGATTTTTTTAAGAAACTTTACCAAAGTTTTCAATCCCTCCTCGTTCTACTCTTTTGACGATTTTTCCTACTTGTTCTTAGCTTCTCAAAATTCCACCAGAAAATCCTTAAAAAAGATGAATTTTTCTTGAAAATAGAGTATGATAGAAGCATACTCTGGAGGTATTCTATGAAAATTATTGTTGTTGGTGGAGGAAAGGTCGGAACGGCCCTTTGTCGTTCTCTCGTTGCTGAAAACCACGATGTTATTTTGATCGAAAAAGACGAATCCGTTCTTAACCATATTACCAAACGATTTGATATCATTGGAATTTTAGGAAATGGGGCAAATTTCAAGATCTTGGAGCAAGCGGATGTTGAAGACTGCGACATCTTCATTTCCATGACCGAGTACGATGAAGTGAATATGGTCTCTGCTGTTTTGGCTAAAAAAATGGGAGCCAAAGAGACCATCGTTCGGGTACGGAATCCGGAATATTCTAATTCCTACTTCAAGGAAAAAAATATCTTGGGCTTCTCCCTAGTTGTCAATCCGGAATTGCTGACAGCACGTTATATTGCCAATATCATTGACTTCCCAAATGCCCTTTCTGTGGAGCATTTTGCCAATGGTCGGGTAGCCTTGATGGAATTTAAGATCAAGCCAGATAGCAATCTCTGCAATATGAGCCTCTCCCAATTCCGGAAGAAATACGGAAATGTCATTGTTTGCGCAATCGAGCGTGGCAACGAACTCACCATTCCAAACGGGGATTTTGTCTTGCAACCTCAAGACAAGATTTTCGTAACAGGTAACCGGATCGAGGTCGTTCTTTTCCACAACAATGTTCGTCCTCAAGTCATTAAGAGCATGATGATCATTGGTGCTGGGAAAATTGCCTACTACCTACTCAATATTCTTCAAGATGTGCGCCGCAAGATCGATCTCAAGGTTTTAGAAGTCAATCGTGAACGAGCGGAATTCTTTAGCCAGGAATTTCCTGATCTCTATGTCGTCCATGGAGACGGAACTGCTAAAGACATTCTTTTAGAAGAGAGTGCCAATAACTTCGATGCTGTGGCTACTTTGACAGGGGTCGATGAAGAAAACATCATCACCTCCATGTTCTTAAATTCTGTCGGAGTCAAAAAGAACATTACCAAGGTCAACCGAACTAGTCTGTTGGAGATCATTGGCGATCAAGATATGACCAGTATCGTTACGCCAAAACGCATCGCTGTAGATACCATTATGCACTTTATTCGTGGACGCTACAATGCACAGTTCTCAAACCTAGAAGCCTTGCACCATGTCGCAAACGGCCGGATTGAAACCTTGCAGTTCCAAATTAAGGAAGACAATAAACTAACCCAATATCCCCTCTCTGAATTGAAATTGAAAAAAGGCGTCTTGATCGCTGCCATTATTCGAGACGGCAAGGCTATTTTCCCAAATGGAGATGACCGTTTGATGGTAGGAGATCGGATTATCGTAACCACCTTGATTCAAAATGTCACTAAAATCTACGATTTAGTTGAGAGGTAAACCTGATGAATAGAAGCATGATTCGTTACCTCTTGTCCAAGCTCCTCTTAATCGAGGCAGCGCTCCTGATCGTTCCCTTAGTGGTCGCTGCAATCTATCAGGAACCTGCCAAGGTTTTTGTCTCAATTGGGGCAACCATGGCCATCTTACTTGGGCTGGGGCTCCTTGGTAGTTTTCACAAACCAAAGGACTTTCACATCTATGCTAAAGAAGGAGTCCTGATTGTAGCACTCTGTTGGATCCTCTGGTCCTTCTTTGGTGCCCTTCCCTTTGTCTTTTCGGGGCAAATCCCCAACATTATCGACGCCTTTTTTGAAGTCAGCTCTGGCTTTACAACAACAGGGGCAACGATTTTAGATGATGTAGGTGCCCTCAGCCATTCTCTCCTCTTTTGGCGCAGTTTCACCCACTTAATTGGAGGGATGGGAGTATTGGTCTTCGCCCTTGCCATTATGGACAATAATAAGAACAGCCACCTTGAAGTCATGAAGGCGGAGGTTCCTGGTCCAGTGTTTGGCAAGGTCGTTTCCAAATTAAAAAACACAGCTCAAATCCTCTACTTCTTGTACTTGGGCTTGTTCTTCCTTTTTGTGGTTCTTTATTTCCTTGCTGGCATGCCCCTTTATGATAGTTTTGTCATCGCCATGGGGACGGCTGGAACCGGGGGCTTTACCGTTTTTAACGACGGAATTGCCCACTACAATAGTAGTTTAATCACCTATTTGGTCAGTATCGGGGTTTTAGTCTTCGGGGTTAACTTTAACCTCTACTACTTCCTCATGATCCGAAAATTCAAGGCCTTCTTTAAAGATGAGGAATTGCGGACCTACATCACCATCGTCCTCGTGTCCAGTGTCTTGATCGCCTACAATGTCCTTCATCTCTATGCCAATGTCGCTAAGAGTTTTGAGATTTCCTTCTTCCAAGTTTCCAATATCATCACCACTACCGGTTTTGGTTATGGAACGACGGAAAAATGGCCTCTCTTTTCTCAGTTTATCCTCTTGATGCTGATGGTCATCGGTGGTTCTGCTGGATCGACCGCTGGGGGGCTTAAAGTCATTCGGTGCTTGACCTTATGGCGAATCGCAAAAAATCAGGTTCTTTCGACCTTGTCTCCGAATCGCGTTCTGACCTTGCATGTCAATGATACGGTATTGGATAAGGATACACAGCATCAGATCCTCAAGTACTTTACAATATACAGTTTTATCACGATCGGCCTACTCTTTGTAGTCAGTCTAGACAATAATAACTTCATGACGGTTGTCAGCGCTGTCTTTAGTTGTTTCAACAACATTGGACCTATGATTGGAACAGGTCAAACCTTCTCCATCTTTAGTCCGATTTCAAAACTGTTACTTTCCTTAGCCATGATTGCCGGACGGCTTGAAATCTATCCAATGATTCTACTCTTCCTCCCTAAAACATGGTCTAAACGCTGATAGACAACTCTAGTACAAAATCAACGAGAGTGGGACAGAAATCGGTAATTCGTTAGAATTCGATTTCGTCGTCCCACCTCCGCACAGTTGAGTAGGGCTGTA
>NZ_JACLQX010000008.1:0-86071 GCF_016648925.1 Streptococcus parasanguinis | reverse complement strand
AGCCCTACTCAACTGTGCGGAGGTGGGACGACGAAATCGAATTCTAACGAATTACCGATTTCTGTCCCACTCTCTTTATTTTAAAGATGATACAAATCTTCTACAATGGCAGCTACTTTTTTAATATCTCCCAACATCCCCCGCATTTCAAAATCGGCTAACTTAGGGAAACCAAAGCGTTGGCTGTATTGCTTAGCGGTTAAACAATATTGATTGTTAAAATTCCGATTGCCTGATCCAACCACTCCTAAGCACTTGCTGGCATTGTCTCCATAAGCAATAAAATCCGCGACATCTGTCGTCAAAATTTCCACATCGCCATTGTCAACACCATTTCCACCCTCCAAATAGGTAGGCAAAAAAGTGATAAAAGGATTGGTCATTTCAAAGAAGGGCTGGCCCTCTTTGACCAGGTCTTTCACATGAACTTTCTCGATTTCAAGTCCGGGATGGGCTTCCAGCAAATAGTCACTTAAGCGACGGACAAAACTCTCTGTATTCCCACTCAGACTAATATAAACAAAGGATACTTTCATCTTTTTTCTCCAATCAAGAAGCTCTCTTATCCTCTAAGAGAGCTCCATCTAAACTTATCTATTATGCCCTAGCTTGAGCTTTTCTCAAACGCAAGGTTTTATACAAAATAATTCCAAAGAAAAGAAGAGCAAACGCCGTCAAGAGTAACAAAGCAAGGGACGAAGATGCCAGATATCGTTGACGAAGTGCTTGGTTTGAAAAACTAGCCAATAGCGGACGTCCTGCAAAATAATTATAAAAAGAGAAAGCTTGACTTAACAAAATCTGTCCCATATAAGTATAATGTGTTGTTAACAGATCCTGCTTCATAAAGAGGAAATAGAAAGTTGCAAGCAAGGCAATCAGAATCAGGGAAACAAATAAAAAGGCTAGTGGAGACTGATTGAGTTGGGCTGATTTCTCATAATATGTCACATAGTCAGCCTTGTCTTGAGCCGTTGTTAAACCAAGTTGTTTAGCAAAATCATCTGTCAGCTCAAAGCTCTTTGAAGCTCCAAAGGTTGAGACAGCTGATGTTAGGGTTCCAACCGTAGAGAAAAATAACAAGATGTAAAGATAGATAGGTTTCTTTTTCATACAAACTCCTTTTCATTTCTTACACCCTATTATATCGCGATACAGATAGAAAGGCAAGCACCTCAAAACCGTGGAAGCACTTGCCTGATTACTGATACGTTCAAATGAAATTCATTTGGAAAATAATGTGTGCAAAAGATGAAAAGCCATCGCAACTGTATCATTGGAATGATTAGAGATATAACGGAGTCCTATAAACTTTCATTCGAACACCACCAGTATACCTCATTCTCTTCTTCTTGTGTCATCCATTTCTATTCTGCTTCATTTCGACACGATTCGGTCTATAAAAGCCATTTCCTCTCCTTATCCAAAAACTATTCTGTTCTATTTCTCAACTATTTGGTCATCACTCCATCAAAAAAGTCAGAAGGACTTACCTTCTGACTTTCTTTATTTAGATGAATGAACGAAAGAAACAAGAATTAATCTTCTTTTTTCTTGCGTGCAAGACCCAATCCAAGCAATCCAGCCATCGCACCTGCAAGAACAGCTGCAGTTGAGCTTTCTGTACCTGTATTTGGAAGCGCAGGTGTTTGTGGTTGCGCAGGTTGTACAGGCTGTTCCGGAACTTCAGGAGTTGGTTCGGTTGGAACCTCTGGAGTTGGTGGAACGATTGGTGTAGGTGGAACAATTGGTGTTGGTGGGTTGTATGGAGTTGGTGGAGTTGGAGGAACTGGTGTTGGTGGGGTTGGAATATCTGTTTCCGTTACCACTTTATTCTTATGCCATTTCACTTCAGCTTCCGGTTTCACCGGATTCGTATTTGGAACGACTTCAGGAGTCGGTGGGGTTGGAGCTTTTGGTGGAGTTGGAGCTTTTGGTTCCTCCACATCGACCGTAATCACAGTGTAGTTAGGTGCTGTTGGCGGAGTTGGTGATTTAGGTTCTTCTGGTTTCGTTGGCTCTGCAGGCACTTCCACAACTGTTGGGGTTGGTGGAGTTGGAGCCTTTGGTTCAGTTGGTGGAGTTGGAGCTTTCGCATCAACTGTTACAACCGTATAAGTAGGTTCTGTTGGAGCTGTAGGTGCTGTTGGCGGAGTTGGTTCTTCTGGCAACGCAGGTAATTTTTCAACCGTAATTGTTGGTGGGGTTGGAGCCTTTGGTTCGGTTGGTTTTGTTGGCTCTTTCGGTTCTTCACCTGGATTTTTTGGAATACCAACATTTGAGTTGATGGCAAACCAGTATACGGTCGGTTGTCCAGCCGCATTAGCTCCTTTGGCCGTAAATTCCAAGTGACCATCAGACATCTTCAAGCCTGCTCCACCATAATAGAGGTATGGAGAAGATGGGTCATCCCATCCACGAAGAGTCGCGGATGATTCCCCATTAAAGACCGAACCATGTTCAATATATTGGTTATCTTTAAAGGAAGTTACTTCTTTAGTAGCAGAGTCATAAGAAACACTTGAGTTTGGAATTTGAATAAATTTATTATCTCCAATATTTACAGACTCTTTGTGTTCCACGTTTTCAAATTTCTTCTTAGGAGTAAAGATGATATGTCCTGAAGTTGGATCAATCGTATAAGAACCGATCACATCGTCTTTTTCTTTATCACCTTCTTTTTCCTTAAATGTATATTCAACTGTACCGATAGAATGTCCATTTCCTCCACCCGAAGCATTAACAGATGTTGCATCAATCACAGTTTCTTCACTAACTACAAATTCACTGCCATTAAATGTTGCTTTTTGAGCTACAATCTTGATTGGATTTTCAGCAGAGATAGTGACATCCGCAGTACCAAAGTCAGCTGTTCCATTTTTCACAACAACCGCATTGTTCTCAATGCTCATGGAAGAACCATCTGCATACGGATTCCAAGTGCCACGTACAGTGTTTCCATTCACATCCTTGGCTTCTACTGTAAGAGCACGTGGTTTATCCCCACTTTCTACATAAGAAGCACCTGTCCAGTGGTTGAGGGAGTTCAACGCTACAATCGCACTGTGTTGGGTCAAATCAAACTTATTGCCATTACCGTCATAGAATTCAACATCAACAGCAACCTTAACGGGTTTGTTTTGGTCTGTTGAAGCTCCAACCGTAAGGGTTTTAGTTGGGTCTGCACTGACTGCTGCAATCCCTTTGCCATTATTTGATGGAAGGCTCAAAATCTCATAGCGGTAAATTACGCGCTTGATTGGATGCATATCCTTTTTATTTTCACGCATGCTGGACTGATTCAAGTTGTCATAAGTGACAACAAATTTATCGCCCTCCTTAACTTGAATATACTCAGTTTCATTATTGGCCCAAGGACTAGTCGCTACAATATCTGAAGCTTCCAATTTATTGGAATCATATTGATGCACATTGCTTGTATTTAAACGATCTTGAGCAGCACGAGTGAGGTAAGTACTGATGCCGTCAATGGTATGAATAGCATCACCTTCACGTTGGAAGGTCAAATCTTGAACGGTTTCTACATCTTTGAGATCTTGGAAACCATTATCGTTCATGTATTTATCATAGGCTTCTTTAGCATCTTTGTACTGTGCCAAAGCTGTTTGATATTCAGCAAGTTTTGTTTGATAAGTAGCAAAATCTTTGCCGTATTGCTCTAAGTCTACATTGTATTTTGCAAGCTCAACTTCATACTTAGCTTTAGCAGCATCTTCTTCCGCCTTCTTCGCTACCAATTGATCATAAGCTGCTTTATCTTTATCGTACTGTGCTTTCTTAGCTTGGTACTCTTGTAAATCTTTATCGTATTGCGCTTTAGCTGTATTGTAAACAGCCATTTCTGCTTCATACTTAGCTTTAGCTTCTGCATTGGTCTTATCCGCTGCTGCTTTTTCTGCTACTTTAGCATCGTAGGCTGCTTTAGCCGTATTATAAGCTGCTAAATCAGTTTGATATTTTTCGTAAGCAGTATTATAAGCTGCAAGATCTTTCTGGTATTGTTCTTGAGCAGCCTTATCCGTAATTTCTGCTTGTGTTTTCTCAGCTACTTTAGCATCATAGGTTGCTTTTTTCGTGTTGTATTCTGCTAGAGCGGCATCATACAAAGCCTTATTTGTCTTATATTCAGACAAGGCTGCGTTGTAAGTAACCATTTCTGCATCATACTTAGCTTTTGCTTCTGCATTCGCCTTATCCGCTGTTGCTTTTTCTGCTACTTTAGCATCGTAGGCTGCCTTTTTAGTATTGTACTCTTCTAGAGCTTTATCATAAGCTGCTTGTTGGGTATTGTAGTCTTCTACTTGTTTCTTGTAAGCCGCTTCTGCTTCTGCATTTCTCTTTTCAATCAATGTGATTTCTTGAGATTTTGCTTCATACTCAGCTTTTGCCTTTTTGTAGTTTTCAACGACTGTGTTGATTTCAGCTGTTTGAGCTTTATTATCTGCTTCTGCTGCTGCGATAGATGGTTGGACTTTTTCAGCTTCTTCTGTAACGGTCACACCTTCTGTAGCTGCATCAGCTTTGGCTTTTTCAAGTTCTGGCGATTCTACATAAGTAGTCGTAACTGTTTTATTTCCTTCTATCACAGTTGTAGAAGTCAACTTAGAACTTGTTGAAACAGCTGCATCGCTTGTTGCTGTATCCGTAGTAGTCGCTTCAGTTGCAGGCGCTGTTGCTTCATCTGCTTTCACTTCTGCTCCGTAGGTATTAACAGTAGCCAATCCAGCGATGGCCAATGAAACAACACCGACTGATAACTTACGAATTGAAAATTTTTCCTGCTTCGAAACATGTTCACGATAGCTTTTCATTTTCAAAACTCTCCTTTTTTGTTTAAAAAAATCTCACTGTAGAGGCAAAAATATGCTACTTCCAGTTAACTTCATTGTATCACAATCAACCATTTTTATATATTTGTCAATTTAATTTTTTATTTTACTTTAAATATATAACAACTTGAATCCCCAAACTTTCCTTGCCTTCCCCATCTTTAGTTGAAAATATATGCAAACGCCTGTGAAAAAATCCTTTATTTTCAAGGGTTTTTAAGACACTTTCTCTTTTTATAAATTTCACCGAAAGGCTTTTTAAAGGGAAGTATTTTTTTATACCAATAAATTAGATTTGAAGACTGAAATAAAAATTATGTAATTTTTTCCCTTTAGGGGTTGCAAAATTCAAAAAAACAACACTTTTTGCAGAGTGTCCATTCCCTAAACTAGCTCCATTTCTTCTCCCAAATGAGAAGTAATGAAAAAGACCAAGGTCTTATGGACCTTGGTCTAACAACTAATGATTAGTTTAAGTGCCAGATATCTTCATTGTACTGAGCGATCGTACGGTCAGATGAGAAGAATCCTGCTTTAGCAATGTTTACGATAACTTGATCCAACCATGCATCACGGTCTTCGTAATCAGCCAACATGCGTTCTTTGGTTACAATGTAGTCTTCCAAGTCAAGAAGAGTCATGAACCAGTCTTTGTTGATCAATTCCTTGTGAAGACGAGTCAAGCGTTCCTTGTTACCAACTGCAAGAACGGCATCGCTGATAATGAAGTCTACCAATGGTTTGATAGCTTCACGTTCATAGAAGTCCGCTGATTTGTATGCTGATTTCTCATATAGATCGATTACAGTTTCTGAATCTTCACCGAAGATGTAGATGTTGTCACGTCCAACCAATTCAGCGATTTCCACGTTTGCTCCATCCATAGTACCAAGTGTTAACGCACCATTCAACATGAATTTCATGTTACCAGTACCTGAAGCTTCCTTAGAAGCAAGGGAGATTTGCTCAGAAATATCGCTAGCTGGAATCAAGTAGCTTGCAGCAGTCACGTTGTAGTTTTCTACCATAACGACTTGCAAGTGTGGAGCTACTGCTGGATCGTTTGCAATCACTTCAGACAAGCAAAGGATCAAGTGGATAATATCTTGTGCAATGGTGTAGGCAGGAGCTGCTTTACCACCAAAGAGAACAGTGATTGGGCGAGCAGGGATATTTCCAGCTTTGATGTCCAAGTATTTGTGGATCACATACAAAGCGTTCATTTGTTGACGTTTGTATTCGTGGAGACGTTTGATTTGGGTATCAAAGATAGAGTTAGGATTGATTTCCACACCTTGATGGTCTTTCAAGAAACGAGCCAATTTCCGTTTGTTGTGAGACTTGATGTTTTCCAATTTTGCTTTGACTGCATCTTTATCTTCATAAGAAAGAAGGTCTTCCAATTTAGATGCGTCATGGTGCCAGTCACGTCCGAGGATATCATCCAAGTAGTGTGACAAGGTTGGGTTGGCATGCATGAGCCAACGACGGAATGTGATACCGTTTGTTTTGTTGTTGAATTTTTCAGGGTAAATGTCGTAGAAGGCTTTCAACTCAGAATTCTTCAAGATTTCTGTGTGAAGTGCTGCTACCCCGTTTACGCTAAATCCATAGTGGATATCCATGTGCGCCATGTGTACGCGATCATTCTCATCGATGATTTGAACAGCTGGATCTTTGTATTCAGCGCGAACACGGCGGTCCAATTCTTCAATGATTGGAACCAAGTGAGGAACCACTTCTTGCAAAAATTCAAGTGGCCATTTTTCAAGGGCTTCTGCAAGGATTGTGTGGTTAGTGTAAGCCGTCATGCTACGAACGATAGAGATGGCTTCATCCATTCCAATACCACGTTCTGTCAAAAGACGGATCAATTCAGGGATGACCATTGATGGGTGAGTATCGTTGATTTGGACAACAGCATAGTCAGCAAGGTCATGCAAGTTGCTTCCTTTTTCGATGGCTTCGTCGATGATCAATTGTGCACCGTTTGATACCATGAAGTATTGTTGGAAGATACGGAGCAATTCCCCTTGACGGTTACTATCATCTGGGTACAAGAAGAGGGTCAAGTTGCGAGCGATATCTGTCTTGTCAAAGTTAATACCATCTTCAATAATAGATGAATCAACTGAATCCAAGTCGAACAAACGCAAACGGTTCTTGGTTTCAATCTTGTAACCAGGGACATCGATATCATAAAGGGTAGAAGTCAATGTGAAGTGTGCAAATGGCACTTGGTAGCTACGGCTTGAACGAACGAGCCAGCTTTGGTCAGTCAACCATGCATTTGGAATCGTTTCTTGTTGGTTGTTTTTAAGGACTTGTTGGAACAAACCAAAGTGGTAGTTCAAACCAACCCCATCCCCTGTCAAACCAAGGCTTGAGATAGAGTCGATAAAGCAGGCTGCCAAACGTCCCAAACCACCGTTACCAAGTGATGGTTCCAATTCCACTTCTTCGACTTCGATCAAGTCTTTACCAGCATCTGACAATTCTTTTTTAACATCGTCGTAAAGACCCAAGTTGATCAAGTTGTTAGACAAGAGTTTACCGATCAAGAACTCAGCTGAGATGTAGTAAACTTTTTTCTTACCAGTATTTAATTTCTTTTGAGCGCTTGCTTGCTTCGTGTAATTTAGCAAGGCAATGTACAATTCTTCATTTGAACATTCAGCAATTGTTTTTTGATGATGATCAATCACATATTTTTGTAATGATTCCATGTTGGGAGTCTCCTTTGTTTCAACAATTTTAATAGGGGGGAAAGATTATTTTTTTGCTTTCTTAACTTCTTTTTTCAAGTCTTTGTTTTCACGACGATAGATCGTAGTGAAATCAAGCAATTCTTGCTCGACAGCTGGAGTCAATTGATCCGCTGTCATTCGCCATGACCAGTTACCACCGAGAGTAGATGGGAAGTTCATCCGAGCTGAGCCATCTAACTCAAGCAAGTCTTGCATCGTAGCAATCGCCATGAAGCTGACGGAAGCAAAGACGGTGCGAAGCATAGCATGCGGTACAGATTCGTACTCTTTCCGGTTGGTATAACGAGCAAGATACTCACGAGTTGGATCGTCGATTTCATTGCGGTACCATCCAAGAACTGTGTTGTTATCATGTGTTCCAGTGTACATCACAGAGTTGTTTGGTGCCAAGTGAGGGCTATCGATACTTTCATCGTCAGGATTGAAGGCGAATTGAAGAATCTTCATTCCTGGGAAACCAGTACGTTCGCGAAGCTCAATAACTTCATCCGTCATAAAGCCAAGGTCCTCAGCGATGATGTTCAAATCACCGAGCTCTTCCTTCACGGCTGCAAAGAGTTTGTAGCCAGGACCTTTGACCCATTTACCTGGTGCTGCAGTTTCAGAACCAGCAGGGATTTCCCAGTATGATTCGAAACCACGGAAGTGGTCGATCCGAACGATGTCATAGATCTTGAAGCTTTCACGCAAGCGTTCAATCCACCATTGGTAGCCATCTTTGTCCATTGCTTCCCAGTCATAGATTGGGTTCCCCCAAAGTTGACCAGTTGCTGAGAACTCATCTGGCGGGCATCCTGCAATGCAAGTTGCTTTTCCGTTTTCATCTGTTTTGAAGAGATGAGGATTAGCCCACATGTCACTTGAATCTTCCGCTACATAGATTGGCATATCTCCCACAATTTCAATGTGGTGGTCGTTGGCATAAGCTTTCAAGGCCAACCATTGTTGGAAGAAGAAGAATTGAGTTACACGATGGTAAGTCAATTGATCAGCCAATTCTTCACGGTATTTAGCCAAAGCTTTTGGCTCACGCGCACGAATAGCTGCATCTGGCCACTCTGTCCAAGCTTTCAAATCAAAGTGTTCTTTAATAGCCATGTATTCTGCGAAGAGCTCCAACCAAGAAGCATTGGCTTCGCAAAAGGCTTGGAATTCTTTTTGATCACCTGATTTCAAGAAGTTCGCAACGGCTTTTTCAAGTAGCGGACGACGTTGTTCGAAAACCTTTGCATAATCCACTTGAGTAGGATCTTGACCAAAGTCCACTCCTTTAAGATCTGCTTCTGTCAACAAACCTCGTTCAATCAAAAGATCGAAATCAATAAAATGAGTGTTCCCAGCAAAAGCTGAGAAAGATTGGTATGGAGAATCTCCATAACTAGTTGTACCAAGCGGCAAGATTTGCCAGTAACGTTGCTTGGTCCGAACGAGGAAATCAACAAAATCATATGCTGATTGACCGAATGATCCGATCCCGTATTGTCCAGGAAGGGAAGAAATGTGCATCAAAACACCACTTTGACGTTTTTTCATGGGTTACCACCTTTTTTTATTTCTTTGAAGCCTGCGATTCGGTGCACGGTATGGGTATCGTTGCAGAGTCGTATCCAGCTCTCAAGCGGCTCTACTCTTTGTTAAAAATCGAACAGGCGCAACTCAGTTTACGCAATTTTTGCGAAAACGTTTGCGTACCATGTTATTATAAACTTTTTCCCTATTTTCTGCAAGGGATTTCTTAAAAACTTTTTTAACTTTTTTCAGAATGTCCTCACCCCCTTAGTGTATTCTTTCCTTTGGCTAATGTCAACAAATTTGATGCATTTTATAGAAGAAAGTTCGGAATTAAAATATTTTTAAAAAAATTGTTTAAAACTACTTGCAAACGTTTTCGCCTTGTGATATACTTAAGACGTTTTAGGAAAACGTTTGTCTAAAACGGTTTCTAATTATTATCTTTTTTTATTCTTTAGGAGGAATAAATCATGAAACGTACAATTTTACGTAGTGCTGCTGTACTTGGTACAGTTGGTTTTGCCGGCTTCTTACTTGCTGCTTGTAGCAATAACTCATCAGGTTCTTCTGAGGCAAGTAAAGAAATCAACGTCTATGTAGACAAAGGCTACAAATCTTATGTTGAAGAAGCTGCAAAAGCTTTTGAAAAAGAAAATGGCGTAAAAATTAACATCAAGACTGGTGATGCTCTTGGTGGATTGGATAACCTTTCTCTTGATAACCAATCTAAAAAAGCTCCAGACGTAATGATGGCTCCATACGACCGTGTAGGTGGTCTTGGTAGCGATGGTCAATTGGCTGAAGTGACATTAAACAAAGATAGCCATACAGATAAAACAACTGAAGCTCTTGTAACAAACGGTGGTAAAGTTTACGGTGCACCTGCTGTCATCGAAACATTGGTTCTCTACTATAACAAAGATCTTGTAAGCGAAGCTCCAAAAACATTTGGTGATCTTGAAAATCTTGCAAAAGATAGCAAGTACGACTTCGCTAGCGAACCTGGTAAAACAACTGCCTTCTTAGCTGACTGGACAAACTTCTACTACACTTACGGTTTACTTTCAGGTAACGGCGGTTATGTGTTTGGTAAAGACGGTACAGATCCTAAAGATATTGGATTGAACAACCAAGGTTCTATCGATGGTATCGAATATGCAAAAACTTGGTATGCTAAATGGCCAAAAGGTTTGCAAGATACAAAAGCTGCTGCTAACTTCATCCAAACACAATTCCAAGAAGGTAAAACAGCTGCTATCATCGATGGTCCTTGGAAAGCTGCTTCATTGAAAGAAGCTAAAGTAAACTACGGTGTCGCAACGATTCCAACTCTTCCAAACGGAAAACAATACTCTGCCTTTGGTGGTGGTAAAGCTTGGGTTATCCCTGCAGGTGCGAAAAACCTTGATGGCGCTCAAAAATTCATTGACTTCTTGACAAGTACTGACCAACAAAAAGCTTTGTTTGACAAGACCAATGAAGTTCCTGCCAACACAGAAGCTCGTAAATATGCGGTTAGCAAAAACGATGAATTGACAACTGCCGTTGTTGATCAATTCAAGAATGCTCAACCAATGCCAAATATCTCAGAAATGAGTGCTGTTTGGGATCCAGCTGCTACTATGCTTTTCGATGCTGTAAGTGGTAAAAAATCTGCAAAAGCATCTGCTGACGATGCAGTGAAATTGATTAAAGAAACCATCGAACAAAAATTCGGTAGCAAATAAGACAGTTTTTAGGTGTGAGTAAGAGGTTGGAGACAAAGTCCCAACCTCTTATGTTCAATTTTCAAGCACAACTTACTGTCTGACTTGTCTTCTTGCTCTCTAGCAAGGACATTATAAGGAGATTTGAATGACTACAGAACAAAACCCTAAAAAGGCTATGTGGCTCTCTTTGATCCCGGGTCTTGGGCAAATTTATAACAAACAAAAAACCAAAGGCTATATTTTTCTTGCCGTAACCATTCTCTTTCTCGCCTATTTCCTAGGAATTGGAGCTGGAGAATTAGCGAAATTGGTTACACTTGGAACCGTCCGTGGACAAGATAATTCTCTCTTTATCTTGATTCGTGGCGCCTTCCACTTGATCATCACTGTTGTTTACTTCCTATTTTATGCCTTAAATATTAAGGATGCTGGAACAGTTGCTAAACGCATCAACAACGGGATTGCCGTTCCAAAAACCTTGAAAGAAATGGTTCAAGCCATCTATGAAAATGGCTTCCCATATTTATTGATTATTCCTTCATACATTGCTATGACATTTGCGATTATCTTCCCAGTTTTAGTAACTTTGATGATCGCCTTTACCAACTACGACTTCAAACATACCGCTCCAACAACCTTGCTTGATTGGATCGGGTTCCAAAACTTCACTAATATGTGGACCTTGAGTACCTTCCGCTCAGCCTTTACATCGGTTCTTGGCTGGACCTTGATTTGGGCCCTCGCAGCTTCTACTCTTCAAATCGTACTCGGTATCTTGACCGCTATTGTTGCAAACCAACCATTCGTAAAAGGAAAACGAATCTTTGGGGTTATCTTCTTGCTTCCTTGGGCTGTTCCAGCCTTCATCACTATCCTAACTTTCTCAAATATGTTTAACGATAGTGTCGGTGCTATCAATGCACAAGTTATCCCATTGTTTGCGAAGATCTTCCCATTCTTAGATGGCGTTTTGATTCCTTGGAAAACAGATCCTACCTGGACAAAAATTGCTTTGATTATGATGCAAGGTTGGCTCGGCTTCCCTTACATCTACGTCTTGACTTTAGGGATTCTTCAATCTATTCCAAACGATCTTTACGAAGCTGCTTATATTGATGGTGCCAACGGTTGGCAAAAATTCCGCAGCATCACTTTCCCAATGATTATGGCTGTTGCAGCTCCAACTTTGATCAGTCAATATACCTTCAACTTTAATAACTTCTCCATCATTTACTTGTTTAACGATGGGGGACCTGGTTCTGTCGGAGGAAACGCCGGATCTACAGATATCTTGATCTCATGGATCTACAAGTTGACAACCAATTCTTCTCCTCAATATTCAATGGCTGCAGCGGTAACCTTGATTATCTCTGTGATTGTGATCTCAATCTCTATGGTTGCCTTCAAGAAACTACATGCATTTGATATGGAGGATGTATAAAATGAAAAATTCAGTTCAATTTAAACGCCGCCTCAATCATTTCTTGACTTACCTGTACATGGTGGTTCTTTCAATCGTTATCATTTATCCATTGTTGATTACGGTTCTATCAGCCTTCAAATCAGGGAATGTCAGTGCCTTTACACTTGATTTTAGTGGCAATCTTAGTTTTGATAACTTCTCAAAACTTTTCTCTGAAACCCATTATGGCACTTGGTATATGAACACCTTGGTTATCGCCATTATCACCATGATTGTACAAACAAGTATCGTTACCTTCGCAGGTTACGCATACAGCCGTTACAATTTCTTGGCGCGTAAACAAAGTTTGGTCTTCTTCTTGATTATTCAAATGGTCCCAACCATGGCAGCCCTCACAGCCTTCTTCGTTATGGCTTTGATGCTGAATGCCTTGAACCAACCTTGGTTCTTGATCTTCCTTTATGTTGGTGGTGGTATTCCAATGAATGCCTGGTTGATGAAGGGATACTTTGATACTGTTCCAATTTCCCTCGATGAATCTGCGAAATTGGATGGAGCTGGACACTTCCGTCGCTTCTGGCAAATCGTCCTTCCTCTTGTTCGTCCAATGATTGCCGTTCAAGCACTTTGGGCTTTCATGGGGCCTTTCGGAGACTATATCTTGTCTAAATTCTTGCTTCGTGACGAAGTGAACTATACGGTAGCCGTTGGTCTTCAAACCTTTATCAGTGACCAAAAAAATCAAAAAATCGCCTTCTTTGCAGCCGGTGCTATTTTGATCGCGGTTCCAATCTGTATCTTATTCTTCTTCCTACAAAAGAACTTTGTTTCAGGCTTGACAGCTGGTGGAGATAAAGGATAAAATAGAATCTTATTTCAAGCACATTTTATTTTTAAGTTGAGGGTAGTATGGTGGATGCTTTACTACCCTTCGTTAAGAATAAAATCAATGCAAAGAGATTTCTCTTTGCATTTCTGATACTCTTATATTTAGAAAGGTCATCTTATGCCCTATCCTTTTAATTATTTCGCAAGTATCTTCAATTTCCGCTCTTCTTTTGCAAACCGCAAAAAACTGAGCTGGTTCCAAATGATTTTTACTTCTTTCTTTCTAATCTCTATCACACTATTACCTGTGGCTCTGCAAAATGCTCAACTCAAAACCTATCCTTTGACAACCTTTGTCAGCGATGTGTTTGATCCTTTATCAACAGACGTTATGAAAGATATCCAAGAACACGTCGTGATCAAAGACCAAGAGCTCACCTATACAGGGACTAACCCTGTACACAAGACTTCAAAAGGACAGGTTATCTTAGGCCAAGAGGCAAAGGCTAGTGAAGGCAAGGAGTTAACACTCCATTTTGATCGCAAACAATTGATTATCTCAAAAGAGAATAAAGAACTCGCTACAGTCTCATACCAGGCTATTAATCAAGAGAGCCTTCGGGATAAAAAAAGCTTCACTCAAGCTATCTCTAGCGATTGGTTTCGCGACAATCGACTCCCTGTCAGTCTCTTTCTCGTGATTTTCTCTGGCTTCTTATCGACAGTCAATTATTTGATTCTCATCGTAGGGGCATCTTTCTTCCTCTACTTGACACGAAAATCTCGACTCTTTTCACTACAAACTTTCAAGGAATGTTTCAATTGTATTCTGAATTGCTTGGGACTCCCTATTTTACTGAGTGTCTTCATCAGTTTACTATTCCATCAAGTATTTACTACGACGATCATGATCCAAAATGTCTTATTTGTACTCTATCTTGCTATGGTATTTTATAAGACCCACTTCCGTGATCCAGACTATCACCGCTAGGAGGTTTTCTCATGCGTGTTACCATCAAAGATGTGGCGAAACTCGCTGGCGTCGCGCCTTCAACTGTCACGCGCGTCATCCAAAACAAATCCACGATTAGTGATGAAACAAAAAAACGTGTCCGTGAGGCCATGGTCGAATTGGACTACCATCCCAATCTTAATGCTCGCAGCCTTGTCAGCCAATCTAGTCAAGTCATTGCTTTGGTCCTACCAATCGACAGTGACGTCTTCTACCAGAATCCTTTCTTCCCAACTGTTTTAAGAGGGATTACCCAGATCGCGTCAGACAATGATTATGCCATCCAAATCTGTACGGGGCAAAATGAAGAACGGCGGCTCGACAACCTCAAACAACTCATCTACGGAAATCGTGTAGATGGTTTGATTTTCCTTTATTCCAACCCGAATGATCCCCTCGTTGAATTTGCGATCAAAGACAAGTTCCCCTTCCTCATTCTCGGAAAGGCAGCTTCACCTTTTGTATCGCTAGTGGATAATGATAATATCAAGGCTGCATTTGATGCGACGGATTATTTCATTCAACAAAACTACCGAAAAATTGCTTTTATCGGGGGAAACAAAGAACTGTTCGTATCTCAAGACCGCTACGAAGGTTATAAAGAAGCCCTCCAAAAAGCAGGGATTCCTCTCGATGAAAAACTGGTTCATTTCTCATTTGGTTTTATGTTGGAAGACAATTCTTATCAAATGATGGAGAGCCTTCCCCTAGCAGAGTTAGATGCCATCATGACAACCGATATTCTCGTTGCTGAAGGGGTGCGCCAATACCTATTAGAACACCAGCTGACAATCCCGATTATTTCCTTTGATTCGATCAAGCCACGACTCGATATTGAAGCCTATATTGACATCAATGCGGTGGAACTCGGGCGTGAATCTGTCCGGACCATCCTTCAAATCATCAAAGATCACAAAGAAGGAAAAACCGTCTGCTACCGTCAATTGATTGACCATACCATTACGAAACTTTAGGAGTCTTTATGTCTACATTTACTGCTTATTTAGATGACCAAGACCTCATTCGTATCCAAAAGGGAGAGGAGCATATCCTTCCTTTTTATTTGAAAACGAACCAAGGTCATCTTGCCTTAATCCCTGTCAAAACGTCAAGTGCAGCGACTGACACAGGAGACTATTTCTTAAGCCCTATTCCACTTGAACTCGGAGAAGAGTACACCATCTACGATGCTACTGGAAATTCTTCTATACTCCACTATCGAAACATCGTTCGCAAACCCATTTTCGATCAAACCTTCACCTATACTGGAGAAGATCTAGGAAGTTTCTACACACCACGTCAGACGCAATTTAAATTCTGGGCACCGATTTCGCAAGATGTGAGTCTCCATATCGAAGATCAGGTCTATCCGATGAATCGTACAGAAAACGGTGTCTGGGAACTCGTGCTCAAAGGGGATTGGGAAGGAGCTGCCTACCACTATAAGTTTCGTGTCAATGGCCTAGAACGTCGGATTCACGATCCCTATGCTCTATCCTCTTTAGCGAACTCTGGAGATAGCTTGGTCATCGACCGGAAGAAGATCACACGTCCTATCACGCGTGCCACTCGTCAATTAGACCCAACAGAAGCAATCATTTACGAGATGAGCGTTCGTGATTTCTCTGTCCAAAAAGAGGCTGGCTTTAAGCATCCTGGTAAGTTTAAAGGCTTGACAGAATCGCCCCAACTAAATGGCCAGATCCTTGGATTTGATTACCTTCAAAAACTGGGCATTACCCATGTACAGTTACTTCCAGTTTACGATTTCGGTAGTGTCGATGAAGAGGATCAATGGAAAGCCTACAACTGGGGCTATGATCCTGTTCAATACAATGTTCCAGAAGGCAGCTATGCGAGTGATCCTAACGATCCTTATGCACGAATCCTAGAGCTCCAAGACACCATCGACACCTATCACCGGGCCAATCTGAGTGTTATCATGGATGTAGTCTACAATCACGTCTACCAGGCAGATGAGTATGCTTTTGAACAGATCGTTCCTGGTTATTTCTACCGTTATAATGCAGAGGGAGAGCGGACCAATGGAACCTTCTGTGGAAATGACGTAGCAAGTGAACGCTCCATGGTGAGACACTATATCAAACAATCTCTCAAACAATGGGTTTCCCTCTACGGCTTTGATGGTTTCCGCTTTGACTTGATGGGAATCCTAGACATTCAAACCATGACAGAGATTGCAGAAGAACTCCGTGAAATCTATCCTAACATCTATCTCTATGGGGAAGGGTGGAAGATGGATACCGGCTTCTCTGAAGATCAGCTCGCTCACCAGTATAATGCGAAACGATTACCAGTCTTTGGCTTTTTCAGTGATAACTTCCGGGATACGGTCAAGAGAACACTCTTAGCCGATCACCGTCGTGATAGTCAACATCCAGCCAATGATTTTTCTAATATCCTAACAGCAAATGTCGGGAAAGTAGGACCTGCTCATTTCATCCAACCTCAACAAGCCATTCAGTACGTCGAATGCCATGACAATGCAACTGTTTTTGATTATTTCCAACTTGAAAAAGAAGAGATTCGTCTAGAGGAGCGAAAAGCTCTCTCACGCCTCGCTCTTCATTTGGTATTATTATCCCAAGGTGTACCTTTTATCCATGCTGGTCAAGAATTTTACCGCACAAAAGAGCTCGAAGACAACACCTATAACATGCCAGATCATCTCAACCAATTGGACTGGACATCCCTTTCAAAATGCCAAGAAGAAATTGCTTTTCTTGAAGAATTGATTGCTTATCGGAAATCACAGCCACTCCTTCGTTTGAAAAAAGGGCAAGAGATTCGCGACTACTGTGATGTCAAATGGTTGTCTGATCATCATTTGATCTACACGATTGAGAAAGATCGTGAAAAAATAACGATTCTCGTCAATATCGGTGATCAAGAAAAGACCTATCAACATCCGAGCGATAGTCAGCTGCTATTTGCCTATCCTCATGCCAACCTCCAAGCGCCTATTCCTAAAGGAAAGGAACTTTCTATTCCTGCCCATAGTTGGCTCCTTCTCCACGAAACTGAATCAACAAAATAAAGGTCACCACAATGTGGTGACCTTTATTTTTATTCTTCTGTTTCCACAAAGCGTCCAATGATATGAACGTTTTCTGAAATGGTGATAAAAGCCTGAGGATCAGCTTTTTTCATAATATATTTGAATTCATTAAACTCTGCACGCGTAATAACTGTCAGCAGAACCGCTTTTTCCTGATGGTTATAGGTTCCTTCTGCATTGTGGATAATGGTTGCTCCACGATGCAATTTTTTATGGATCTTTTCAATAATGGCATCTGGCTGGCTCGTTACGATCATTGCCTGCATCCGTTTTTGCTTGGTAAAGACAGCATCCGTTACTCGACTCGATACGAAGATGGTAATCATAGAGTAAAGAGCATACTTCCAACCAAAGGTCAGACCAGCGATCAACATAATGGTCCCATTGACCAAAAAGGAGATACTGCCGACATTCTTTCCTGTCCGTTTTCGAATCGTCAAACTGACAATATCCGTTCCTCCACTGGAAATGTTGTTCCGAAGAGCAAAACCAATCCCTGTTCCCATGACAACCCCACCAAATAGGGCATTCATGATCGGATCGTTGGTCAACGTAATCACTGGCACGAACTGAATAAAGAGGGAACTCATCGAAACCGTAATAAAGGTAAAGATGGTAAATTTATGGCCAATTTGATACCAAGCCACAATCATCAAAGGGATATTGATGGCATAAAAGGTCAAGGAAACGGGAATCGTAAAGCCAATAAAGCGTTGGCTCAGAACAGATAAAATCTGAGCTAGCCCTGTTGCACCGCTGGAGTATACATGTCCTGGTTGAAAGAAGAAGTTGACGGCAATCGCTGATAGAAAACCATACAGCAAGGAAGCTGACACTTTTTCATCGTATTTCTCACGGGAGATGCTCTTCAGCACGCGCAATAATTTAATGTTATAAGCTAGTCGCCGCACATGATAGCGAAATAGCTTATGAAAGCGAATTTTTTTCATTTTCAATCCATCGATTAGAAGAAAAGGAAGATCTTAGAGCAACTGATTCCTAGACTTTCCCTTTTCTCTCTTGTCCTATTCTTGCTCTGCTAGTTCTACTTGAAGATTTAACTCATCCAATTGCTTTTCAGAAACGACAGAAGGAGCTTGTGTCATTGGATCTGTCGCCTTGTTATTCTTCGGAAAGGCAATGACTTCCCGAATATTATCTTCACCTGCAAGAAGCATCACGAAGCGGTCCAAACCAATCGCCAATCCTCCATGTGGTGGGAAACCATAATCCATTGCTTCCAACAAGAAACCAAATTGTTCATTGGCAGCTTCTTTTGTAAATCCAAGTGCCTTAAACATCCGTTCTTGTAAATCTTTATGATTAATCCGTAGGCTTCCTCCACCTAATTCATAGCCATTTAAGACGATATCATAGGCAATTGCTCGAACTTTTGAAAGATCTCCTTCCAATTCATGCTCTGTTTCAGCTTGTGGAAGTGTAAATGGATGGTGAGCAGACATATAACGGCCTTCTTCTTCAGACCATTCAAACATTGGCCAATCCACTACCCAAAGGAAGTTGTATTGATTGTTGTCAATCAAGTCAAGCTCTTTCGCAAGACGAACACGCAAAGCACCAAGCGTTGCATTGGCTACTTCAAGAGTATCTGCTACAAAGAGAACTAGATCTTTGTCTTCTAACTGTAAAGCAGCTGTCAAGTCACTTGTCAAGTCTGTCAAGAACTTCGCAACAGGACCGTTCAAAGTACCCTCAGCATATTTCACCCAAGCAAGACCTTTTGCACCGTATTGCTTCGCAACTTCTGTCAATTTATCGATGTCTTTACGAGAGTAATGATCCGCTGCACCTTTGACAACAATCGCCTTAACTGCTGGAGCTTCTGAGAAGACTTTGAAGTCTACACCCTTGACAAGCTCTGTCAAGTCTTGGAGCAACATTTCAAAACGTGTATCTGGTTTATCTGAACCATACAAGGCCATAGCGTCATCATAATTCATCCGTGGGAATGGGAGTGTTACTTCAATTCCCTTGGTTTCTTTCATGACACGTGCAATCAAGCCTTCTGTGATATCCTGGATTTCTTGATCACTCAAGAAAGAAGTTTCCAAGTCGACTTGTGTAAACTCAGGTTGACGGTCTCCCCGTAAATCCTCATCACGGAAACACTTCACGATTTGATAATAGCGGTCAAATCCAGCATTCATCAACAATTGTTTTGTAATCTGAGGACTTTGTGGAAGGGCATAGAAATGCCCCTTATTGACACGGGAAGGAACCAAATAGTCACGCGCTCCTTCTGGAGTTGACTTAGAAAGAAACGGTGTTTCCACATCAATAAATTCTAATTCATCCAAGTAATTGCGGATTGAATGGGTTACTTTTGCACGAAGTTTGAGGTTTTCCAACATCTCAGGACGACGAAGGTCTAAGTAGCGGTAACGAAGACGAGTATCATCATTGGCTTCAATACCGTCCTTGATTTCAAATGGTGTTGTTTTTGCGGTATTGAGAACCGTAATAGTTTCTACCTTGAGTTCTACTGCTCCTGTAGGCAAGTTTGGATTCGCTTGTTCACGAGCTTCCACAAGACCTGTCACTTCTACAACATATTCACTGCGGATGCTTTCAGCTGTGGCCATCACTTCTGCACTAACTGTTTCTGGATTGATCACCAATTGCATGATTCCTTCGCGGTCGCGTAAATCAATAAAGATCAAACCACCCAAATCACGACGACGGCTAACCCATCCTTTCAAAGTAATATGAGTTCCAATGTGTTCTTCACGAACACGTCCAGCATACATTGAACGTTTCATTTCTAATTAATCTCCAAACTAATATTCTTCCTTCTATTTTACCATAAAGACCAGCAGAAAGTGGCCTTTAGCTCAACTTTTTCAGTTACCAACTTCTTTAGTTATCGTGGCTCTCTTCTTTCTTTTTGGGATCATCGTAGAGAGTGGGTGCTAGCACCTTCATTAAAGTCGCCGTCCCAAATCGCAAGACAGCTGCTGCTAGTCCAAAAATAGGGGATAGGTAGCGGAAAAAGAAATCTCCCCTAAGCACATAGGTCATGCCACCCACAATAAAAAAGATCACAATTCCCTGAACGATTGCGTAAAACCAAATTTTTTTCACACTATTCTCCTTTTCACAAACCAGCTGACTTATCCACTGTTTTTTATCACTTATCCACAAAAATGTGGATAACTTTCACCTTTTGCCCCCTCAAAAGAGGAAGCGTCGTCAGCATCAGGACTTGCTTTCATCCATTTACAAGCAAGTTTCCCACAGCCTGTGGATAACTCTCTTGCTTATTTGTGACTTTCTCGTCACTTTCCTCACAAATCAAGGAGCCAGGATTTGATCCTGCCCCCTTTGATCAAGCATTATTTAAATTCGTCTGGTGTCCCTTTATATTGGGCCCAGTCTTTGCTGAAGAAGCGATCATTTAGATGGTAAGTTGGTGCTTTTTCAGCCTTTGTGACAAAGGGATTGACCGCTTTATCAAAGGCTAGCCAACCATTCCATCCCATATGAATCGTATCTTCCATAAAGTAGGGCTGATCACCATCTTTAGAAAAGTCTGCAATATTGGTGAATCCTTGACTTTCCAATTGGTAACGAATCTTTTGAACAGCCTGTTCATACTTTTCTTGGCTCAAGCCTGTGTATTTCATCCATTTGGCATTAACTGGAGGAATGACAAAGATAACATTGGTCCGAGATTTAGCAAACTGGTCTAGAACCAACTGCAAGTCATTGTACTCAGGAGATTGAACATAGGATTCGTTTTTTTGGAAACCTTTTAGTTTCTTCAACTTCATTTTTAAACGAGTATTGTAAAAATGATTGCTGATTCCAAGGTCGTTGTTATTGGTCTTGACTTTTGCTTCAGCCGTTGCAATTTCTTCCAATTTCTCATATGAGAATTGATCTGGTAAATCTTGTAGACGTTTTTTGACCTTCTTATCGTAATTCCCGTTTGTACGCGTTGCAAGATTACTAAACAAAGCATCTTCGCGTTGGACAAGGTGGGAAACAAACTGGTTCAAAGACTGATCAAATCTGGAAATTTTCTTTCCTTGAGAAATTTTCGTTACAACACTTTGAAAGGCGACATTTGGATACTGTTGTAACAGACGCTTTGCAGCATACTGGGATGCAGCATCCTGTTTATGATTGGCAATAAAGCTATTCAACTGATCGCTATTAAAGAATTGTTGAAAGGCAGAGGAATCGTATCCCTTTTTGGTGAACCATTGCGGAGAAACTACATAAACAGCTGTATTGTCCTTGAGTTCTGGCAAAATCTGTTGCATCCCAAAATACTGGTTCAAAGAAGCCGCACCACGTTCTCCTAAAAAGTAGGGTCTGTAATTGCGGTCATATTTTTCAGCCAAAACTGCTGGATGCACCACATCAAAACGCAACCATTCACTGGAGCCGAAATAAGGGACAAAGCGATGCTGTGGATCAGAAAGTGCTTCTTGTTTCTTTGTACGACTCTTGAATCCTTCTGCATTCAGACTAACCGCAGCTTTTTTCTCTTCAGTATAGTTGTGCTTATGATTGATTGGATAAAAGAATAATAAAGCTGTTACCATGAGGAGCGCGCAAAATACGGGCCCTAAAATCAGCCATAAACGCTTAAGCATTCTGAAGCTCCGTTACACCTTCTACGATCTTGTTAGCAGTATTCCAATCATCGCGTCCAAATTCAGATACAGGAACACGAATGCCAAAGCGATTTTCCAGTTCCACAATCAATTCGACTGTCCCCATACTATCAAGGACACCCGCATCAAAGAGATCCTCATCCATCATGTCTGAGACATCTTCCATAAACAATTCGTCAATAATTTCAATTACTTGTGATTTTACATCCATTTTTCTATTCTCCTTTTATTTCAATTTTGGAAACCATTGTTGATCCAAGAATCCTGAGAAAATCAGGAAGGACAGCATCACTGTGTTAAAGGTGATAAAGATCCCTAAAGCTTTGGTCCAACGATTGTCCGGTATAGGATCCAATCCTTTTGCTTTTCTTTCTTTATTAATGGTCTTTTTCTTACGAATCCAAGCATCATTGATAACCAGTCCAAGCCCATGGAAGAGCCCGTAAGCGATGTAGTACCAGGTCACCCCGTGCCAGAAGCCCATGACCAACATATTGATAATATAGGCAACATTTGAGGTGGTAATCCGGCTCTTGAATACTTTATTGCGCATCAATACCATCACGAGACGCATAAAGACAAAATCACGGAACCAGAAAGATAAACTCATATGCCAACGATTCCAGAATTCCTTTAAGTCACGTGATTTAAAGGGACGATCAAAGTTGATTGGACTTTTAATTCCCATCAGATTTGAAGCTGCTAAAGCAAACATCGAATAGCCCGCAAAGTCAAAGAAGAGGTCAAAGCCATAAACATACATGACTCCCAGCGTTCCGATATTGAAGAATCCACCTTGAGACAAGGCATAGGTCTGCACATGTCCTAACAATAAGTGGCCAAAAATATGAGCTAGGATAAATTTATAAAGGAAGCCATACATGATATACTTAACAGCTTGCTCCAACATATCCAATAATTCTTCACGCTCAGGAATGGTTTTATAATCCTCATTAAAACGCTTGAAACGATCAATCGGCCCACTTGAGAAGGTCGGCATAAAGAGCATAAAGCGTAAGAATTCCCAAAGTGTGAATTCTTTCAAGACACCATCTCGCATTTCGATGATCATTCCGACAGCTCGGAAGGTTAAATACGAAATCCCTAAAAATCCAAACAAGGATTGGTGCCCATTCTTGATTGCTGGCTCTACCTTAACAAAGATCAGGGGCAAGACAGACAAGAAGGAATGAAGATAGAAAATCCACTTATTGTCCGCTTTTTGACGATAGATCTTGTAGGAATACACAATCAAGATTTGCCAGACTACGTAAAAGAGCAGGGCATAAATTTGCTTGAGATTCGAACCTGTCAGCATCAAAATGATAAAGATCAGACTCACAAGTCCTTCATATACCGGAAATCTCTTTTTGAAAAAGAGGCCCACAAAGATCGGCAAAAAAGCTAGAATGAGGTAGATAAAATAGATCGGTGTTCCATAGTGTTCTAAATGAGGGAGCTGTTTCAAAAACTCGATCATCGGTTGTTAACCTCGCTAATCAACCCTTTGATGTCGATTTTCCCGTTTGGTGTTAATGGCAGGCTGTCACGATAGAGGAATTTTGAAGGCATCATATACGACATCATGATGTTTTCTAAATCTTCTTTAATGGCTTTCGTGATATCAATTTCGCGCTCAAATTGTTCTTTGACGCCCTCTTTTAAGATGACATAGGCCAAGAGATTTTGGACCTTGTGATCTTTATTATAACGCGGTACTGCGACTGCTGAGTCAATATACTTCGATTTGTTCAAGTTTTGAGAGACATCCTCTAGCTCGATACGATAACCGTTAAACTTGATTTGGAAGTCCATCCGACCACCATAGAGAAGAAGGCCTTCATCCGTCATGGTTCCGACATCTCCCGTATGGTAGGCTGGAAGACCTTCAAATTCGAAGAAGGCTTCTGCTGTTTTCTCTGGATTATTCATATAACCTTTTGAAACAGCTGGGCCAGATACGATGATCTCCCCTTGCTCACCATTCGGCAATTTATTGCCTGCCTCATCAATGATGAAGGTTGGAGAATCTTCTTTGGTGTAACCAATTGGCAGACGTTTCAAAGTAGCTAACATCTCATCTGTTACGGCTACAGCCGAAAGAGCTACAGTTGCTTCCGTTGGGCCGTAGGCATTGATGATGCGTGCATTTGGGAAACGCTCGCGCAATTTCTGAGCCGTTTTAACGGTCAACTCTTCCCCATCAAAGTAGAAATGGGTGATACCTGGCATCTTTTCAGCATTGAAATCTTCAGACAGCATAGCCATATCTGCAAAAGATGGTGTTGAAGTCCAGATCGCAATCGGAAGAGAAAAGATCGTCGCAAAGAGTTGTTTGAAGTCTTGAGTGATGGCTGATGGAAGAGCAAAAAGGGTTCCTCCAAGAGCCAAGGTCGGTGCCCAGTACATGACAGACAAGTCAAAGGAATAGGGCGGTTGTGCCAACATTTGCGGACGCTCTGGCGTTGCAAATTCCTTGTCCGTAATCATCCAGTTGGTAAAGCTGAGCAAGTTGTCGTGCGAAATTTGCACCCCTTTTGGTTTCCCAGTTGTCCCTGAGGTAAAGATGATGTAGTAGTTATCATCCCCTTTGACCGGATGTTTCAAGTCATAGGCATGCTGAGCCGCATAAGCTTCACGCACTTGCACCAAGGACATGATTGGAGCAGCTGGGTTTTCCAATGGAAATTCATTGATGGCAATAATCAAGCTTGGCTCTGCTACTTCAACAATGGCAGACACGCGCTCCAAGGCAGAGTGGCTATCAATTGGGATATAGGCATGGCCAGATTTTGTCAAGGCCACAAAGGTTGCTAACATTTCATATTCTTGACCACCAAAGACTACTACAGGTGACTTTTCAGGAAGTCCCATTTGGTCGATGTGGGCAGCCAAGCTATCTGAATCAGCCTTCAATTGGCCATAGGTATGCTCCTCACCAAGGACATTGTAGACAGGATAGTCTGGTTGTAGTTGCGCATAACGTTCAATTGTCTCGATCATATCAGTAATTGGTTGGTTTGACACGGCTAGGAGTCTCCTTTTCTAAAATTCGTTGTAGATAAAGCCACCCTGACCTTGACCAAGGTAACTAAAGAAATAAAGTAGGGCTAGGAAAATGGCGAAATACAAGACCGTCTGCCCGATAAATTTATAAAGTGTTTTATGTTTCATAAGTTTCACTCTTCATTTTGATTGTTACTCACTATTTTACCATTTTTTATACCAAGTAAGCAATTTTAAACATAGTGAGAATGTCGTAGAAAACGTTATCATTTCAGACATTTATCCCTTCTAACCAAAGGATTTTTTTCTTTAATCAGTTTTTCTGATTGAAATCCTGTTTTATTTAACATTCCCCTGACGAATCAACTCCAGACACTTGTCCAGATCCACATCTCTCTCGAAATGGCTAGGTGTCCAAGGAATCTCTATATCGGGTAGAACACCCTGATCCGTCATCCCTTTCCCTTTATCCACGCTTAAACAGCGAGAGGTGGGAAACATTAAACAAAAATTGCCATAATCAACCGTACAACAATTAGAGTAGTCTAGAATCCCGAGAGTTGGTCGACCCACCACCGTTACCTTCTTAAACTGTTTCATCATCTGAACAAAGTTATCCCCAGATGAAGCGCAGTAGATATCCGACAATATAAAGATCCGTTCAGGATAGTGGCCACCTTTAACCTCTGGGAAGAATTCCTCGCTTTCTTGCTGATACAGTACATAACCTTTGCCTCGATGGCGGAGCAAATCCTTTTTCATATCTTCAAGCAGCTTAACTGTTTCAGGACTAATTTCTTCCTGTTGCATCCAGTCCTCAAAATCTTTCAAGCGCAGATCAACATTGCGTTCCGTATAGAGAATTTCCATACCATCATCGTCCCCGTCAAGCGAATCATAGCCCTGATCCTTTTCTAAACCTAGATGTAATAGAGGGATATATAAAGAATCTGTCCCTCCGCCGTTCTGTCGAACATCAATGAGAAGAAACTTGACTTCCGTCATCATCGGTAAACACTCTTGATATACCCGACTAATGGCTCCTTCATCCATAAAGTTATCCAGACGAAGATAAAGAATCTCATCGTCTAATCTTTTCCAAAAAATCTGATCTTGGATCGGTTCTCGACTAGGGACTACTTCAATGGTCTTTTCTATCCCTTCTCGAAGCAGGGTGACACTCGTTGACTGAGAGACCAAATCCGCCCATTCTCGGTAGTGTCTTTCAGGGGTCTTACTGATAAAATAGTCTTTATGAAGAGAAGCTATCTGATCCAAGTCACTTCCATCCAAACCTAGGATCTGATCTCCTACTTGAAGACCCGTATCTTCATTAGCTTCCTCAACATACAGTTTCTGTCCGTTTATTCTCAAAAGAAACCCTTTTGGACTGGCCTTTTTATCTCGAAAGGAAACATGCCCGATCACCCCAAAACTAGCTAGGTAAGTCTTAACTTGATAGAGAAAGGCATCATCTGTCATATCATCTGTAATGTTTTCTCGAAAAGGCTCTAGATCGCATCCTTTTCGATCCTTGATGGTAGATGAATCATGGGTCATAATAGAGACGACATCTTCAAAAATAGCAGTCTTTTTCATAAAGGATTCCTTCCATTTTTTAGAAACAGTATACCACTTTTTCTTAAAAAGTTCTTAAAACCCTAAAAAACTATCCTAAAGTAGGATAGCAGTTATAAATTCTTTCTTTTCTTCGCTTTCTTTGTCAGAGCGACATCACAATTTTCAATCTTGCTAATCAATAGATTGGCAAGGCCAAAATCATCAATGTTTGATTTCATATTTACCTCATAGTTCAAGGTCAGTTGTTCTCCAGCTTGGGCCGTTGTGACAGAAATAAAGTCAATCTCTGAACACCTTTGGTCCAACAACTGGCTGATTTGTTCTGCAACAGAATCTTGTTTTGAGACGGTAATAGTCAAATGACGGCGCCGTTGATGATCTGCCTTACTCTGTTTGTTCTCCAATACAAGCCAAACCCCTAGTAAAGAGAGGGTTGATAAAATGGCCAATAAAAGATAGCCCGATCCTGCTGCTAGTCCTATAATCATGGCTAGAAAAATCGCAATCAACTCTCTCGAACCACTCGTAGCTGACCGGAAACGAATCAAACTAAAGGTCCCTGCCACTGCAATCGAGGTTCCCAAACTTCCATTGACCAAAAAGATCACTAAGGTCATCATACAAGGAAGCAAGGTCAAACTAATGACAAACTCTCGAGTGTACAGTGTCCGGTATTTATAGGTCCAAGATAGGGCCATTCCTAGAAAGAGGCTGATCAAAAGGGCCAGCAGTAAGCGCAAGGGATCCACCGTTGCTGTGGCATTATTAAAAATAGAATCAAATAGATTAGACATAGGCAGCACCTACCGTTTCTTCCACTGGTCTTGGGGCATAATCCAATCCTTGTGATTTATGATAAGCACAGCTATATTTTGAAAATTTCTGCTTGACCAAACCATACTTCTCTAAAATATCCTTTAACCATTGAGGTTCTTGTCCGGGAGCCTTAATTTCCATGATCACGAAGTCATCCTCTAACAAAGGTTCTCCTTTCTTCCCATGAAAAAGACTAACAGCTTGATCACGAAAGACTAAGTTTTGATCGATTGTCACGCGAATTTTCTGATAAGGATAACCCTGAATGGATTTCTTTTCTTTGAGAGACAAGCGATCATAGTAAATGAACATCCGTGGTTCCAACCGATGACCATAGCGTTTGCGCAATCTCTGAATCTCTTGCACTAAGTCTGGATCTTGTATCTGATGATCTACTGTCCCATCTGTCATCAAGTTGATAATGGCTTGTGAAGTAGCGACTAGACGGAATTTATGGCCAATTCCTTCTTCATCTTTTGACTTCACCTCTAGAAATACCGGACTGTCTGCTTGAGGTGTTTCTATATAAGTCCGCATACGTATTTTTTCACGGCGGTGTTGTTTCGCAAGAGCATCTTGAATAACCTCAAAATTTTCCGTATCAAAATAAATGTTTGAAATAGTTGAAGTTGGATAATCATCTTCTACGACGTATTTTTTTAAGTCTTTGATCAAGTCTTTTACGTCATCTTTTGCGACGATATATTTTGTTTCGATTCGTTTAAAACTTGTCTCAATTGTTTTTTTCATGTTTCTACTCCTTTAAGGGGGGATATTGCTTCTAATCTTCAGTAAGTATGGATACGACTTACGTGTTTTCTAGTTTAATGGGACTTTCTTAACTGGTCATTAAGCCAAACTTAAAGAAAACTAAAGTTAAGATTCCTTTCAGAAAAACTTTAGGAAACTTTCAGCTAGCAACTTTAGACTAGGAGCATATCAATTGAACGAGAGGAAAAGCTCATGAAATCAAACAAATGGAAATTTTTATTAACGGGGGCCGCAACCCTCACCCTACTAACAGCGTGTAGCCAAGCATCATCTCAATCAGCTACAACAAACGCAACAACAACTGCTTCTAGTGTCTCAAAGAAAACGACTAAAACCAAGCAATCTGACTATTTTACCGAAAAAGATTCAGACACCTCATATGATGAAAGTAAAGCATCTATTGTCAAACTATCTGGCTCGTCTGCAACTGTTTCAGGGGATGGCGTAGCCGTTTCTGGATCAACTGTGACTATCTCGAAGGCCGGAACTTATGTCATCTCTGGTGAATCTGATGGGGTTCAAATCAAAGTCGAAGCAGGTGACTCAGATGATGTTCATATCGTCTTAAAAGGTGTTACTATGTCCAACACCAACGCACCAATTTCTGCTACGAAAGCGGGGCATGTCTACCTGACTCTAGCAAATGGCACGACCAATACCTTGTCTGATTCAAGTTCAAACAGTGATGAAGATGCCGATGCGGTCATCTTCTCTAAAGGCGACCTCACCATCAATGGTTCGGGTACGCTCAACATCGATGCCAAGAAGAACAACGGGATAAAGGCCAATGACACTCTCCACATCACGGGTGGAACCTATAAAATCACAGCTGTAGGAGATGCCCTCAATGTCAATGACGAACTCAATATCACTGGCACGACCATGACCATTGACGCAGATGAAGATGCGGTCAAGGTGGATAATGATGAAGATACTTCGGTCGGAACCATGTACCTTTCAGATAACAAAATGACCATCACAGCAGGAGACGATGGCATCCATGCTTCTGGTGATCTGATCATCGATAGCGGAACCTATGAGGTAACAGAGTCTGTCGAAGGTCTCGAAGGAAAATCGATCACCATCAACGGTGGTGATATCACCATCTACGCAACTGATGATGGTGTCAATGCAGCCAATGCTAATGCTAACCAAGATGAAATTTTCTTCACCATGAATGGTGGAACCCTCAACGTTGAAGTTGGCCAAGGCGATACCGATCCAATTGATTCGAATGGAAATATCACTGTTACCGGAGGAACCATTAAATTAACGGGACAATCTGGATTCGACTTTGATGGTACTGCTACCTACACTGGCGGAGACATCTATATCAACGGTGAAAAACAAACGGAAATTGTCAACTCCATGCCTGGAGGCGGTGGGGCTCCAGGCGGTGGCGGACCTCAAGGCGGTGGACCTGGAGGCGGGCATCAATAATAACAAACAAAGGCAGGATTTCTTCCTGACCTTTTTTTGTTGCCTTTTTTATGATAGAATAGAAATTCAATCAGCTTATCGAAAGGAACATGATGAAAAAACAGACACTACCTCTTTTGTTCACACTCTTGCTGTCTCTTCTTATTCTATCAGCCTGTGTGCCGGACCTTAAGATCAACTTTAAAAAAGTACCCACTGCTACCAGCTCAAAAAAGAAAACCTTTAAAAAAAGTAGCTCGAGTCGTTCTAGCCTCCCGAGTCGCTCAACCAGTTCAAATAGCTCAAGCAACTCCTCTAGCTCTCCCTCAACTACTACGGAAACCTCTTCTGACATCGTCACGACCGAAGGACTCCCTAAAAATGCTCAAGAAGCTCCAAAAGATAAGATTTATGCGACAGGGAACCTAAAAGTAGCCTACTCTAGAAATGACGATAAAATTTTTGCACAGACGCCGGATTATGAAGGATATACCACCGCTCTTGTCCAAACAATTCTTGGGAATCCAGAGAAACAAATAACAGACCCTGCTTATATTGCCGAATCTTTTGAAAATACCGAATTAGAAAATATTAAAGGGCTCTACCACGAGGGAAAAATCACAGGGGAACAAGCTCACGCCTTTTTGATGGGAGCTGTTGATCTCAAACAAGCTTCTAAATTCGGAGTAAACTACACCATTTACACCTATAAAAACAACACTATCCAACTGGTCTTTGAAAACGACCAACTTCTCTATATTACTCCAAATCCTGATATCGTCTTCTTTAAATAATTTACATTCTCGCTTAGACAAGCGAGAATTTTTGTTTCACATGAAACAAAAAACTCCCAACACATTCTGTTGGGAGTTCCCGAAGATTAGTCCTCTTCATATTGTTTTGGATTATAGAACCACATTCCTAGCCCTGCAAAAAGAGCAATAGTCATCAGAAGGAAGGCCACTTGATTTCCAATTTCTCCTGTCATCGAAATCGTTTGACGAAGACCAGAAACGGTATAACTCATTGGCAAGAATGGATGAATGGCTTGGAAAAAGCCATTTGTCAAAGCAAGAGGATAGGTTCCTGCACTAGAAGCCAATTGCAAGAGCAAGAGGATCAAGGAAAGGAAAGCACCGATCTTTCTTTGCCATGTTGTCAAAGCAGTCACGATAGACATGAAGGCTAGACTACCGATCACACAAAGGAAGAGGGTAGCCATCTCATGATTGGCAGATAAACCAATCAAGTGAACAGCACCATAGACCAAGATTCCTGCAACCACCGCAATGGTTCCATTGACCTCAAAGCGAGATTTAAACCATGCCCAACGACTTTCAGGATGACGACCGGATGGCAATTTTGCAAAGATCATATTGGTTGACAAGGCACAAACAAAGAGTGCTACAGAGATCATATAAGGAGCCATTCCGACCCCATTTACAGGGACATTATCTTGATCTGTTTTAGAAGTCGTAACAGGATTGGCTAAGGTTTTTGCGTTTTCTTTTTCAGTTGTAGCCACATTCAATTGTCCCTTAGCATCGTTTAATCCTTGACTCAAGGTTTGGCTTCCTGTTGCTAATTCACCTAAACCGTTTGTCAATGTTTGGCCACCCGTTGCTAATTTGCTGGATCCTTCTGAGATTTGATTTGCTCCGTCAGCTAGTTTATCAGCCCCATTCACCAATTGACTTGATTTTTCTGTCAACTGATTGACACCAGTGACAAGTTTGTTGACACCACCTGCCAATTCTGGAGTTTTGCTGTTCAATTGTCCTACACCGTCAGCTAATTTTCCAGCACCGGCAACCAATTCACCCGACTTACCTGTTAATTGGGTCGCTCCTGAAGCCAGTTGATTCATGCCTGATGTCAAGGCAGGCATCTTCCCATTTAACTCACCTAGACCAGAAGCCAATTGATTGCTTCCTGCAAGTAATTCTGATGATTTACTATCTAGTTGACCAACACCTGCTGCTAACTGACTAGCCCCATTTGTTAAAGTACTGCTATTCGTCTGAAGTTGGGTTGCTCCATTAGCGATTTTATCGACACCAGCTGTATAAGCGCTGATCCCTTGACTGATGGTTTGACTAGCTGGCAACAATTGTCCACTAACTGCGGATTGGATCTTAGACAAGCCACTTGACAAGTCTGTCAAGGTAGAAGAAGCTGTCGGTAAAACTTGATTGGCTGCCGTTTGCAGTTGTGTCAAGCTATTTCCTGTATTCAAACTACCTTGGATCGTTTGAATCGTTGTCAAGATCCCTTGAGCCGCCGTTTCACTCGAGCTTGGGCTCGATGAGATTGCCGCATTGATTTCCGCTTGTTGGTCAGCTGTCATTGCTTGATAGGCTGCTGTCCCTTGCACACTTGCAAGGGCATTTGCACGATCCGCTTGGGCTGAAGCAAGGATTGATTGAGCTGAATTCGCAATACTCGTCAATCCAGACGAAAGTTGACTGGTATCTACCGTAGCATTTTGAATCGCTGCATTTAATTGGTTTAAACCTGCTGCCAATTGATCAATCTGAGCGGATTGACTTGTAGAAGCTTGTAGCTGGCTTGATAATGTTTGAATACCTGATTCTAATTGTGAAACCCCATTTCGAAGGGTAGCAGATTGACTACTTAATTGACCCGCTCCCTCTGATAAAGTGGCGACTCCATTTGTATAGGTTGCTAAACCATTTGAAAAGTTAGATAGGCCTGAATTCAATTGACGCACGCCATTGGTATAATTCCCAAGACCATCATTGAGGGTCCCCATACCGCTGGTTAATTGACCAACTCCTGAAGCCAACTGAGGGGTTTGACTCGCCATTTGATTGAGACCATTTCCTAATCGATCCACTCCGGTAGCATAAGCCATCAAGCCTGTATTAAAAGTACCAAACCCATTATTTAATTGATTGACGCCAGATACCAAGTTTGGAAGTTGACCAGCCATTTGATTGAGACCATTTCCTAATTGACCAACACCATCTGTATAAGCCGCTAGACCTGTACGAAGAGTAGTTGCACCATCTGAAAATGCTAAGCTTGAACGAGCCAATGTATTCAAATTAGTAGATAGTGTTTGACCACCATCTTCCAATTTACTTGCACCATCTGCTAATTTAGCACTTCCATCTGCCGCTGTCCCCATACCAGTTTTAAGCGATCCCATTTTGGAAAATAAAGCTGTTGTATACGTATTGGTCACTTTTTCAGCCACTGACTGCTTCATTTTTGTCATCGCAGTGTCGCTCATTTTCCCTGCGATAAAACTATGACCACTGGACGTTTGGTAATCAATGGTCATCTGTTCCGGATGATTGGTTAAGATGGAGCTAGCTTTTTTTGAAAGATCCTCAGGCAGGGTTACAATCATATAATAATCGCCATTTTTGAGACCATCTTTCGCAGCTTTCTCATCTACAAAATGAAAATCAAGTGAGTCATTGTCCTTCAAATTGGACACCATGTCTTTTCCGATTTCCATTTTTTGTCCATTATATGTAGCAGATTGATCCTTATTGACAACCGCTACAGGAAGATCCGAAACTTGGCCATATGGATCCCACATGGAAGATAGAAAAATAATATTATAAAGAGCTGGAATCAAAGCAACTCCAATCATGACAATGATAAATGTTGGCTTTTTAAGAATAGCCTTCCATTCTTTCATCATATTTTTTGTCTCCTTTTTATACACATTGTCTAAATTTCTGATATAATAGATTATACAGTTTCTAGAAATTTTCACAAGTAGGAAATCTTTATTTTTAGACACTGTGTATAATTTTGTGCAAAAAGGATTAACAGATGACTGAGAGCAATAAACGATTAAAAACAAAACGAAATATCGAGGAGGCGATGGTTCGACTACTAGAAAAGGAATCATTCGACCAAATCACAACGGTTGAGTTAGCACAAGAATCCGGCATTAGTCGCTCTAGCTTTTATACCCACTATCGAGACAAGTACGATATGATCGAGCGCTACCAACAAGCACTCTTTCACAAGCTTGAATATATCTTTGACAAACACCAAGACGACAAGCGCCAAGCGATTACAGAAGTGTTCGAATTCCTAACCAAGGAGCCACTCTTTGCAGTTCTTCTGACAGAGAATGGAACCAAAGAGATCCAAACCTTCTTACGACATAAATTACAGATTCTTCTGGTTGATAGTTTGCAAGAGCGCTATAGTCATAAATCATTAACAGATATTGAAAGAGTTTACAGTTCTGTCTATCTGACCAATGCCTTCTTCGGAGTCTGTCAGATGTGGGTTTCGCGAGGAAAAAAAGAAAGTCCTCAACAAATGGCTGAATTTTTAATGAAAATGTTACGGTAACAGTCTCTCCTGATCGATCTAGATCAGGAGTTTTTTTATTAGCAGGTTTAGGTTTTAAGAAAACAAAAAGGGGAGCAAAGCCAGAAATCAACCCTTTAAGACAAAACAAAAAGCCCACTGTAGTAGGCTTTCTGCAAAGTATATCTTAAAATTAAAGCATTTTGTTGTAGAATTCAACGACAAGTGCTTCGTTGATTTCTGGGTTGATTTCATCGCGTTCTGGAAGGCGAGTCAATGAACCTTCAAGTTTGTCAGCATCGAATGATACGAAGGCTGGACGTCCAACTGTAGCTTCAACAGCTTCAAGGATAGCTGGAACTTTAGCTGATTTTTCGCGAACTGAGATCACTTGACCTGGAGTTACACGGTATGAAGGAATATCAACGCGTTTTCCATCAACAAGGATGTGACCGTGGTTAACGAATTGACGAGCTTGACGACGAGTAGTCGCAAGTCCAAGACGGTAAACAACGTTATCCAAACGACGTTCCAAAAGAAGCATGAAGTTGAAACCGACAGTTCCTTCTTTAACTTTAGTAGCTTGTACGAACAAGTTACGGAATTGTTTTTCACCAAGTCCGTAAGAGAAACGAAGTTTTTGTTTTTCAGCTAATTGCAAACCGTATTCTGACAATTTTGAACGGTTGTTTGGTCCGTGTTGACCTGGTACGTAGTTACGACGTGCCAATTCTTTACCTGTACCTGTAAGTGACAAGCCAAGACGGCGAGATTGTTTCCAAGATGGTCCTGTATAACGTGACATTTGAAATGTCCTCCTATAAAAATAATTTTTGTAGGAAATAACGTTTTAGACAAACCTGATTCGTTCAGAAAGCCTTCGCCCAAACAGCAAAGGTTACTTTTCTAGCTGACTTCCTGTTGACGAGCTTCATTTTGTCCTGCTGTCATTTCGCACAAATTCTATTCTATCACGGAATAGAAACTTTGTAAAGTCCTTCAAAACAATTTCAATGAAATTCAGACAATAATTCTATGATTCGTTTTTTATATTGCAATTGTTGCCAGTCTCTATCCGTTGCTGGATCCCATTTTAAAGGAAGATCTGCAATAATTTCACCGGGATTATGATTTAAGATATAGATCCGGTCACTCAATGTCAAAGCTTCTTCGATACTATGAGTGATCACTAGAGTGGTGAGACCAAGACGTTCCTTACTGTCTAGATACCAGTGATAAAGATCCTGCCTTGTCAATTCATCTAAGGCACTAAAAGCTTCATCTAATAGGAAGACAGAATGACCCAGAAGATAGGTTCTCAATAGCGCCACCCGTTGCCGCATCCCCCCACTCAGGGCATTGGGATAAAGGTTGGCGATACTTCCCAATTTAAATTCATCTAACAATTTTAGAGCTGTAGATGTCGCCTCTTCCTTAGGAATTTTTTTCAATTGAAGGGGAAGAATAATATTTCCCAATACTGTCTTATGTTCCAACAAAAGATCCTTTTGTAGCATATAGCTGACTTTCCCAAAGGAGATCGGAGCATCATCTACTTCTATAGCGCCCTTTTGTAAGGGAAGGATCCCAGCAATTAAATTAAACAAGGTTGATTTCCCTACCCCACTCGGACCTAGAATAGAGACGATTTCTCCTTTTTGCACTTCTAGTGATACATTATTTAAAACTGCTTTATCTCCAAAAGAGAAACTTACATCTTTTACGGTTAAAATATCAGTCACCTACCAATTCGTTTGTGAAACCTTTGTCTTCTAAGTCATTTGAAACCAATCCTTGCTCTTTTGCCCAAGCATAAAAAGCATTCCACCGCTTAGGATCAAACTGCCCCCACTTGTCCTTGTCTGAAGCATATTGATTAGAAAGATATTTTTGGGAAGCGAGTACAAAATCACGCTGGTTAGCTAAGGCAGGGGCCTGTTTGATCAAGATATCCGCAGCTTCTTCTGGATGCTCTATAGCATATTGGTAGCCTTTTTTCACCGCTTGAATGAATTTTTTTGCTTCCTCTTTATGAGACTTCAAATAGTCATTGTTAGCAATAATAACAGGCGAATAGTAGTCAAATGCAGGAACAAAATCTTTCATATAGAAGAAATTGGTCTTCATTCCCTTTTGCTCAGCTAAAATTCCATCCCAACCGTGATAAATCCAAGCAGCATCAAAGACCTTATTTTCAATCGGAGTAATGGAATTTGAATCACTATTTGGAACCAATTTTACTTGATTAAAATCAGCCCCCTCTTTTTTCATCATCGATTTGATCATTTCCAACTCAATCGGATCATTCCAGGTACCATACTTCTTACCAACCAAATCTTTTGGACTTGTGATCGCTGCATCTTTTCTTGAAATAATCCCTGACGTATTGTGTTCGACGATAGCTGCAACAGCGGTAATCCCCGCACCTTTATCCAATTTCTTGGCCATAGAATCTTGGAAATAAATACCAAATGGAGCTTTCCCATTAATAATCAAATCAGAACTACTGTCTTCCGGCGGAAGTTTTATATCTACATCCAGTCCTGCATCTTTAAAATACCCTTTTTCCTTTGCTACATAGAGACCCGTATGATTGGTATTCGGGGTCCAATCTAGAATAAAATCAATCTTTTTCAAACTACTTGACGATTGCTTGACAGAATTTTGACAAGCACTCAAGAAAACAAATCCCAATATTATTGATAAAAATAAACCTATTGACTTTTTCATTAGCTATACCTCTTTTACATTTTTGTCAATTTAATTTTTACACCATTTACAAGTTTGTCAATCCTTTTTCCATTTCAGAATGGTTCGTTCTAATTGGTCAACGAGAAACATACCGAGTAAACTAATAGCAGAAATCAATACAATGATCGCAAACATCGTATCATACTGAAATAACTTCTTCGACTGGATCATATAGACCCCCAATCCATCAAAACCTCCTAACCATTCTGAAACTACCGTACTGATAAAAGCATAGGAAACGCTCACACGTAAACCTGCAAAAAAATAAGGAAGCGCTGCAGGAATTTTATAATGGACTAAAGTCTGAAAGCGATTGGCTTGCATAATCTGAAACAATCTCAGAATATCTTGATCGCAATGCCGAAAACCATCTAACAGACTGACTACGATGGGAAATACCACCGTAATAATGATCAAAACCAGTTTTGGAAGCATACCATAACCAAACCAAAGAACCAGGATAGGGGCCAAGGCAATCGTCGGAATGGTTTGAATAACAACCATAAAAGGATAGACCAGATCATTCACCCATTGAAAACTATCCATGAGAATCGCAAAGCCAGCAGCAAGAAGAACTCCTATAACAAGTCCGATCAAGGCCACTTGAAGGGTAGACAAACTGTGATGAATCAGGAGAGCTCGATCTCGTACAAAGGCATTCCCGATTTCAAGTGGCGTTGGTAATACAAATTTGGGGAGGATATTTAAAAATCCTGCTAACTGCCATAAGACAAGAAGGCTGCTAAAACCTGCAAATCCAATCAACTGTTTTGAATATCTTTTTACAAGAGACATCGTAACCTCCTTTCTCACAAATAAAAAACGCCTCCAAAATAGGAGACGGATTGCACAAGGTCACTCATAACGAAAAATACATTTCATTTGTTTCCTACGCTGGCATTACCCAGATCAGGTGCGGTCGAAGCTTACACTTCCTCTCAGACTGTACACAGACTCCCATATGTATTTATTATAATAACTGATTTTGACGATAAAAGCAAGAAATTAATCCAAATAACGAATTAAATTCTTCTCTGTTAAAATATCTGAATAGGTGTAAGACTCCACGTATGTATTGGCTGGTTCACCTGGTAAGCTATTGTCGTTCGTATACTCGATAATAAATAAAGAAGGATAGACCTCAATCAAGCGTCCAAATTTATTTTTTTGACGTTTCCGTCCATTTTCAAGCGTCATTTCAACCACTTGTCCTTCATGAGCCTTGATCTCTTCTTTAATTTTTTTCATTTTTGCAACATCTGTAAATGCATCACTCATCTTATTGATCCTCTCTCTTTGAAATACTTGAGAATTTATTGTATTCCTTTTGGAATATTAATTCGACTGTCCCACGCGCACCTGAACGGTTTTTCTCGATAATCACTTCAACCGTATTATTGGGCATTCCATCTTCTTCCTCTTCACCAGCTCGATCATAATAATCATCACGGTACAAGAAAGCAACAATATCCGCATCCTGCTCAATCGATCCAGATTCACGAATATCAGAAAGAACAGGACGTTTGTCTTGGCGCTGTTCCACACCACGTGATAGCTGACTCAAAGCAATGACGGGAACTTTTAGTTCCTTAGCTAAAATCTTTAACTGACGAGAAATTTCTGAAACTTCCTGTTGACGGTTTTCTCTTCCAGTCCCTGTAATCAGCTGCAGGTAGTCAATCAGAATAAGACCGAGATTCCCTGTTTCCTGCGCTAATTTTCTTGCTCTCGAACGAATCTCAGTGATCCGAATTCCTGGGGTATCATCGATGTAAATACTCGCATTGGCCAAATTCCCTTGAGCAATGGCATATTTTCGCCACTCTTCATCCGTCAATTGACCTGTACGAATCGAATGGGATTCAATCAAGCCTTCAGCTGCTAACATCCGGTCAACCAAACTTTCAGCACCCATTTCTAATGAGAAAATAGCCACTGTCTTATCCAACTTTGTCCCGATATTTTGAGCAATATTTAGAGCAAAGGCTGTTTTCCCTACTGCAGGACGAGCCGCTAAAATAATCAACTCTTCCTCATGTAGCCCCGTCGTCATATGGTCCAAATCGCGATAGCCTGTCGCAATACCCGTAATATCAGAGGTTTGAAGCGAGCGGGCTTCCAAGCTACCAAAATTTATATTCAAGATGTCTCGAATATTTTTAAATCCACTACGATTTGCGTTTTCACTAACATCAATCAGAGCTTTTTCAGCACCCGCAATGATTTCATCTGAAGGACTTGCACCATCATAAGCTTGATTAATACTTTCCGTTAATCGAGAGATCAATCGACGTAAGACAGCTTTTTCGGCAACAATCTTCGCGTAATACTCTGCGTTAGCTGAAGTTGGTACCGAATTAATGACTTCTACCAAATAGGAGAGACCGCCAATATTTTGGAGATCCCCCTGACTATCTAAAATATTTCGAACAGTCGTCGCATCAATCGCATCCCCGCGGTCAGCTAGATCGATCATGGCTTTAAAAATCAAACGGTGCGAGTACTTAAAGAAATCGCCAGGCTCGATATATTCACGAACAAAGACCAATTTCCCCTCATCAATAAAGATGGCTCCCAACACTGATTGCTCCGCTTGGATATCCTGAGGTTGTGTTCGTAATTCCTCTATCTCAGCCATAAAAAAACCTTTCTATCGATCGTGTTTACCCTTCGTTTACACGAATATTAATCACACCTGTAACATCTTGATAAATTTTTACAGGGACGTCAATCAATCCTGTTGAACGAATTGGAGAGGAAACTTGGATATGACGTTTATCAATTTTAATGCCAAATTGTTTCTCAAGCTCTTCTGCAATCTTTTTATTGGTAATAGAGCCGAAGGTACGGCCATCTGGCCCAATTTTTTCAGTGAATTGAACAACAGTTGCTTCTTCTTCTAATTTTGCTTTAATCTTTTGCGCTTCCGCTAACAATTCAGCATGCGCTTTTTCTTCTGACTTTTGCTTTCCACGAAGTTCACCGATTGCTTGGGCATTGGCTTCTTTCGCAAGATTTTTCTTGATCAAAAAGTTTTGTGCATAACCAGTAGGTACTTCTTTAATTTCGCCTTTTTTACCTTTACCTTTTACATCCGCTAAGAAAATAACTTTCATTCTACATTCTCCTTTTCAATAGTTACTTCGTTTTCAATAGTCTCAATCAGTTGTTGACGAATACTCATCAAATCTTGACCCTCAATTTGAGAGGCTGCCGAGTTGAAATGACCTCCTCCGCCAAGCTGTTCCATGATACGCTGTACATTGACTTTGCTTCGACTTCGTGCAGAAATCGAGACAGTCCCACTTTGATTACAAGCAATGACAAAGGTTGCTTCCACCTCAGACATGGCCAGCATACTATCAGCTGCTTTACTAATAGTTACTGAATCATAGGCTTTAGTCGTATTGGCACAAGCTACGATGATATGCGGCAAAATCTTTTCACCAGTCAAGATCAGTTCGTTCACTTCGCGGTACTCATCAAACTGAATCGCAGAGATCTCCTGGATGGTTACACTATCACTACCTCTTGAACGAAGGTAACTCGCCACATCAAAGGTCCGACTCGTAACACGTGCGGAGAAGTTCTTAGTATCCAGCATAATCCCAGCCATCAAGACACTAGCTTGAATCTTCGTTAACCGATTTTTCTTCGACTTCTGGAACTGAATAAGTTCACTAACCAATTCGCTCGCACTACTTGCTCCACTTTCAATATAGGTGATCAGAACATTTTCAGGGAAATCATCATCCCGACGGTGATGGTCAATGACAATAATCTGTTGAAATTCCTGATAAAACTCTTTTGAAAGAGTCAAGGCCGTCTTAGAATGGTCAACCATAATTAACAAAGAGCGATCCGTCACCATTTGCATGGCTTCCTCTAGGGGAAGGATTTTCGTCACCTGCTCTTCTTCTAGTTTCGCAATCGCTCTTGAAATATCACTAGCCATTGCATGCGGGTCATAGACCACATAAGAGGAGGCCAAAATATTGCTAGAGAAAAACTGCATTCCCACAGACGCTCCTAAAGCATCCATATCCAAGTTTCTATGTCCAACAATGAAGACTTGATCAACGGATTTAATTTTATCCGAAATAGCTGTCATCATAGCGCGTGTGCGAGTCCGAGTCCGCTTCACAGCTGAAGCTGTTCCACCACCAAAGAAAATAGGGTTTTTCTGTTCATCATTTTCTTTGACTACTGCTTGATCCCCACCACGAACTTCCGCAAGGTTCAGGTTCAAGAGAGCTACTTTACCTATTTCATCATGCTCTCCATCACCATACGAGAATCCCATACTTAGGGTAATTGGAAGTTCACGATTTTTTGCCTCTTCTCGGAATTTATCGATGACTGAAAACTTCGATTCCATCAATTGTTCCAAGACCGTGTAATCTGTAAACAAATAGAAACGGTCCATTCCCACACGTCTGTAAAACATATGGTAGCGAGCTGTAAACTCTTCTACAAAGTTGGCAATAAAACTATTGATATTGCTAATATCAGAGTCTGAAATGACATCTTCCAGATCATCATAATTATCAACAGAGATAATACCGATAACAGGACGAGTTGTCACCAAGCCAACTGTTGCCTCATACTCACTAGATACATCAAAAAAGTAAACAACACTAGCTGTCTGATCAAAGTAAACAGAATATTTCTTATCGGCTACCGTGACATAATGACCTTTATCCTCAAACAAAGTATTGAGTAATTTTTTCAATGATTCAACATCAAAGTCCCCATCATCTGTTGAAAAAATCAATTCAGCATAAGGGTTGAACCACTCTACTTCATTTGATTCTTCATTAATCTTGATAACTCCAACAGGCATTTTATCAAGGAGGGATGCTAATCCGCTTTCTGCCTGATGGTTAACATATTGTATTTGTTCTAATTCATCTAACTCTGAAATTTGTAACTGGTATTCAAATAAAGCAATCAATCCAGCTAAGACTAAAAAAATTGCAATGAGAGTTACATAGCCTTTGCCAAAGATTCTTAAAAAAATTGCTAAAATTGCAAATGAAATAAAACCAATTAACACATAATGGATGAACGATAAACGAAATTTTTTCATCATAAACCTCTTCTCGGAATTATACCATAAATAGAGGTAAAAAGCGAGGTTTCTCTCTATATTACAGAGAAAATTGACCAGCAAAAAGCTCTTCCTCCACTTCACTACTTTGTAAACAAGGTTTACAACTGTGTAAACAGCAACAACAGATTTCAATCCATAAAATTGAGGCTGAAACATCATCTCAGCCCCATTTGATTAGTGGTTTGCTTTGTTTTTGGAGATACTACGAGATTTACCTTCCAAGTAAACCATTAAAATAGAGATATCCGCTGGATTGACACCTGAGATACGACTTGCTTGACCAATCGTTTCTGGATTAATTAATTTAAATTTTTGACGCGCTTCGGTTGCAATAGAGTCAATATCATCCCAGTCAATATTCGCAGGAATTCGTTTTTCTTCCATACGCTTCATTTTTTCGACTTGGTCCATTGCTTTTGAGATATAGCCTTCGTATTTAATTTCAGTTTCAATCAATTCAATGATTTTATCATCCAGTTCTTCAGCTGCAGGACCGATAAATTCTACCACATCTTGGTAAGAGACTTCTGGTCTTCGCAAGAATTCTTTAGCAGTGACAGCATCTGTCAATGGTTTAAAGCCCATTGCAGCAACCTTCTCATTGGTTTCCTTTACAGGCTTTAACTTAATGCTATCCAAACGCTTCATCTCGTTTTCAAACTGATACTTCTTGGTTTCGAAACGTTGCCAACGTTCATCATCTACCAATCCAATTGCTCGTCCCATTTCTGTCAAGCGCATATCGGCATTATCATGACGCAAAATCAGACGGTATTCTGCACGGCTTGTTAACAAACGATACGGTTCGATCGTTCCCTTTGTTACCAAGTCATCGATCATGACCCCAATATAACCATCACTGCGTTTCAAAATGAGTTCTGGTTTTCCTTGGATTTTTAGAGCCGCATTGATCCCTGCAATAATCCCTTGACCAGCAGCCTCCTCATAGCCAGACGTTCCATTGGTTTGGCCAGCTGTAAAGAGACCTGAAATTTTCTTAGTTTCCAAAGTTGAGCGCAATTGATGAGGCAAAACCATATCATACTCAATTGCATAACCCGTTCGCATCATTTCTGCCTTCTCAAGTCCCTTAATAGAATGGACGAGATCCCGTTGAACATCCTCTGGTAAACTCGTTGACAGCCCTTGAACATAGACTTCTTCTGTATTTCGTCCCTCAGGTTCTAAAAATAGTTGATGACGCTCTTTGTCAGCAAAACGGACAATTTTATCCTCAATGGACGGACAATAGCGAGGACCTACTCCCTTTACAACCCCTGTAAACATAGGTGCCCGGTGTAAATTATTTTGGATAATCTCATGGCTATGCCCATTCGTATAAGTTAACCAACAAGGAACCTGATCCTTTACATAATCTTCATCACGCGATGTATAAGAAAAATGATTTGGAGCTTTATCTCCGGGTTGAATTTCCGTTTCGTCATAATTAATTGACGACGCCTTTACACGAGGTGGCGTCCCTGTTTTGAAACGTCCAATTTCTAATCCTAGCTGTTTGAGATTATCGGCCAAATTGATAGAAGCTAGACTATGATTAGGTCCTGACGAATACTTGAGATCTCCAATGATAATTTCTCCGCGTAAAGCTGTCCCAGTAGTGACAATAACAGCCTTTGCTCCATATTCTTGGTGAGTTGCAGTCCTTACACCAACAACCTTACCATTCTCCACCAAAATCTCATCAATCATAGTTTGGCGAAGAGTTAAATTTTCTTGATTTTCAACCGTTTTCCGCATTTCTTTTGAGTAAAGTTCTTTGTCTGCTTGAGCCCGAAGTGCACGAACCGCAGGACCTTTACCAGTATTGAGCATTTTCATTTGGATGTAGGTCTTGTCGATATTCTTCGCCATTTCTCCACCGAGGGCATCGACTTCGCGCACGACAATCCCCTTAGCGGAACCACCAATAGAGGGATTACAAGGCATAAAAGCCAGCATTTCAATGTTAATAGTCGCAAGTAAGACCTTACAACCCATACGGCTAGCAGCTAGGGAGGCTTCTACCCCCGCATGTCCCGCACCGATTACAATGATATCGTATTCTTCAATAAAATTATAAGTCATTTTTTCTCCTATTTCTCAAGATGGATGTGTCGTAATTTTCCGTCCCATTCTGGTAGGGCTGATTTTAAAAAGGCCGGTTTCAGGTCAACAGTGTGTAAATCATCGAAAGCAATCCAACGGCAAGGTAATTGCTTGGTATCTTCCTGCATGACCAAAGGTGCATCTTCTAGCAAGTCCACCAAATAATGAAATTCAATGTTATGGTAGTGGATTCCAGCTTGTTCAAAGTGATTTTCAACCACGAAAGCTAACGGACCTGCTGTAGATGTGACACCAAGTTCCTCTTTGACTTCCCGAACTACAGCATCCTCTGTAGTTTCATTGACTTGAATAGCACCTCCGATTGTATAACAGCCGTCCTCATCTTCTATGACGAACAAGCGATTATCTTTTACAATCAAAGCAGTCGCCCTCACACCAAAAACAGTAGAACCTATTTTCGTTCGAAAATCCTGTTGCCTCATTTTACTTCCTTTCGAAATCACACAAAAATAGTCAAAACTCTGAGAAGTGCAGGACAAAAAAGCCTGCAACATCCATGAGCTTTGACCATCATTTCTATTGCTTTTATTATTGTAGCAAATTGAGAAAATTTGTCAATTTAAATATACTAACACTGACGGATTGCTTCAAAAACTCCTTTGTCAATCTCAACTGGATCAGAGAATGCATCTAGAACAATCCCTCTCACTGGAAACTTTCCTATCCTTTCTGCAGTAAAGAAACAGTCCGTAAAAGGTATTTGCAGCCAAGAAAAACGATCGTAATAATCTTTAGGAATATCCTGTTCCGTCAAGAAACAAGGATAAAAGTAGTCGTCTCCCTTTCGTAGAATATCCGGTTTTAGACGAACACCTTCTTGTTCATCACTCCCATCCATTAAAGAAGCATTAAAGGGAACCCAAACTTTAGATTGCTTCAATTCCTTGAACAAAGCTTCAATTGACTCCGTCGTTTTTTCCCTCAAATATTGTTTCTTATAATCAGAGATAGTCTTTGTATTCTCTATTTTTTTCTTAAAGAACTGAAACACTTTCGTTCCTCCTAGAAAATTCTAAATATACTGACAAACTTTTCCATCCCGATAAGCATTGTCAATCAAGCCACCGCCTAGACATTCTTCACCGTCGTAAAAGACAACAGCTTGTCCTGGTGTAATGGCTCGTTGAGGTTCTGCGAAAATCACTTCTGCCTTGTCACCTTTAACGTGTACAGTCACCTTAGAGTCAGGCTGACGATAGCGGAACTTAGCTGTACACTCTAATGTAAACTCTTCTGGCATATCTCGTGTAAAGTGAACTTGACTAGCCTGTAAACTTGTTGACATCAATGCTTCATGATAGAAGCCTTGACCGACATAAAGAATATTTTGACTGAGGTCTTTCCCAACTACAAACCATGGAGCATTGTCTCCACCTTGTTGGCCACCAATTCCAAGTCCACCCCGTTGACCGATTGTGTAATACATCAAACCAGCATGTTCACCCATATCTCGTCCATCGATGGTCATCATTCGACCTGGTTGGGCAGGAAGGTAGTTCCCTAGAAACTCTTTGAAATTCTTTTCTCCGATAAAGCAAATTCCAGTTGAGTCTTTCTTTTTAGCTGTTGCCAATCCAGCTTCTTCAGCTAGACGGCGAACCTCAGGCTTTTCCAAATGTCCCAATGGGAACATGGTTTTTTGAAGTTGTTCTTGTGACAGTTGGCTTAAGAAATAAGTTTGATCCTTCCCGTTGTCAACGCCACGTAACATATGGACAATGCCATCCTCATCACGCGCCACGCGCGCATAGTGCCCTGTCGCAACATAATCTGCACCGAGTGTCATAGCATAATCTAAAAAGGCCTTAAATTTGATTTCCTTATTACACATGACATCCGGATTTGGTGTTCGACCAGCTCGGTATTCAGCAAGGAAATATTCAAAGACACGATCCCAGTATTCTTTCTCAAAGTTGACAGAATAGTAAGGAATGCCAATTTGGTCTGCAACCGCTGCTACATCTTTGTAATCTTCTGTAGCTGTACAGACGCCATTTTCGTCTGTGTCGTCCCAGTTTTTCATGAAGATGCCGATGACATCGTAACCCTGTTGTTTTAATAATAAAGCTGTTACAGATGAATCCACACCACCACTCATACCAACAACAACACGTGTTTTCGAGTTATCACTCATAGATTTCTCCCATCTTTTCGTTTCTCACGATTGAAGGTCGTGGTTTGCTTCAACGATTGAAGGTCGTTTTGAGCAGTTACCATTTTAACACGCTTTATATTAGAAAACAAGCATCTTACTATTCTTTTGTTGATCAGGATCGATGGGTTTACAGGCCTGTAAATATAAAAAGAGTCCTATTCAAGAACTCTTTTCATACGAATTTAATACCAGCCATTTGCCAACCAGAAATTTTTAGCTGCTGACCATGATCCATAACGGCTGACAACATATTGATTGGCCACTTTTTCTTGGTTTGCAGGTGATAAATCACCATTCAAATAAGTGATAGTCAATTGGTAACGGCCATAATATTGGCCATTTTGTGCTGTATAACTACCACTTGACTCTTTTTGGGCAATCCATTCCTTAGCAGCTGCATCCTCCGCACTCAAGCCATCTGAAGCAGAGACAGTAGTTGTTGCTTGTGTAGTATCAGTTTTACTAGCAGGAGCTTGCTCCGTGGTTTTCTGCGTTGTATTTGCATCTTCAATCTCAAGAACTTGACCAACTGAGATGAGATTCACGTTACTAATCTTATTTTTCTTAGCAATTGCATCAACCGTTGTGTTCTTCTCTTTAGCAATAGCTGATAAAGTATCACCTGATTTTACAGTATAAGAATCTGCATTCGCTACAATTGGAAGGAAAAGTCCTGCAAGTAAACTAAGTCCAATCATTCGTTTCATCATTTGTTTTTTATTCATTATTATGTACTCCTTTATTGGTATACCTCTATACTACACAAGAAATATTTCATATTTATTGAAATAATGTGTCAAATATTTCAGTCAGATGTTAGAAATACTAAAAATCCAGGATAATATAAATGCTTTAAGCCCCCTTTAAGATTTCTCAGATATTTCGGGAAAAATATAAGAAATCATCAGCCATATCTGATATAATGAAGTAAAGTGATCACAAAGGAGCAGAGCATGAACTCTTTAAAATTCCAATCAGTTTTTGATATTATTGGACCTGTAATGATCGGCCCATCCAGTAGTCACACTGCAGGTGCTGTTCGAATTGGTAAAATTGTTTCTTCTATCTTTGGAGAGGAGCCAAAAGAAGTTGAGTTCCAATTATTTAATTCCTTCGCCAAAACCTATCGTGGTCATGGAACAGATTTAGCCTTAGTAGCGGGCATCTTAGGAATGGACACAGATGATCCTAGAATCCCAGATAGTCTAAAAATTGCACATGAACGAGGCATTCGGATTGTTTGGTCTATTCAAAAAGAAAGCAATGCTCCTCACCCAAACACAACGACTATTACTGTTAAAAATGATCATAAAACGATTTCTGTCACCGGAATCTCAATTGGTGGTGGGAACATACAAGTTACTGAGTTAAATGGCTTTGCTATCTCGCTAAATATGAATACTCCAACCATTATCATTGTTCACCAGGACGTCCCTGGAATGATCGCCCATGTGACAGAAGCTCTTTCTCGCTATGATATTAACATTGCACAAATGAATGTGACGCGGGAAAAAGCTGGAGAAAAAGCGATTATGATTATAGAAGTTGACTCAAGGAGTTGTGAAGCAGCTATCGATGATATCCGTAAAATTCCTCATCTTCATAATGTCAACTTTTTCAAATAAGGAGTTCATATGTTTTATTCAATTGTAGACCTCGTAGAACAAGCAAGCACGCAATACGAAGGAAACGTCGCAGAGTTAATGATTGCAACTGAATTTGAACTAACTGGTCGTGAACGAGAAGAAGTCCTACGATTAATGACCCGTAATTTAGAAGTGATGATTGATTCTGTAAAGTTAGGGTTAAATGAAAACCACTCTCGTAGTGGGTTAACCGGTGGGGATGCCGCAAAATTAGATCGCTATATCAAATCAGGAAAAACGTTATCTGACTTGACCGTCCTAACCGCAGCGAAGAATGCTATTGCTGTCAACGAACACAATGCTAAGATGGGACTGGTCTGTGCAACACCCACTGCAGGATCTGCCGGCTGTCTTCCCGCAGTTCTCACTGCAGCTACCCAAAAATTAGGGTTAAACCGTCAGCAACAATTAGATTTTCTACTGACAGCTGGAGCTTTTGGTTTAGTCATCGCAAATAATGCTTCTATTTCAGGTGCAGAAGGTGGTTGTCAAGCAGAAGTCGGTTCTGCTTCAGCTATGAGTGCGGCTGCATTGACACTAGCTGCTGGGGGAACTCCTTATCAAGCGAGTCAGGCAGTCTGTTTTGTCATCAAAAACATGCTTGGCCTCATTTGTGATCCAGTAGCAGGACTCGTGGAAGTTCCATGTGTCAAACGAAACGCAATGGGAGCTAGCTATGCCTTCATTGCTGCTGATATGGCCTTAGCAGGTATTGAATCAAAAATACCTGTTGATGAAGTGATTGACGCCATGTATCAAGTTGGATCTAGTCTTCCGACTGCCTTTAGAGAAACAGCTGAAGGAGGATTGGCAGCAACACCAACCGGACGTAGATTACAAAAAGAGATATTTGGAGAATAGCATGCAAGCCTTGTTTTTTGATTTAGATGGAACATTAGTTGACAGTTCCAAGGGAATTACAGAGAGCTTTCAACATACATTCGATACTTTGAAGGTTCCTCAACCCGATCTCAAAACCATCCGTAGTTTTATGGGACCACCTTTGATTTCTAGTTTTGAAGCTACCCTTCCGGAAACTTTAGTAGATCAAGCAGTGACGATCTATCGCCAGTATTATCATAAAAAAGGTCAATACAAATCAACTCTGTTTCCTCAGATAGTAGAAGCTTTGAAAGCATTACAAGACGAAAACATTCCTCTTTATGTAACCACTTCAAAACATGAACCAGTTGCTTTACAGATGTGTCAAGATTTAGGTATCGATAAATACTTTAAAGGAATTTATGGATCAAATTCAGATCGTATCCACAAAGCTGATGTCATTCGATACGCCTTGTCAATCAATGACCTTCCAAAAGAGGAGACAGTGATTATTGGAGATACAAAATTTGACCTCATTGGAGGTCAAGCAGTTGGCATAAAAACCATGGCCGTCACTTGGGGATTTGGAGATCTTGAAGATCTACTTCTCTACTCACCAGATTTTATTTGTCACTCTCCACTTGATATTCTTGAGACATTAAAAAAATAGGTTTACAAATTGTAAACCTATTTTTTAATAACCCCAAGCTGATAAACCTTGTGAGCTATATGCATTGTATGCAGCCTGGATTTGATCATCAACTGTTGCAGTTGAACCCCAACCTGGCATTGTTTGGAACAAGCCACTGGCACCAGAAGCATTTGCTGCATTTACTTGACCATTTGATTCACGGGCAATAATTGCTTCCCAAGTAGAAGCAGGTACACCAGTCATTTCAGCCATACGAGCAGCTGCATAAGATCCTTGTTCCCCAGCAGTATTCCCATTTGATAGAACAATTCCACCATTTGTTGATTGTGCAGAAGTCACTGCAGCATTTGCTGCATAAGTTGTTTGTTTTTGAGCAGTTTGTGCTGTTGCAGTTGCTGTAGGTGCACTTTCAGCAGGTTTTGCTTGCTCTTGTGGAGCAACTTTATCAACCATAGATTTAGAACGCTCACCTAACTCAATAATTTGTCCTGCATAGATCAAATCTTCATTAGTCAGATTGTTAGATGCAATAATATTTTCTACTGAAGTGTTATTTTCTAGTGCAATTTTTGATAGAGTATCTCCAGACTTCACTTCGTAAGTTTCAGCATTCACTGTAGCAATACCAGAAATGAAAAGTGATGCTGCTGAAAGTAGGGAAGTGACTGTCCATTGGAACTTTTTACTGTTCATGAATTCTATTCTCCTTTCGAACATAATTCTATCATACACACAAAATGTTACAGTTTATTGTAGAATATATTACAAATGTTACAAGAATATGTGAATTTAATGTAAAAAGCGCTTTGTATAGCGCTTTTTCCTTATTTTTGAACCAATACAACTAGCTCTATCCATTTTTTAGATAAAAAACTATCAACATGAGACACAGAATAACGAGCAATGCTAGGGTATCTTTTACTCCCCACTGCAGAGTCCGATAGCGTGTTCGTCCCTCACCGCCTTTGTACCCTCTCGCTTCCATCGCAATTGCTAATGCATCTGCGCGTTTAAAACTAGAAGCAAATAGAGGAATGAGGATCGGAATAAAGGAACGGATCCTTTTTAATAGATTTCCTTCACCAAAATCAACACCACGCGCCCTTTGCGCATTCATGATTCGATTCGTATCATCTACTAAGGTTGGAACAAAGCGCAAACTCATAGATAGCATTAACCCAATCTCATGAGCCGGAACCTTAATAATTTTTAGTGGTGTAAGGATCTTTTCAACAGCATCTGCTAAACTCAATGGTGTCGTCGTCACTGTTAAAATCGTCGAATAAAAAATAATTAAAATAAATCTACAAAATATGATGGCGGCTTGCATCAATCCTTGGTCGGTTAATTTAAAAAACCACCATTGATACAAAATAGTTCCTTGAGAGGTCGCAAATAATTGAAAAATAGTTGTAAAAGCAATGATAAAAATCATTGATTTTAAGCCTTTAATATAAAAACTAACCGAAATCCTCGTTAGATACATTAAAACAAAAATAAAACCAAAGAGAAGAACATTTGTCTGGATATTATTTGCCCAAAACAGAAGAAATATGAATAAAAACATTGAGAGCAACTTCCCACGAGGATCTAGTTGGTGGATAATGGAGTTTCCAGGAATATACCTTCCCAAAATCATATTATTCATGAAGTAACAGCTCCTTTAGTTCCTCAATTTTGATTGGTAGTCTGTCCAGGGAAAGTCCTCTTCGTTTCAATTGAAGAGCAAAATTCGTAATTTGTGGGACTCCTAATTGAAGTTTTTGTAAATACTCAACCTGTTGAAATACTTCCCTGGGGGATCCGTTTAGGACAAGTTTTCCCGCTTCTAAAGCAAATACGGTATCAGCAAAATTTGCTACATCATCCATCGTATGAGTTACCAGAACTAGGGTCATCCCATTTTTATGTAATGTCTCAAACAGTGCCATCAATTCCTTTCTTCCAGCAGGATCTAGCCCTGCTGTCGGCTCGTCCAATACTAAAATCTCTGGTTCGATAGCTAAAATACCCGCGATCGCAACTCGCCTCATTTGTCCACCAGATAGTTCAAATGGACTTTTATCATAGATAGACTCTTCTAAACCAACGATCGCTAATTTTTCTTTGGCTATTTCCTCCGCTTTGTCCTTAGGTACCCCAAAATTCTGTGGTCCAAAGGCTACATCAGCTAGAACGGTTTCCGCAAATAGCTGACTTTCTGGAAATTGAAAAACCAAACCGACTTTTTTTCTCAGGTACTTCATTTCTTTTGGCTCAGAATGATTATCTAAAACAAAATCTTCAAATTGAATCGTTCCTGTAGTCGGACGCAGTAAACCATTTAGTAATTGCAACAAAGTAGACTTGCCACTACCAGTATGCCCGATGATGGCTGTATAAGATCCATTTTTTATTTCCAAACTAATATCAGAAAGCGCCTGCCCTTCAAAAGGACTTCCCTCTTGATAAGTATAATAGACATTCTTTAAAGAGATTCCCATAGTTGGTCTAATAACTCACTTTCTGTTAGATAATCCTGTTTTAGCGGAAAATGTGAGCTGAGAGATTCTTGAACCTGCTTACTAAAAGGCTTATCTAATCCAATCTCATTCAGATCATTTCTTGAAAACAATTCCCGCGGTGTCATAGAAGACTCTAGTTTTCCTTTTTGAAAGACGAGTGTTCGATCACTTAAGGCAATTTCGGTTAAATCATGGGTAATAGAAATAATTGTTAATTGAAACTTTTTCTGAAGTTCTCTCATTACCGCCATTAGATCCTCTCTACCTTCTGGATCTAACATACTAGTTGCTTCATCAAGGATAATAATAGTTGGTCTCAAGGCGATAATACCTGCTATGGCCACCCGTTGCTTTTGACCACCTGACAAACGAGATGGTTCGCGATCTTTAAACTCCAGCATACCGACTTGCTCAATAGCCTTCTCCACACGTTGAAGCATTTCTTCCCGTGGAATTCCTTGATTTTCTAAACCAAAGGCAACATCATCTTCTACTGTCGCACCAACAAATTGGTTGTCAGGATTCTGAAATACAATCCCAATTTTACTACGGATTTCCCATATGGTTTCACGAGTCAGTTGTTTTCCATCAACGTAAATCTCACCAGACTCAGCTTCCAAAAGGCCATCAATCAGGCGTACAACTGTAGATTTCCCACTACCATTGTGTCCAACAATCGAAAGCCACTCTCCTTGTTTCACGTGAAACGAAACCGTGTCAATTTGATACTCTTCTACTGTTTTATCGTATCGAAAGGATACATTTTTTAGCTCAATCATCTGTTTCATTTATTTAAATGTGTCTTTAAAGAGATAGCTACTTCCCTTAAAGTAGTCGTAACCAGAATAAATTGTGAAAATCAATGCAATATAAAGCAACACTTGCCCTGGAAGTGTCCAATGGCAAAGCAAAAAGATAATGGCAAACATTTGGCTAAAGGTTTTAATTTTTCCTGGCATGGCTGCAGCAAGAACTGTACCACCTGTCTCAACAAGTAGAAGACGCAAACCAGTAACAGCTAACTCACGACAAATGATAACGGCTGCAATCCAAGCAGGAACCATTTTTAATTCAATCATCATGATAAAGGCTGACATGACCAATAATTTATCTGCCATTGGATCGGCAAATTTACCAAAATTACTAACTACATTCCATTTTCGTGCAAGAAAGCCATCTAAATAATCTGTAATACTAGCAATTGCAAAAATAACTGCCGCTACAATATGTCCTAAGTAAGAGTGACTTAAACTTAAAATGGCAATAAAAATAGGAATCATCACAACCCGAATTAATGTCAATGCATTAGGAATATTTTCTTTTTTCATACTTCCTCCAAAAAATAAACTATCTTTACATCTATTTTACAGATGCTGTAAACTCATAAAAATATACGATATAAATCACAAAGCCAAGGATGACAAAACTAACTAGTAGATAATACAGGATTGGTAACCAGCTCGCTTTCTGTCTTAATTTTCTTGAATGAAGCTCTTCGTCATCTATAAGTATTTCTTCATCAAATAACAATTCTTTTCCTTCACGAAAAGCTGTCAATAGGATGGACTCATCTAATCCCAAAGCCCATGCTAACTTTTTAAGATAGATCTGAGCGTAAAAGGGACTCGGTAATAGATCAAACTCATCGTTTTCCAACGCTTCTATATAAGGAATTTCAATGGCTGTCTTATTTGACACATCCTGTAAACTTAAGTGTAAATTTACTCTTGACAGTCTTAACACTTGACCAATCGTTCTCTTCTTCATATTTTCCCTTCTTGATACATTGTTTACTACTTTTGAAAAATCATATAGTCAACCATCTCAGCCTGGTCGATGAACTGACGCCCTAATTTGATGATATCTTGTAAACTAATACCTTGTAAAATCTTTGGAAGATCATAAGAAGTGCTACCGTCTGAAAAATATTCAAACTGAGTGGCACTATACTCAAGCGAATTTAAACCTTGTAAGAAATCACCAAACATTTCGCTTTTAATCGTATCCAAATGTTCTTGATTCACATCTGGATCCTTCTCAAATTGTTTGATCGCTGATCTAAATTGATGAGATAAGGACACCGGTTCTTGAGTATCCATTGTCAAAATAACGAAATGAAATAATTCCTCAACCTCGACTTCAAGTGTCAATGAGTTGTCAATCTTCCCAGCTTCATATAAACTTTGAAACCGTTGCGAAGTCCAACCAAACATCATCGAAAACAGTAATTTCAACATCAATTTATAACGAAATTTTTCCTCTTCCTTAATGATATCATTTCCTCGAATTCCAATTGCCAACTTAGGAGTAGCAACTTCCATTCTACAAGATTGATTCAATTTTACTTCATTTTTTTCTACAGGAAAACGTTCTAACTCCACAGATGGATGAGGAGGAACTAGATCATATTTCTTTACTACTTGCAATACTTCATCAACATCAAAGTTTCCGATCACTAATAAGTGCATTTGAGAGGGATGATAGAATAGATCAAAGTTTTCACGGAGATTATCTATTGTAATGTCAGAAATAGACTCCCTAGTCCCAGCAATATCATCTGCTAACGGTGTTCCAGGATATAAATTTTCTAAAGCACCAAAAAATAATCGATAGTCTGGACTATCTTGGTACATTCCAATTTCTTGTTGAATGATTTCTCTTTCCTTAGATACAGATTTTTCTGTAAAGGAAACCTTTGAAACCATCTCCAATAACAATTGAATATTTTCAGGGACCTTTGAAGTTGTTGAGAAAAGATAACTTGTCTTTGTAAAGCTTGTAAAGGCATTACTTTCCGATCCTAAATGAACGAATTTTTTTAAATAATCTTGACCATTTTCATCTTCAAATACTTTGTGTTCTAGAAAATGAGCAATTCCTGCAGGATATTGCCTTTCATGACCATTCACTAGAATTCGTGTATCCACTGAGCCAAACTTAGTTGTGATTATTCCATAGGTTTCATAATAATCTTCTTTGGGAATTAAATGAATAGTCAACCCATTTGACAAGCGTGTAAAGTAAACTTGCTCACCAACTGATTCATAATATTTTTCTTTAATTTTCAATCTTTACACTACTTTCCTTCCATAAAATAAACAGACTGTAAATTAATTGTTTTTGCCACTTCAATAATTTCTTCTCTACTAACCTTATCGATGGATTCTAACCACTCTTCTAAAGAAAGGACTTTCGTTCCTAGGATCGTTTTCAGATATTCCCTTTCAATCAAGGTATTTTGCCGATCCTGTGCTAATAAGGTCGTATTCACCAACATTTCTTTTGTCAATTGAAGCTCTGACTCTGTAAACTTGCCTCGTTTTAAATCATTCAACTGTCTCATAATCAAGGTCATTACTTTCGTACGAGATTCCTTATCAATGCCTGCAAAAACTCTCATAAAGCCTGTAAAAATATCAAAATGGCTAGAGATGGTATAAGCAAGTCCTTCTTTCTCACGAATTATTTGAAAAAGTCTCGAATGCGAGAAAGCTCCCAGCATCCCATTTAATACAACTAGGGGGATATGGAGAGATTCTCCATACTGGGTAGAAAAATGATAACCTAATTCTAAAATAGATTGTTGGTTTTGTTTTTGCTCTAACTTTTCTCTAACAACATTTGTAAAAGGTTGTTGATAGTTGACAGACAAATTGTTATCACGTGGCTTGAATTCAAACTGGTTCACTCGATCCACAATAGCGACCTCATTAAAATCGCCTATGAAAAAGAAGTCAATGTTATCTAATTGGAGCATCTGATGAAACTGTTCAAGAGAACTTTGAGCTGTCTCTTGTCTCGCTAAATCAACTTTCCCCAATCTTGACATCCCGATTGTTTCGTCTTCAAAAAATAGTTGATTCAATTGCCCATGTGCATAATAATAAGGCTCTTCAATTTCTGACTCCAAATCGGAAATCGTATTTTTCTTTTCAACGTCAAATGTATCACTGTCAAAGTGATCTTCTACTACCAAAGGTGAAAAGAAGATAGTTTCTATAATGTCCAAAACTTCATCAGTAAGAACATTTTTCTTGCTCAAAAAGTCATCGCGCACAAAGGAAATATTCAAATCAACATAATGAACACGTCCCCTCTTAGAGACTGAGGTTGACAATTCTACCCCGTATAGACTCGCTAATTTTTCACGGAATAATTGTGAAGTTGGATATTTTTGATTTGCAGTTTCCATCATACAGGCTACTAAAACACGCGCAGCCACGGTATTTTCATCTAATGGCGATGAAAAACGGACCTTAATTTTATTGGTTTTAAATTTTTTTGATTGAAGAAAGTGAAGATTCACGCCCTTTACTAATTCCATTTTCATCCTCGTTCTACTCAATAGTAACTTTCATTATAACACGAAATCACACTAAAATCCTAATTCAAACTGTGAAAAAGCTCCTCAAATCACTCAACATTCTCTACCCTAGAAAAACTAAAAATATGGTATAATAACACGCAAAGAGGTGAACTATGAATTACAAATTATTTGATGACTTTATTACATTACAAGCAATCTTAAAAGAACTCGGTATTATACAGAGTGGTGGTGCAATCAAAGCTTTTCTTCAAGAAAAAGAAGTCTTTGTTAATGGTGAATTAGAACAACGGAGAGGCCGTAAACTTCGTGTCAATGATCAAATTGACATTCCTGAACTGAGCATGACTATCACCATTCTTGAACCTTCTCAAGAAGAAATAGAAGAACATCTTAAAGAGAAGGAAGAAAAGGAACGTGTTGCTAAACTTGTCAAGCAACTCAATCAACAACAAAAGAAACAACCGACAAAGACTAACAAAAAAGAAAAAGCAATTCGCTTTCCTGGTATCTCGTAATGTGGTTAAAACAGTTATCCATTCAACATTTTCGTAATTATCAAGAACTAGAAGTCGAGTTTCATCCTGGATTAAATATTTTCCTAGGTCAAAATGCTCAAGGAAAGACCAATATTCTCGAATCAATTTATTTTCTAGCTTTAACCAGAAGTCATCGAACACGAAATGATAGAGATCTCATCTATTTTGAATCCACCGATTTTAAAGTTTCTGGTCAATTGCAAAGAGAAACTGGTCCCCTTCCATTAGAAATTTCCTTGACACCAAAAGGTTGGATAACTAAGGTAAATCATTTGAAACAAGCCAAATTATCGAACTATATTGGCCATATGAATGTTGTCCTTTTCGCACCCGAAGATTTGCAACTGATCAAAGGATCACCTGCAGGGCGTCGAAAGTTTATTGACATTGAATTAGGTCAGATGAAACCTCTCTACTTATCTGACTTATCTCAATACAACCATGTACTGAAACAAAGAAATAGTTATCTAAAAAATTCGGAAAAAATTGATGCTACATTTTTGGAGGTCTTAGATTCACAACTAGCTAGTTTTGGAAGTCGCGTCATCCATCATCGGCTTGAGTTTATTAAAAAATTAGAAGCTAAAGCAAAAGAAAAACATACTCGACTTTCTGACAACAAAGAAGACCTATCAATTCAATATCAGTCAACTGTTTTTTCTGAAGAAGGAAATGATATAGAAGAGCAGTTTCTCTCTATGTTGGAAAAAAACCGTCAGAAGGATATTTTTAGGAAAACAACAAGCATTGGGCCTCACAGGGATGATTTGGCATTTTTTATCAATAATATGAATGCTACCTTTGGTAGTCAAGGCCAGCATCGAAGTGTTGTTCTCTCTCTAAAATTAGCAGAAATTGAATTAATGGAAGAAATCACAAGAGAAAAGCCGATTTTACTACTTGACGATGTCATGAGCGAACTTGACAATTATCGTCAACTTCAACTACTTGAAACCATCTCTAATAATATTCAAACATTTATTACAACGACCACTCTCGATCATTTAAAAGAACTACCTGAAGAGTTGAAAATTTTCACTGTTCAAGCCGGTCATATCAAAACAGCATCTTGACAATACTGTCAAGATGCTGTTATTTTTGTTTACAAATGTGTAAATTTATTGTGCCGAGTAGTTAGGAGCCTCGTTTGTAATTTGCACATCATGAGGATGGCTTTCTTTCAATCCGGCACCGCTCATTTCGACAAATTGTGCATGATCATGTAAATCTTGAATGGTTGCTGCACCAACATAACCCATACCTGAACGGATACCACCGATCATTTGGAAGACCATATCTGCTACAGAACCTTTATAAGCAACGCGTCCTTCAATTCCTTCAGGGACCAATTTATTGGCTTCATTGACAGATCCTTGGAAGTAACGGTCGCTAGAACCTTTCTTCATTGCTGCAATAGATCCCATACCACGGTATGTTTTAAATTTACGACCTTGGAAGATTTCTGTTTCACCTGGTGCTTCATCTGTACCTGCAAGCATTGAGCCAAGCATAACCGCGTTTCCACCAGCTGCTAGTGCTTTGACAATATCTCCTGAATACTTGATACCACCATCAGCAATGATCGTTTTTCCATATTCACGAGCTACAGCGGCTGCGTCATAAATAGCAGTCACTTGAGGAACACCAACCCCTGCAACAACACGAGTTGTACAGATTGATCCTGGACCAATTCCGACCTTAACTACGTCTACCCCTGCATCAAATAATGCACGAGCACCTTCAGCGGTTGCAATATTTCCTGCAATCAAGGTACGATCTGGGAAGTGGGCACGAATTTCTGCAATCTTACGAAGAACACCCGCAGAATGTCCATGAGCAGTATCGATGACAATTGCGTCTGCACCAGCTTCAAAAAGAGCTTCTGCACGTTCAAAAGTATCTGAAGTAACCCCTACGGCACCAGCTACAAGCAAACGACCAAATTCATCCTTAGCCGCATTTGGGAACTCAATAACTTTTTCAATATCTTTGATTGTAATCAAGCCAGAAAGACGACCATTTTCATCTACCAATGGTAATTTTTCAATACGGTGCTCTTGTAGAATGTGTTCAGCTGTTTCCAAATCAGTTCCAACCGGTGCAGTCACCAAATTTTCACTCGTCATATGATTTGAAATGGGTTGATTGTAATCAGAAATAAAACGCAAATCCCGGTTTGTAAGGATACCAACTAATTTACGATTTTCAAGTGTTTCAACAACAGGAACACCACTGATTCGGTATCGTCCCATCAACTCATCTGCTTCTGCAATTGTATGAGACGGAGTCAAATAGAACGGATCAATGATAACCCCATTTTCAGAACGTTTTACTTTGCGTACTTCATCTGCCTGTTGCTCAATTGACATGTTTTTATGGATCACACCAAGTCCACCCGCACGTGCCATAGCAATTGCCATTTGACTTTCAGTCACCGTATCCATAGCAGCAGTAATGATTGGGATATTCAAGCGTAAATTACTTGCTAATTGTGTACTTAAATCTGCATCATTAGGCAATACGTGACTTTCTGCTGGAATCAAAAGCACGTCATCGAATGTAAACCCTTTTTTTAAAAACTTTGTGTCCCAATTAGACATTAGCTGGATCCTCTTTTCTTTTTATTTGAGCAAGGCTCGAATTTTTATTGTTAATATCATACCATTCTATGGCAATTTGTCAATCATTTATTGGTAAATTATCAATGAACAGTAAGAAATGTTCGCTTTTAATGAAGTCGTTTTATTTTTTAAAATAGGTAATTCCCATCGCAGATTTTACTTCATCCAGTGTTTGAGCTGCTACATTTCGAGCGCGCTCACTTCCTTTTTCAAGAATAGAGTAGACCTCACCCATATCCTTTGCAAACTCAAGTCGTCTTTCACGAATTGGTCTTAATTCACGATCTAAAATTTCTAAAAGATATCGTTTGGTCTTTACATCACCAAGTCCACCACGTTGATAATGTTCTTTCATTTCTGCAATTTCAGCTACATCTTCTGGACGGCCAAATACATCCAGGTAATGAAAGACCATATTGCCTTCGATTTTTCCTGGATCCTCTACTTTAATATGATCAGGATCAGTATACATACTCATCACTTTTTTCTTTAAAGTATCTGCATCATCAGCTAGGTAAATGCCATTATTCAATGATTTAGACATCTTAGCATTTCCGTCTAAACCAGGTAAGCGCCCTGCTGCTTCATTTTCAGGATAAATCCCTTCCGGTTCCACCAAAGTATCTGTGTTGTATGCATGATTAAAGGAACGAACAATCTCACGAGTTTGTTCAATCATTGGCTTTTGATCATTTCCTACTGGAACAAAATTTGCTTTAAAAGCTGTGATATCGGCTGCTTGTGAAATAGGGTATACCAAAAATCCTGTTGGAATACTCTCACCAAAACCTTTTTGAGAAATCTCGGTTTTTACAGTTGGGTTTCTTTCAAGTCGCGCCAAAGATACTAGATTCATGTAATACATGGTCAATTCCGCTAATTCAGGAATCTGACTTTGAATGAAAATCGTAACTTTTTCAGGATCTAGTCCAGCTGCCAGATAATCCAAAGCAACATTACCAATAGATTCTACAATCGTTTTTGGATCTTTTGCATGGTCTGTCAAAGCTTGCTGGTCTGCTAGGAAAACAAACATATTATACTCGTCTTTATTTTGCAACAAGACGCGATTTTTTAAAGAACCAACATAGTGGCCGATATGGAGTTTTCCTGTCGGTCTATCTCCTGTCAGAATGATGGGTTTTGTCATACTCTTCTCCTTAATCGTTATCCCTATCATTATAGCACTTTCTAGTTGAAAATGTTAGTCTATCCTCTATGTTTGTAAGGAATTAACACTTTACTAAACTGTCAATTTCGTTTACATCATTGTAAAAACAAATTGACAGTAAAAAAGTTGAATTTTCCCCTATTTTCTAGTAAAATGAAGACATTATAGAAAGAGGAGAAAATCATTGCTTACAGTATCAGACGTCTCACTACGTTTTAGTGATCGAAAATTGTTTGACGATGTCAATATCAACTTTACAGAAGGAAATACATACGGTCTCATCGGTGCCAACGGTGCTGGAAAGTCAACCTTTTTAAAAATTTTAGCTGGAGATATTGAACCAACAACTGGTCATATTTCTCTTGGCCCTGATGAACGTTTGTCTGTTTTGCGTCAAAATCACTTTGACTACGAAGACGAGCGGGTCATCGATGTTGTCATTATGGGAAATGAAAAGCTCTACAACATTATGAAAGAAAAAGATGCTATCTACATGAAAGAAGATTTCTCTGATGAAGACGGCGTCCGTGCAGCTGAACTTGAAGGTGAATTTGCCGAACTCGGTGGATGGGAAGCAGAGAGTGAAGCATCTCAATTACTTCAAAATCTAAATATTTCAGAAGACCTTCATTATCAAACTATGAGCGAGTTAGCCAATGGGGATAAAGTGAAAGTTCTCTTAGCTAAAGCCCTTTTTGGTAAACCAGATGTCCTTCTTTTGGACGAGCCGACCAATGGATTGGATATTCAATCCATTACCTGGTTAGAAGATTTTCTGATTGATTTTGAAAATACGGTTATCGTTGTATCCCATGACCGCCACTTTTTGAACAAAGTCTGCACCCATATGGCGGATCTCGACTTTGGAAAAATTAAACTTTACGTCGGAAACTATGATTTCTGGAAAGAATCTTCTGAACTTGCAGCAAAATTACAAGCAGATAGAAACGCAAAAGCTGAAGAAAAAATTAAACAATTACAAGAGTTTGTCGCACGTTTCTCAGCCAACGCTTCAAAATCAAAACAAGCAACTTCGCGTAAAAAAATGCTTGACAAGATTGAACTTGAAGAAATTGTTCCATCTAGTCGGAAGTACCCATTTATCAACTTTAAGGCAGAACGAGAAATTGGTAACGATCTCTTGACAGTTGAAAATCTTTCTGTCAAGATTGATGGTGAAACTATCCTTGACAATATCAGCTTTATCTTACGTCCTGGTGACAAAACCGCCCTTATCGGACAGAACGATATTCAAACAACCGCTTTGATCCGTGCATTGATGGATGATATTGAATATGAAGGAACTGTCAAGTGGGGAGTTACAACTAGTCGATCATATCTACCAAAAGACAACAGTCGTGATTTTGCAGGTGGTGAAAGTATTCTTGATTGGCTTCGTCAATTTGCAAGTAAAGAAGAAGATGACAATACTTTCCTTCGTGGTTTCTTAGGACGTATGCTCTTTTCGGGTGACGAAGTTAACAAGTCTGTCAACGTCTTGTCAGGGGGAGAAAAAGTTCGTGTCATGTTGTCTAAATTGATGCTCCTCAAGTCAAATGTTCTTGTACTGGATGATCCAACCAATCACTTGGATTTGGAGTCTATTTCAAGTTTGAATGATGGATTGAAGAATTTTAAAGAATCGATTATCTTTGCCAGCCATGACCACGAATTCATTCAAACACTCGCCAACCATATTATTGTTCTTTCAAAAAACGGCGTAATCGATCGTATTGATGAAACCTATGATGAGTTTCTTGAAAATGAAGAAGTTCAAGCAAAAGTGAAAGAACTTTGGAGTCAATCATAAAAATAAAGAGCCCTGAAATAATGATTTCAGGCTCTTTCAGTAGAAATATATGAATAAAACAAAGCTAAAAACATCCCTTTTTATAGTATCTTCTTTCCTGATTCCAGCTATCATGATGTTCTTTATTTACCTCTCGCAAGGAATCTACTGGAACAGTAATACTTCCCCCTTATTAGGAGATGGTTATCATCAGTATGTCATTTTTGATACCACACTTCGAAATATTTTACATGGGACAGATAGCCTATTTTACAGTTTTCAAAGTGGATTAGGTATTAATTTCTATGCACTCAGTAGCTATTATCTAGGAAGTTTCTTTTCTCCTCTTGTCTACTTCTTTAATGCACAATCCATGCCGGATGCTGTTTACCTCATCACTCTTCTTAAATTTGGAGCTATTGGGTTAAGCACTTATATTAGTTTACATGGAATGTTTTCTAAAATTCCTAGATCCCTGGTTCTTACCCTTTCAACATCATTTGCTCTTATGAGCTTTGCTATCAGCCAAATTGAAATCAAAACTTGGCTAGATGTTTTTATCCTAGCACCATTAATTCTTTATGGATTCAAAAAACTCATTTACAATGAGGGAGAGATTCTCTACTATATCAGCTTAACCAGCTTGTTTATCCAAAATTATTATTTTGGGTTTATGATGTCTATTTTTCTCATTTTATGGTACTTGACACAACTATCATGGGACATCAAAGGAATTGGAAAACGCTTCTTTCATTTTGTGATTGTATCTCTTTTATCAGTTATAACAAGCCTTGTGATGTTATATCCAACCTTCTTAGATTTACGCACTCATGGAGAAAGTTTTTCAAAGGTTGACAGTATCTTTACAGAAAAAAGTTGGTATCTTGACGTATTTGCAAAAAATTTCATTGGAAGTTTTGACACTACTAAATATGGCTCAATTCCAATGATCTACGTGGGATTATTTCCACTTCTTTTAGCGATTACCTTTTTCTTTGTAAAGTCGATCAAGTTTCACGTGAAACTTTCTTACTTTATACTTTTGACCATTCTTATTTTGAGTTTTCGTTTTCAATTATTAGATCTCCTTTGGCAAGGTATGCACGCGCCAAATATGTTTCTTCATCGATACTCTTGGATCTTTTCTTTGACGATTATTCTGATGGCAGGAGAAGTACTAAATCGAATAGAGGAGATCACTTGGATTCGTTTTAGTCTTGCTAATTTCCTCCTTATTCTAGGATTTGGAGCAACTGTCCTTTACAGCTGTCACTATAAATTTTTAGATGCAGTCAATTTCATTGTTACTTTTGAATTTTTAATTGCTTTCTATTTGGTCTGTTTAGGATTTATCCTAAAAAAGATACCGCCTAGACTTTTCTATCTTTCGATCCTGTTTTTCTCCATCTTTGAATTATCGGTGAATAGTTATTATCAAATGGAAGGAATTGCGAATGAATGGGTATTTGCTTCTCGGTCATCCTACGAACGAGACTTAAAAGCCATCCAATCCTTAGTAAGAGAGAAGACAGACTCTAATTATCGGACTGAGATTCTACAGCCACAAACGGGCAATGATAGCATGAAGTATGGTTATAATGGAATTTCTCAATTTTCATCTGTACGAAATACGGATGCTAGCTCGACATTGGACAAACTTGGATTTAAATCTGAAGGAACCAACCTCAATCTTCGATACCAAAACAATTCTATTTTAATGGATAGTCTATTTGGTGTTCGCTATAATTTAAGCCAACAACCTGTTCAAAAATTTGGATTTAAAGAGATTGCAATCAAAAATGGAGTCTCACTTTCAGAAAACGAATATGCCTTACCAATCGCCTTTCTGTCAGCAAAACCTTATAAAAATACTTCCTTTACGAATTTGACACTGGATAATCAGACACGATTCATCCATCAAATCACGGATGAAAAATATAAATTTTATAAGAAATTAAATATTCTCTCGCCTACTTCACAAAATACTACATCTTCGTTGCAAACTGCAAAAATTGAAGAAGATAGTCATCTATCCTACGCAAGTATTCAATATGAAGTAACGGTTCCTGCCCATAGCCAACTATATGTCAATGTTCCAAATTTACAATTTTCAAACAATGATCGGAAAGATATTGAAATCAGCTACAATGGACAGACTCAACGCTATACCATTGATAATGCCTTTCCATTCTTTTCGATTGGCCATTTTGACACAGAGGAAACAGTTACTATTCGTATGAGTTTTCCAGAAAATTCGACAGTCTCTTTTGATACACCAGAATTTTTTGCTCTGGATCTTGACCAATACACACAAGCTATCGCTAGCATTCGTCAGCAAGAAGTTGCTATTCACAAAAAGAAAAACAAATTGGTAGCAGCCTATAACGCAAATAGAGACACTACCCTTATTTTTACACTCCCTTATGATAAAGGCTGGTCAGCTAAACAAAATGGAAAACCTATCAAAATTCATCGCATCCAGAAAGGATTAATGGGAGTTCGTGTTTCAAAAGGATCCGGAACAGTCACCTTAACATTTGTTCCCCAAGGCTTCATTGAAGGACTCATTGCCTTTTTCGTTGGAATCATTCTCTTTTTCCTCTACGAATGGAGACAAATAAAAAGACGAAAAAGTTAAGGAATCTAACCATCGGTTCACTTATAAATAAAAGGCTAGGATAGTCATTATCCTAGCCTTTTTCAAAACAAAAAAACACCCAAATGGGTGCTATACTAGCTCCGCCAGTAGGACTCGAACCTACGACATCATGATTAACAGTCATGCGCTACTACCAACTGAGCTATGGCGGAATGAGATATAGTCCGTACGGGATTCGAACCCGTGTTACCGCCGTGAAAAGGCGGTGTCTTAACCCCTTGACCAACGGACCATATATTCATTAACAGAACATATCCCATTATATCAAAATTTAACTAATTGTCAAGCACTAAATTCTAAATTTTGCTCTTCAATTAATTTTTTGGCACGTTTGATATTGCTTCTTGAGATTGGACAAGAATAGCCTTCTTTCAACAGTAGCTGTTTCTTTTTCTTATCCATTCCAATGATCATACTTCTATTCACGATAAAAGATTGATGGGGACTGAAATATCTCTCCTCCACATCTTTCTCCAAGACATCTGATAAACTTCCCGCAATTTCTTTTTGAAAATTTTTCCCAACTAAGTTTAATTTATAAGCCGAACCAACAGTTTCAATATAAAGAATATCCTTAAATGGAATTTTTATCTTTTTATCCTTAAAGTCATACTCAAAATAATCTGTCAAATCATCATTTCCAATTTGAATAGTCGTTAGGTACTCAATACACTCCTTAATTTTTAATCTAAATAAATCTTCATTCAAATTTTTATCAATAAAATCTAAGGCAGATACTTTATAACGATAGGTAATCGAAGCGAATTCTGATTTTGTAGTAATAAAAACAATAATGGCATAAGGATTTGCTTCTCGTATTTTTTGAGCAATTTCCAGCCCACAATACTCATTGTCTTGGATATGAATATCTAGAAAATATAATTGGTGGATATCCGAATGCTGGATATAATTTTCAAATTCCGAAATTTTACCGGTAGAAATCACTTCAAGTTTAATTTCTAATTCCTTAGCAATTTCTGCAATATGTTTTTCTACCCGTATCTGTTGAGAGAGCTCATCTTCTAATAAAAAAATCTTCATTCTTGTTCGTATCCTCCAATCTTCAAAACTTGTAAAAAACGATTTCCTTGCAATTCCGTTTCTAAAAACATCGTTCCATAATTTGCTAAGATTTTTCTCACATTATTTAATCCTAGTCCTCTATTTTCTCCTTTTGTCGAATAGCCTTCTTCATATATTTTTCTAATATCAAAAGTGATTTCATTTGTTGTATTATGAATCACTAAGTAAACAATTTTTGAAATAGAGAAAATAGCAATATGAACTTTCTTTTCTTCTGCTTCTTTTGAAGCTTCCAAAGCGTTTGTCACTAGAATCCCAACGATTCTCACGATATCCAATAAATCAACTGGTAGTTGCTCGATTGGTTCACTCGTTTCAAAGGTCATTTCTACCCCAGCATCTCTTGCATCCAACCAGCCTCGAATCAAAATACTTCGTAAAGCAGAATCTTTGATATTGACCAAGTTGAATCCTGATAATGCTTCTGTATTGATCTCTTTATAACCTTTTTCCAATACTTCTCTATGAATTCTCTGTATTTCTGGAATATTTTCTTCCTCAATAGCTAATGACATAGAAATAACTAAATTTCCCAAATCATGACGAAATCCCCTAACAATAGAATAGAGACTTTGAATTTCAGCCATATACCGACTCATTTGTTGCTCAGAAAATTCTTTATACTCCAGTTCTAAATTTTTACGATACTGATCTCGCTCGATTTTCATATGGAATAAGCTGACTACAAAAGAGAAAAAACAAATCGTTGCCAACATGCTCCCAAAATTTTTAAATTGCGCTTGTTCACTAATCCATAAAGCAAAATTAATCACTACAAATATAGCAAAATAGACACAGATGAGTCTCTTTAAATATTTTTCAAATTCTTTCTCATAAAAAGGAGTGAAATCAAATTCAAATAAGTCAATTAACTTCAAAATGATTCCTAAAGAAAGCAAACGAATACACATATTGTAGACAATCGAGTAAGCTGCTACAACAGCATCTCCTATTACTGAAGAGACAATTATCGTCAGAAAAGTTGCTGTTCCTTCAACCGCTAAATAAGTAAAAAAAGAATAAAAAATGGCGCACAAGCGATTCGTCCGATTGGCATAATGATAATAAGGATATAAATAAACCGGCCATAAGAGCATATTTAAATCAGAGAGTCGAATATTTGAAAATAAAGTCACATCTAAAAATACTAAGAGACTTTCAAAAAGAAGAACAAAGGTGCTCAGCAGAAAGATAAATGCAAATTGATGTTCCTGATAGATTTTTTCGTCCACTAATGCAAACGTCAGAACAATGATCCCTCCCAAGAGAAAAGACAAGATTAATGACTGAATCACACAAACTCTCCCACTTTGTTTTTTTCTATTTTATTATACTCTAGTATTATTATAAAAAAATAAAATTTTATATACAAAAAATTATAATATAAAATAGCCTAAAATTAAAGGGAATCGGTAAAATTGTAATGTTTTTAATGTTTTTGTTACATGAATGAAAACTATTTTACACAATTTATATAATCTACACTTTGCACTATATAGGGATTGTTAGTTCTTTTTAAAAATATTCCTAATAAATCATTCCGTTACTATTTGTCTATAGTGAATTATACAAAAATTAATAGATGATGAAAATTTATACATTTTTACATAAAAGAAAAGATGCAGCAAAAGCTGCATCTTTCATTTGATCCCAGCAGGATTCGAACCTGCGACCGTTCGCTTAGAAGGCGAATGCTCTATCCAGCTGAGCTATGAGACCGAACTTACTTCATTTTAGCAGAAAAAGGAAGGAGCGTCAAGGTTATTTATGGTAAGGACTCCCCTGTTGAATCATGAAAGCACGATAGATTTGTTCCACCAACACTAATTTCATCAACTGATGAGGAAGAGTTAATTGACCAAAGCTCATTAATAGATTTCCTCTTTTTTTCACTTCAGGAGACAGACCAAGACTGCCTCCAATAACAAAAGTAAGGTTTGAATAACCAGATGTCATAATCTGGTCAATCGTTTGACTAAATTTCTCTGAAGGAAATTGTTTTCCTTCGATGGCTAATACAATCACATATTCCTTATCTGAAATCTTAGAGAGAATTCGTTCCCCCTCTTTTTCAAGGATTTGTTGATTTTCGAGTTGACTGGCACGATCTGGAGTTTTTTCATCAACTAACTCAACCTGTTCTACTTTTGCAAATCGACCAAGCCTTTTAATATACTCCGCGATCCCATCTTTTAAGTATTTTTCTTTTAATTTTCCAACGGTTATCAATTTAATTTTCATTTCCCTATTGTAGCATAATTCTTCAATTCCACAAATAATCCACAGCTATAGAAAGGAAATCTATTCTATAAAGTCCTTTTTAAAGCCATTTCTCAACTAAATTCTACAACTTATCCACAATTTGTGGATAAGTTTAGTTATTTAAGATATAATTAAGAAAGTTTTTCTATACTTTAGATAATTTGATATCCTTAGGAGAAAAATATGAAATCTTCATCTAATTTACTGAAAAAACTTGGAAACATAACCCTCATTTTCGTTGTAGGTTTTCTAGGTGGGATTCTTGGAACCTTTTTAACCTTACAAACCTCTCATTCTTCTACTTCAAATACTGAAAGTAAGCAAGTACACTCAACCACTGTTAAAACAGCTTATAAAAATACAACCTCAACTAGTGAGGCCGTAGATAAGGTGAAAAATGCTGTAGTTTCTGTGATTACTTATTCTGATTCTTCGAATCAAGGGTTATTTGAAAAAGAAGAAAACTCTGACTCACAAATTTCTAGTGAAGGTTCTGGGGTCATTTATAAAAAAGAAGGAAAATATGCCTACCTTGTTACCAATACCCATGTAATCAATGGTGCTAAAAAAGTAGATATTCTTTTAGCAGATGGGAATAAAGTCCCCGGAGAAGTAGTTGGATCAGATGTCTATTCTGATATTGCAGTCGTTCGCATTAGTGCGGATAAAGCAAAGGCAGTAGCTGAATTTGGAGATTCAAACCAATTAACAGTCGGTGAGACTGCAATTGCGATCGGTAGCCCTCTTGGAACTGATTATGCGAATTCTGTTACTCAAGGGATCATTTCTAGCCAAGGTCGCAATGTGAATTTGAAAGCTGATAATGGACAAAATATCTCTACACGCGCTCTACAAACAGACGCAGCCATCAACCCAGGAAACTCTGGAGGTCCATTAATCAACATTCAAGGACAAGTCATTGGGATTACCTCAAGTAAAATTTCAAATAACGGACAAACTTCAGTAGAAGGAATGGGATTTGCAATTCCTGCAAATGATGTTGTCAATATTATCAAGCAGCTAGAAGAAAAAGGAAAAGTAGTTCGACCAGCTCTTGGAATCCAAATGATGGATTTATCCAACCTTTCAACTTCTGATTTAAGCCAATTAAAACTTCCTGAAAAAATCTCTGGAGGAGTACTAGTTCGTTCAACACTTGAAAATATGCCTGCTTCAGATAAATTGCAACGTTATGATGTCATCACAAAGATCGATGATACAGATATCGAGTCAACGGCAGATTTACAATCCGCCCTCTATTCTCACCAAATCAATGATACAATCAAGGTCACATTCTATCGTGATGGAAAACAACAAACAACTTCTATCAAGTTGACAAAATCAACTGAGGATCTGAGCGATTAACTTTCACTTTCTTGACATACTTGTAAACACACCTTTACGAATTTGTAAAGGTGTGTTATTCTATTCATAAGATGGAAAAATTAGAAAAAATAGCGGTAAAGGACATTCGAACCAATCCTTTCCAACCAAGAAAAGTATTTGATCAAGAAAAATTAGAAGAACTGGCTCAGTCAATCAAAGAAAATGGCTTAATTCAACCCATTATTGTCAGAAAATCTCCAATAATTGGTTTTGAATTGCTTGCAGGTGAAAGACGTTTTAGAGCTTCAAAAATTGCTGGATTAGAGCTTGTTCCTGCGATTATTAAAGAGTTAACGGATCAAGAAATGATGCGACAAGCCATTATTGAAAATCTTCAACGAGAAGATCTCAATCCAATTGAAGAAGCTATCTCCTACCAGAAGCTCGTTGATCATGGCTATAAGCACGACCAAATCGCTCAATTTATGGGGAAATCTAGACCCTATATCAGCAATATGCTTCGCTTGTTACATCTAGCTCCCTCTGTTCAAGAAGCAGTCATTCAAAATGATATTTCTTCGGCTCACGCGCGTGTTCTTGTTCCTCTTGATGAAGAAGAGCAGCGCTTTTGGTTGGAGCGAATCAAACAGGATCATTTAAATGTTCGAACATTAGAAAACAAGATCAGTTCAAAAAGAAAACAGAAAAATAAAAAAGCAAAAGAGAGCTTCCTACTAGAAGAGGAACAACGATTGAAAAAAATATTGGGAACAGAAGTGACGATACACCCCTCTTCTCAAAATAAAGGAACTATCCAAATTTCTTTTTCCAGTCTTGATGAATACCAACGAATTATCAACAGCCTTAAATAAGGCTGTTATTTTTATTTTTTATATTGACAAGCTTTTCCACCATAAAAATCTTTTGTAAATAGCAGAAAAATAAGGATATTCTCTAGTTATCCCCACTTTGTGGATAACTTTTAAAAACAATGTGAATTTAAATCCACAACTTGTGGAAAAGTTTAAAACTATAATTTAATCTCATGAAATTTAGCCTGTGGAAAACTATTTTTGTTTGTGGTAGAATAGGAGTACGTATGATTTGATACAATTCAAGAAAAGGAGGGAAGTCTGATAGTGTCACAAGAAGAGCAATTTTGGTCTCGTTTTTTAGAATTAGCCCAATTACAACTAAAAGATAGTGCCTATGATTTTTTTGTCGCCGATTCAAAATTAGTCAAAATCGATGGAGAAACGGCTACCATTTATCTTGATGGAAATTATAAAGAATTATTTTGGGAAACAAATCTAAAAAATGCTTTGATCACAGCCAGCTTTGAAGTCTACAATACAGATTTGAAGTTCCATTTCGTTTTTGAAGATACCGAAGAAATTCCTAGTAGTCATAGCGGTGAGAATAGGAGATTATCTTCAGGTAGCTTAACAACCGAACCGTTGCCTAAAATTGATACAGGTCTGAAATCAAAGTACACATTTGATAATTTTGTGCAAGGGGATGGAAATATTTGGGCGAAAGCAGCAGCGCTTGCAGTTTCTGAAAATCTTGCAACAACTTACAACCCTCTCTTTATCTATGGTGGACCAGGGCTTGGAAAGACTCACCTATTGAACGCAATTGGAAATCAAATCCTAGAAAATATTCCAAATGCACGGGTTAAGTATGTTCCAGCAGAAACCTTTATTAATGAATTTTTAGAACACCTTCGATTAGGAGAAATGAAGACGTTCAAGAATACCTATCGAAGTCTTGATCTCTTACTGATCGATGATATCCAGTCACTCGGCGGGAAAAAAGTCACGACTCAAGAGGAATTCTTTAATACCTTTAATGCCCTCCATAGCGACAACAAACAGATTGTTCTAACAAGCGATCGAAGTCCGGATCATTTAGATAGTCTTGAAGAGCGACTGGTTACTCGTTTCAAATGGGGACTAACGCAAAATATAACACCACCTGATTTTGAAACTCGGATTGCCATCTTACGGAATAAAATTGAAGATCTAGACTATATTTTTCCTAATGACACACTGGAATATCTAGCAGGTCAGTTTGATTCAAATGTCCGAGACTTAGAAGGTGCCTTAAATGATATTTCTTTAATGGCGAAGGTGAAAAAACTAAAAGAAATTACGATCGATGTTGCAGCTGAAGCTATTCGAGCTCGTAAAAACGATAATAGCAAGACGCTTGTCATCCCCATTGAAAAAATTCAGGAAGCAGTTGGAGCCTTTTATGGAGTCAGTGTAAAAGAAATCAAAGGTTCTCGAAGAGTTCAGAATATTGTCCTAGCACGACAAGTGGCCATGTATCTTTCAAGAGAGATGACGGACAACTCACTTCCTCGAATCGGAAAAGAATTCGGTGGAAAAGACCACACGACTGTCATTCATGCTTATGAAAAAATTAAAAGTATGGTCGACACAGATGATAATCTACGACTCGAAATTCAAAGTATCAAGAAAAAGTTAAATTAATCTGTGGATAACTTCCTCTAAACTTCTAAGGGTTATGCACAATTTTTAAACAAGTAACTTTTTAAGTCATAGATAGGATTCTGAGACTTTTCCACAACTTCCACACAACCTACTATTACTATTAACTTACTAATCATAAAATAAATAAAAGGAATGACCATGATAAATTTTTCTATTAACAAAACTTTATTTTTACAAGCACTAAATACTACCAAAAGAGCGATCAGTTCAAAAAATGCTATTCCAATCCTTTCCACGATTAAAATTGATGTCACTCCAGAAGGAGTTGCCTTATCAGGATCGAATGGCCAAATTTCAATCGAAAACTTTATTTCTATCAAAGACGAAAATGCTGGTTTACTAGTGACCTCCCCAGGTTCTATTTTATTGGAAGCAACTTTCTTTATTAATGTGGTTTCAAGTTTACCAGATGTTACTTTAGATTTTAAAGAGATTGAACAAAAACAAGTTCTCTTAACAAGTGGTAAATCAGAAATTACACTTAAAGGAAAAGATGCAGATCAATATCCACGTATTCAAGAAATTGCTGCAAGTAATCCATTAGTTTTGGAAACAAAATTATTAAAACAATTGATTAACGAAACGGCATTTGCAGCAAGTGTACAAGAAAGTCGTCCAATTTTGACAGGTGTTCACTTTGTTTTATCAGATAATAAAGAGCTTAAAACAGTAGCAACAGACTCTCATCGTATGAGTCAGAAAGTGATTACACTGGAGAAAAATGGAGACAACTTTGATGTTGTCATCCCAAGTCGCTCTCTTCGTGAATTCACCTCTGTCTTTTCTGATGATATTGAAACAGTTGAAGTTTTCTTTGCTAACAATCAAATCCTATTTAGAAGTGAACACATTAGTTTTTATACCCGTTTGCTAGAAGGAAATTATCCTGATACAGACCGTCTCATTCCAACAGAATTCAATACAGAGGCAACCTTCAATGTGGCCAACCTTCGATTTGCAATGGAGCGTGCTCGTCTTCTTTCAAATGCGACTCAAAACGGAACGGTTAAATTAGAGTTCAAAAATGGAGTGGTTTCTTCTCACGTTCATTCACCAGAAGTTGGGCGAGTAAATGAAGAGATCGATACAAGCGCCGTTTCAGGAGAGGATTTGTCTATTAGCTTTAATCCAACTTATTTGATTGAAGCGCTCAAAGCTATTGACAGTGAACAAGTTGTTATTCGTTTTATTTCTTCTGTTAGACCGTTTACATTGGTTCCAGAAGGAAATGAACAAGGGTTCATTCAATTGATTACGCCAGTTCGCACAAATTAACAAAGGTGAATCATGTATACGTTAGGTGATTTTGTAGAAATGAAAAAGCCTCACGCTTGTGTGATTAAAGAAACAGGCAAGAAGGCAAATCGTTGGGAAATTACGCGACTTGGTGCAGACATAAAAATTAAGTGTAGCAATTGTGATCATGTGGTCATGATGAGTCGCCATGATTTTGAACAGAAAATGAAGAAAGTACTATAAAAGGTTCAGTCACTTATGTGACCGAACCTTTTCGATTATTTTAATTCTTCAAATTTTCCATTTTTAACTTCTTTGAAACCACCCTGTTTCATCATATCAAAAGTTGATTTGAAGCTGATATAGTCGACTTTTTTATCTTTTTGTGTCGTTACTAATTTCTTTTCAATTAGCTGATCTAAGTCTGCCTTTTCATAATTTAGTGTTGTTTTTTCAACCATATAATCATCTTTATATTCAGCAGAATGTGTGAATCCTTTGACATCTTTGTATTCTTCATCATATTTATCGATCATTTCCTTTAATTGATCTTTCGTAACTCCCGCCTCTTTGTAATAAATAGTAGTGGTGGTTTGGTTACTGATCGCTTTATCACCTTTATGTTCTAGTGTAATACGAACATCTGTTTTCTTTTCTTGGTTGATTGCCTGAAGATAGGATTTTTGAACAGATTGTTGTCCACAAGCTCCAAGAAGAAAGAGAGTAAAGATAGCGATTAAAGAAAGAAAAATAGATTTCCATGTTTGTTTTTTCATCTGAAAAACTCCTTTGTTCATTGTTAAATATAGTATACCATTTTTATCTTTTTAGAACGTTACAGTTTGATGAAAAAATCTAGTTTCAAAGGTGATGAAATATTTCATTTTTCATCACTTGTCTTTTGAATTATGTTATAATAAAAGAGATTGAAATTTGAACGGAGAAAAAGAAAAATGGCATTAACAGCAGGTATCGTTGGCTTACCAAACGTTGGTAAATCAACCCTATTTAACGCAATTACAAAAGCAGGAGCAGAGGCCGCAAACTATCCCTTTGCGACCATTGATCCAAACGTCGGGATGGTAGAAGTTCCAGATGAACGCCTCCAAAAATTGACGGAAATGATTACTCCTAAGAAGACAGTTCCGACTACTTTTGAATTTACAGATATTGCTGGGATTGTGAAAGGAGCTTCTAAAGGGGAAGGACTTGGTAATAAATTCTTGGCCAACATCCGTGAAGTAGATGCCATTGTCCATGTAGTGCGTGCTTTTGATGATGAAAATGTCATGCGGGAGCAAGGTCGTGAAGATGCCTTTGTTGATCCACTGGCAGATATTGATACCATCAATTTAGAATTAATTTTAGCCGACTTAGAGTCTGTCAATAAACGCTATGCGCGTGTAGAAAAAATCGCTCGTACACAAAAAGATAAGGATTCTGTTGCGGAATTTAACGTCCTTCAAAAGATTAAGCCAGTTCTGGAAGATGGGAAGTCAGCTCGGACCATTGAATTCACTGAGGAAGAACAAAAAGTGGTGAAAGGACTTTTCCTTTTGACTACCAAACCAGTTCTTTATGTAGCCAATGTGGATGAAGATGTTGTTGCAGATCCAGATTCTATTGACTATGTGAAGCAAATTCGTGACTTTGCGGCAACAGAGAATGCGGAAGTCGTGGTGATTTCTGCGCGTGCTGAGGAAGAAATTTCTGAGCTAGATGATGCAGATAAACAAGAATTTTTAGAGGCGATTGGCCTAACAGAGTCTGGAGTTGATAAACTCACGCGTGCAGCTTACCACTTGTTGGGACTTGGCACTTATTTCACAGCTGGTGAAAAAGAAGTGCGTGCTTGGACCTTCAAACGTGGCATGAAAGCTCCTCAAGCAGCTGGAATCATCCACTCTGATTTTGAAAAAGGATTTATTCGTGCCGTGACCATGTCCTATGATGATTTGGTCAAATACGGTTCTGAAAAGGCTGTAAAAGAAGCGGGACGCTTGCGCGAAGAAGGAAAAGAATATGTTGTCCAAGATGGGGACATCATGGAATTCCGTTTTAATGTATAAGAGAGTTAAAAAAATGTAAAGGTTGGAAAAAATATTTCCAACCCTTTTAGTGTTTTGAAAGGAAAGAGATGACGAAATTAATTGTTGGATTGGGAAATCCAGGTGATAAGTATGTTGAAACGAAACACAATGTAGGCTTTATGTTAGTTGATCAAATGGCAAAGTCTTTAAATCTTACTTTCTCCCATGATAAGATTTTTCAAGCTGATATCGCCTCAACATTTTTGAATGGCGAAAAGGTCTATTTTGTAAAGCCGACCACTTTCATGAATGAGAGTGGAAAAGCAGTCCATGCCCTTCTGACTTATTATGGTCTGGAGATTGAAGATCTTTTAGTTATTTACGATGATTTAGATATGGAAGTTGGCAAGATTCGTCTTCGAGCTAAAGGATCAGCTGGAGGTCATAACGGAATCAAATCGATTATCAATCATATTGGAACTCAGACTTTTTATCGAATTAAGATTGGAATTGGAAGACCTAAGCAGGGCATGTCAGTTGTTCATCATGTCTTAGGGAAATTTGATAAAGACGATTACATCACTATTCTACAAACAATTGATCGAGTAGAAGAAGCGGTTAACGATTACTTGGTAGAAGAAAATTTTGAAAGAAGCATGCAGAAATACAACGGGTAAGTAGATGAATGTAATTGATTTAGTGAGTCAAAACTCCAACCTTCTATCCTGGCAACAAGGTTTGCAAAAAAATAATCGGGAATTGATCTTAGGATTATCTGCGACCACAAAGGCTATTGTAATGGCTTCAGCCTTTGATTCTATTGAAAAAGCAGTCCTCATCACTTCCAGTTATAACGAAGCAGAACGATTGGCCAGTGATTTTATTGCCTTACTTGGAGAAGAGAAAGTCCATACATTTTTGGGAGATGATAACCCTTTAGCAGAATTTGTTTTTGCTTCACAAGAAAGGCAATTTGCACGATTAGAGGCTTTAAACTTTTTATGCCAAGAAGATCGTCAAGGCATCCTTGTGACCAATGTGAGTGGTATAAAACTACTATTACCTTCTCCTAAAGTTTTTGCATCTAGCATTTTTCAATTGAAGGTTGGTCAAGAAATAGACTTAACTACTCTGAGTGAAACATTACAGAAGATTGGCTACCAAAAGGTGAGCCAAGTTTTGCAACAGGGAGAGTTTAGTCTACGAGGAGATATTTTAGATATCTTTGAGATCGACCAACTCCAACCCTATCGGATTGAATTTTTCGGAGATGAGATTGATGGAATCCGAATCTTTAACCCAGAAAATCAGCGTTCTGTTGAAAATGTTGAAGAAGTTCAACTGAAGGCAGTGAGTGATCTATTGTTGCAAGAGGAAGATTTTATACGTGGTCAGCAGCAAATAGAACAATTGCAAGAACAGAGTGCAAATGAAGAATTTAAATCTTATCTAGCAGAAATTCTGGGAGATATTTCTCAAAGGAAACTCCATCCGGATCTTAGAAAATTTATTAGTTTCTTTTACGAGAAGCAATATACCCTATTCGATTATCTCCCTAAACACACTTCAGTCTTTCTGGATGATTATCAAAAAATAGCAGATCAAATAGCGAGATTTGAACTAGATACAGCTAATCTCTTGACGGAAGATTTACATAAAAATAGAGCTTCTTCTCGCCAAGTGTATTTTGCAGACACCAGTACAACATTACGAAAATATACGCCTGCAACTTATTTTTCAAACTTTCAAAAAGGATTGGGAAATCTGAAGTTTGATCATTTGTATCAATTCAATCAATATCCAATGCAGGAGTTTTTTGGACAATTTAATTTACTAAAAGAGGAAATTGAACGGTATAGAAAATCAAACTATACTGTTATTGTCCAAGCAACTTCTCATCACAATCTTCAACAGCTCCATAAAAATTTAGAAGAGTATGGAATTCGATTAGATTATATTGATGGGGATACGATCATTCCTCAAGCTAGTCAATTAGTCGTTGGAGGATTAGCTCACGGTTTTCAATTTGTTGATGAAAAAATTGTCTACATTACAGAATCAGAGATTTATCAGAAAAAGATCAAACGAAAGATTCGCAGGCAAAATATTTCCAATGCAGAACGCCTAAAAAATTATAATGAACTGGAAAAAGGGGACTATGTTGTTCACCAAGTTCATGGTATTGGTCAATATTTGGGAATTGAAACGATTGAAATTTCGGGTGTCCATCGTGATTATGTTTCAATTCAATATCAAAATGGAGATCGCATCTCGATTCCTGTCGATCAGATTCAGATGTTGTCCAAATACGTTGCAAGTGATGGAAAAACGCCAAAAATTAACAAGTTAAATGATGGGCGTTTCCAAAAAACGAAGCAAAAAGTTCAGACCCAGGTGGAGGACATTGCGGATGATTTGATAAAACTTTATGCGGAGCGTAGTCAATTAGAAGGCTTTTCCTATTCCCAAGATGATGAAAATCAAGAGGCTTTTGAACAAGATTTTCCATATATTGAAACAGATGACCAATTACGTTCCATTGAAGAAATCAAAAAAGATATGGAATCGAATCGTCCGATGGACCGATTGCTGGTTGGAGACGTCGGTTTTGGGAAAACAGAGGTCGCTATGCGAGCAGCCTTTAAGGCAGTAAATGATCATAAACAAGTAGCAGTGTTGGTTCCTACCACTGTTCTTGCCCAACAACATTATGCCAATTTTAAGGAGCGTTTTGAATCTTTTGCAGTAGAGGTTGCTGTTTTAAGTCGTTTCCAGAGTAAGGCAGAGCAGAAAGAAACGCTTGAAAAGTTGAAAAAAGGACGAGTGGATATTATTATTGGAACTCACCGGCTCTTGTCCAAAGATGTTGTTTTTTCAGACTTAGGCTTAATCGTGATCGATGAAGAGCAACGTTTTGGAGTAAAGCATAAAGAAACCTTGAAAGAATTGAAAAAAAAGGTGGATGTGCTTACCTTGACAGCTACCCCTATTCCTCGGACGCTCCATATGTCTATGCTAGGAATTCGAGATTTGTCTGTCATTGAAACACCTCCGACCAATCGGTATCCTGTGCAAACTTTTGTACTAGAGACCAATCCAACTATTATTCGAGATGCTGTGTTGCGGGAGATAGATCGTGGAGGTCAAGTGTACTATCTTTACAATAAGGTAGATACGATTGAGCAAAAAGTATCCGAGTTAAAAGAGTTGATTCCAGAGGCTTCGATTGGCTTTGTTCATGGCCAAATGAGTGAAGTTCGCCTGGAAAATACCTTGTTGGATTTCATTAATGGCGAATACGATGTCTTAGTGACGACAACCATTATTGAGACAGGTGTGGATATTCCAAATGCCAATACACTCTTTATTGAAAATGCGGATCATATGGGACTTTCAACTCTTTATCAACTAAGAGGTCGTGTAGGACGAAGCAACCGAATCGCTTATGCTTATTTGATGTATCGTCCAGACAAATCTCTTACAGAAGTGTCTGAAAAACGTTTAGAAGCGATTAAAGGTTTTACTGAATTGGGGTCTGGATTTAAAATTGCTATGCGAGATCTATCGATCCGTGGAGCAGGGAATATTCTTGGAGCTTCTCAATCTGGTTTCATCGATTCAGTTGGTTTTGAAATGTATTCTCAATTGTTAGAAGAAGCTATTGCTAAAAAACAAGGCCAAGAGCATCGTAGGCAAAAGAGTAATGCAGAGTTGAACCTTCAAATAGATGCGTATTTACCTAATGAATATATTTCAGATCAACGTCAAAAAATTGAAATTTACAAACAAATTCGTGAAATGAATTCTGCGAGTGACTATGAATACTTGCAAGATGAATTGATTGATCGTTTTGGAGAATACCCAGATGTTGTCGCCTATCTACTTGAAATTGGTTTAGTGAAAGCTTACTTGGATCAAGTCTTTGTCCGTCTTGTTGATAGAAAACAACAAAAAGTGACAGTGAAATTTGAACCTATTGCCAAACAACTGTTTTTAACACAGGATTATTTCAAAGCTCTGTCAATGACACAGTTAAAGGCACAGATTGCAGAAGAAAAGGGATTGATTGAAGTGATCTTCGATATTCGAAATAAGAAAGATTTTGAAATTTTGGAAGCTCTGAAGCAATTTGGTCAAACCTTATTGGAAATTAAACAGGAAAAAGAAAAGTACTAGCAGTTCTTAGCTCATTTTTCGCATTTTATGTATAAAAAATGATACAATACTATGTTAGAGGTGACAGTATGAGATTAGATAAATATTTAAAAGTTTCTCGCATTATTAAGCGTCGTCCTGTTGCAAAGGAAGTTGCAGATAAAGGACGAATCAAAGTCAATGGAGTATTAGCCAAAAGTTCAACGGATTTGAAAGTGAATGATCAAATTGAAGTTCGTTTTGGAAATAAAGTATTGACGGTTAAAGTCTTGGAAATGTTGGATAGTACAAAAAAAGAAGATGCATCCAAAATGTACGAAATAATTAGTGAAACAAGGATAGAAGAAGATGCCTAAAAATATCGTTCAAATGAACAATAAATATATCAAAGACGAAAGTCAGCGAAAACGTTTTTTAGAAGAAGAAAGAAAAAAACGCAATCGTTTTCTGGGGCTCGTTTTGATATTGGTCATGTTACTGTTTATTCTTCCAACTTATAATTTAGCCCAGAGCTATCAATCGCTACAAGATAAAAAAGAACAATACAAACAGTTGGAAAAAGAGTATAAAGAAACAAGTGAACAAAAAGAATACCAACAAGACATCGCTAAAAAATTAAAAGACGATGATTATGCAACAAAATATGCACGCGCTAAGTATTCTTTTTCAAAAGATGGTGAATATGTTTATACCATCCCAGATTTACTCCCCCAATAACCGATGGAAAATATCTTACAAACAGTTAAACAATTCCTTGAATTTTCGGATGAAAAATTAGAGGAATTAAAAAAGAAAAACCAAATGATTAAACTTCAAAAGGATGAAAAGGAAAGGAATACAGGTGTCTAAACGATTTCTGCTCCTATTGTTAGTTCCAATTTTATTTATTGGATCTCAAGCAGCGAGTGTCGAGCAGTCTGAGTCTTCTCAGACAATAGCTCATCCATCAGAACTTTATTTTTCTTCAATTCCAGCGAACCCTAATATCTATCGCAAAATTTCTGTTTTTTCTGATCCTCAGTTGAAAAAAGCAAAAGGAGAAATTCTTCCCAACACACCGTTTACAATCGAACAACTCTTTGTAAATGATGAAGGGAAAGCTGTATTTAAAATAGCAGATAAAGGATATGTATTAGCAGATTCTTCTGTCATTTTTTCTGATGTTGTACAAGAAACACAAGAAAAAAAACAAGACATGTGGCTAAAACCTGGTTTTAAAGTGTATGACCGACCCTTAATAAATGGTGCAAAAGAAAAAAATACACCTCTTTCTCCTTATACAAAAGTGACAGTCTTACGTACAGCTAAGACTTTACGAGATGAGTTTGTGGAGATTGAAGGTCAGGGCTGGGTGAACAAATCATTCGTTACTGAAAAAGATAATCGAATGGAAAAAGTTCAGGACTTGTTAAATAGTAAATACAATTCTCCTTCATATGGAATCTATGTAAAACAATTAGAGACTGGAAATACTGCTGGAATCAATCCGCAAAAAGAAATGTATTCTGCCAGTGTAACGAAATTACCATACTTGTACTACGTCCAAGAACAGCTCAATAAAAAAGCCATTTCTCCAACTACAACCTACAAATATATTCCAGAAGTCAATGATTTCAAAGGTGGCTATGAACCAGAAGGAAGTGGTAGCCTTTCAAAAACACCAGATGGAAAAGAATATAGTGTTCAAGAGTTGGTAGATAAAATTGCAAAAGAATCAGATAATGTTGGACATAATATCTTGAATTATTATGTCACTCATCAATCAGATCAAGACTTCCAAAAAACTTTGGATAGGATTGCAAAGAAACATTGGGATGTTGAAAAAAGAGAAGCATCCGCTGAAATGGCTGGCAATGTCATGGAGGCTGTCTATCAACAAAATGGCCCTATTATTGATGCACTCTCCTCTACAAAATATGATGATCAACGGATTGCGCGTGACCTTCCAGTAAAAGTTGCTCATAAAATTGGAGATGCCTATGATTTTAGACATGATGTTGCAATTGTATATACAAATTCACCCTATGTAATAGCCATTTTTACAGATCATTCGAATTATGATACGATTTCCAACATTTCAAAAGATATCTATGAGGTATTGAAATAATGGAAAAGCGATTTTTAGAGTTTTGTGAAAAACAAGATCTATTTACTCCCCATCGCCGTGTTTTAGTTGCCTTATCTGGTGGATTGGATTCAATGAATCTGTATGAACTTTTATATAAGAATAAAGAACGATTGAAAATCCATCTGGTACTCGCTCATGTCAATCATGGACAAAGACCAGAATCGGATTTAGAAGAAAGTGAACTTCGAACGCTAGCTGATAGGCGAGAGACACGTATCCATGTGGCTCACTATTCGGGTGATTTTACAGAAGCAAAAGCTCGTACCTTTCGTTATGATTTTTTTAAACAGATTATGGAGAAAGAGGATTGCACCGCTTTAGTAACAGGTCATCATGCAAACGATCAAGCCGAAACAACTTTCATGCGCTTAATACGAGGAACAAAATTACGCCATTTAAGTGGTATTCCTGTACGCCAACCATTTGGTAAGGGTGAGTTAATCCGTCCTTTGTTAACTTTTACCAAAGATGAGTTGATGAAAATCCCTCACTTTGAAGACAGTAGCAATGACTCACAGGACTATTTTCGAAATCGTGTACGCCATCAATACCTTCCAGAATTTGAAAAAGAAAATCCTCAAATGCAAGTAAGTCTTCGTTATTTAGCAGAAGAAGTGACTCATTGGCACCAAGCACTGAAAGAATTGACTAGCGAGTTAACCATTCAAGATTTAGCTTCTTTTAGAACGTATTCTCATTCTGTACAATCATTCTTATTAGAAGAGTATTTGGCACAATTTCCAGATTTGCAACTTGGTAGGGCCCAGTTTCAAGAATTATTAGATTTACTGCGAAAAAAAAGAAATTGCGTTCATTATTTAAAGTCGAATTATGAACTACATCAAGAATATGATTTCTTTGAAATACAAAAAATCAGTCAAAAGTCGGATGACCACCCCCTCCCATTTTTGTTAGAATTTGGGAATATCTTTGACATTGCAAATTATAAACTATCTTTTGGACAACCATTAGTAGGGGAAAATGTAGAAATTCTTTCTGTTTCACGCGAAACTCCCATCTTAATTAGAAGGAGAAAGGAAGGAGATCAGCTACTTGTTAATGGCCACCATCAAAAATTAAGACGGTGGTTTATCAACCATAAAATTCCAATTTCTCTTCGGCAAAAGGCTCTCATTATAGAACAAAATCATAATATTCTTTCTGTAGTGGGATTGGTAACGAGTGATTTGAGTCAACCCTCAAAAAGTGGTATAATGAAAGATAATCTTTATATTCAAAAAATAGATAGGTAAAAACATGTTAGAAAAAGATATAAAAAAAGTATTGGTTTCACATGATGAAATTGTAGAAGCAGCAAAGAAATTGGGTGAAACCCTAACAAAAGAGTACCAAGGGAAAAATCCAATTTTTGTTGGAATTTTGAAAGGCTCTGTTCCATTTATGGCAGAGTTGATCAACCACGTGGATACACATATTGAATTGGATTTTATGCTGGTTTCAAGTTATCATGGTGGTACGGCAAGCTCAGGTATTATTAATATTATCAAGGATATCGACCAAGATATTACTGGTAGAGATATTTTATTTGTAGAAGATATTATCGATACAGGTAAAACCCTCAAGAGTCTAAAAGAACTCTTTGAAGAACGAAATGCAGCATCTGTGAAGATTGCTACCTTACTGGATAAACCTGAAGGACGTTTGGTTGAGATTGAAGCAGATTACACCTGCTTTACGATTCCAAATGAGTTTGTTGTAGGATATGGTTTAGACTATGATGAAAATTATCGTAACCTACCCTATGTTGGTGTATTAAAAGAGGAAGTGTACTCAAAATAGAGGAGACTAGATGAATAACAGAAAAAATAACGGTTTTGTCCGAAATCCATTTCTGTATTTGTTGATTATTGTAGCGGCTGTGACAGGATTCCAGTACTTTTTTGCGGGTAATGGGGTTGGTCAAAGTCAGCAAATCAACTACACAGAATTGGTCAAAGAAATTAAAAATGATAATGTAAAAACGATCAGTTACCAACCAAATGGTAGTGTGATTGAAATTGCAGGTACCTATAATAAAGCAAAAGAATCAAAAGAAGATACAGGAATTCAATTTTTTACCCCAAGTGTTCAAAAAGTATCTCGCTTTACTAGTGTCATCCTTCCATCTGATATCACCGTCAATGAATTACAAAAATTAGCAGCTGACCACAAAGCAGAAATCACCATCAAGCGTGAGAGCTCAAGTGGCATGTGGATAACCATTCTCACTTCAATTGTTCCATTTGTTATCGTCATGTTCTTCTTCTTCTCAATGATGAACCAAGGCGGTGGCGGAGGTGCCAGAGGTGCCATGAACTTTGGTCGTAATAAAGCCCGCGCTGCTAATAAAGAAGATATTAAAGTTCGTTTTTCAGATGTAGCAGGAGCTGAAGAAGAAAAACAAGAACTTGTTGAAGTTGTTGAATTTTTAAAAGATCCAAAACGCTTTACTAAATTGGGTGCAAGAATCCCAGCAGGTGTGCTTCTTGAAGGCCCTCCAGGAACTGGTAAAACCCTTTTAGCAAAAGCAGTAGCTGGTGAAGCTGGAGTGCCATTCTTCAGTATCTCTGGTTCTGACTTCGTTGAAATGTTTGTCGGAGTCGGTGCTAGCCGGGTTCGTTCACTTTTTGAAGATGCTAAAAAAGCAGCACCAGCCATTATCTTTATCGATGAAATTGATGCTGTTGGGCGCCAACGTGGTGTAGGTCTTGGTGGCGGAAATGATGAACGTGAACAAACCCTTAACCAGCTCTTGATTGAGATGGATGGTTTTGAAGGCAACGAAGGAATCATTGTTATCGCAGCAACTAACCGTTCTGATGTCCTTGACCCTGCCCTTCTTCGTCCTGGCCGTTTTGACCGTAAAGTATTGGTTGGACGTCCAGATGTGAAAGGTCGTGAGGCAATTCTTCGTGTTCATGCTAAGAATAAGCCACTTGCTCAAGATGTGGACTTGAAATTGGTTGCTCAACAAACACCAGGATTTGTCGGTGCTGATCTCGAAAATGTTTTGAACGAAGCAGCCTTGGTTGCAGCTCGTCGAAATAAAAAAGTAATTGATGCTGCTGATATCGATGAAGCAGAAGATCGTGTTATTGCAGGTCCATCTAAGAAAGATCGGACGATTTCACAAAAAGAACGTGAAATGGTTGCTTATCACGAAGCTGGTCATACAATCGTTGGTCTGGTCTTATCAAATGCTCGTGTAGTTCATAAAGTTACTATTGTTCCACGTGGTCGTGCAGGCGGTTACATGATTGCCCTTCCTAAAGAAGATCAAATGTTACTTTCTAAAGAAGATATGAAAGAACAATTAGCTGGGCTCATGGGAGGACGTGTTGCCGAAGAAATTATTTTCAATTCGCAAACAACCGGTGCTTCAAATGACTTTGAACAAGCTACCCAAATGGCGCGTGCAATGGTGACAGAATATGGTATGAGTGAAAAACTTGGACCGGTCCAATATGAAGGAAATCATGCAATGTTTGGTGCTCAAAGCCCACAAAAAATGATTTCAGAACGAACAGCTTACGAAATTGATGAAGAAGTTCGTAGTCTGTTGAATGAAGCCCGTAATAAAGCGGCAGAAATTATTCAAGGAAATAGAGAAACGCATAAACTAATTGCGGAAGCTCTATTAAAATATGAAACCTTGGATAGTGTTCAAATTAAATCATTATATGAAACAGGAAAAATGCCTGAAAATTCAGAGCATGAATTAGAAGAAGAAGCAAAACCTCTATCATATGATGAGATTAAGTCAAAATTAGAAGAAAATAACTAATTCAAAAGAAGGAAAATATTTCCTTCTTTTTTTATTAAAAAAGTGTTGACAGAGTAAAAATATTCTGTATAATAGAATATGTTGTAAAAATGGTCCGTTGGTCAAGGGGTTAAGACACCGCCTTTTCACGGCGGTAACACGGGTTCGAATCCCGTACGGACTATCGATGAACTGTCACCAAGTGGCAGTTTTTTTGTGTATTTGGACAAAATAATTAAAAATAATAACCAAATAGTTAAAAAAACGTGCAGAATAGAAAAAAAGTCCAATGGGCTTCTTTATTTTTATAAAATACAGATAAAAGTAAAGGAGAGCTTATGGAATTTAATAAAATGTATCAAAAAGTAAAATATATCGTAAGAAAATGTGAAAAAGAATATTATATTCAATTATGGGAAAAGGATGATTGGGAACAAGAAGGTCAGCTAACTCTGTTTGAACTTTATCAAAAAAATCCTGAAATTGAAACAAATGAAGAATTACTTTATACATATTTCAAAACAAAATTTAGAAATCATATTAAAGATAAAATAAGACAACAGGAAAGTGATAAGAGAAAAATAAATAGACTTCCATATATTGAAATTGGAGAAATTAGTCACAGAATTTCATCAAGAAAAATATATTTAGATGAGTTGGTTGTTCTGAGAGATGCATTAAAACGTTTTAAAGAAAAATTAACCGTAAAAGAAAAAGAACAATATGAAGCATTACTAGCAAACAGAAGATGTCTAGGAAAAACAAAAATGAAAAAGAAATTAGAGAACTATTTAAAGGACTTTAAAAATTCAATTTAAAAACTGAAAGTTGACAGTGAATAAATGAACTTTCAAAAAAATAAAAAATTTTTTAAAAAAGTGTTGACAGTAAGGAGAGGTCATGATATACTAATATAGTTGTCGCGCGAGAGCGACAAAGACCTTTGAAAACTGAACAAGACGAACCAATGTGCAGGG
>NZ_JACLQX010000007.1:0-89164 GCF_016648925.1 Streptococcus parasanguinis | reverse complement strand
CACATTGGTTCGTCTTGTTCAGTTTTCAAAGGTCTTTGTCGCTCTCGCGCGACAACTATATTAGTATATCATGACCTTACCTTACTGTCAACACTTTTTTTTAAAATTTTTTATTTTTTTGAAAGTTTTTTTACTTTTTTGGTTTATATAAAAAAATCAGGAGCATAAATGCTCCTGATTCCTCTATAATTTAATTGATGGTTTCAATCTCTTTTTTTGATCTCTATTCTTTTACTTCCAATAGACCAATATCTCCATCTTCTCTACGGTAGATCACATTTGTTGTGTTATCCTCTGCATCACGATAAATGAAGAAATCGTGTGCTAATAGATCCATTTGAAGGATCGCTTCATCTAAATCCATTGGTTCTAGATCAATTGTTTTTGAGCGAACAACTTTTTCTGTGGTTGCTGCTTCTTCTACAACTGCATCGGTAAACAATTTACCTGCACCAGATTTAACACGATTTTTCTTTTCGATTTTTGTTTTATTTTTACGAATTTGACGTTCAATTTTATCTACAACTAGATCAATTGAACCGTACATATCTTGAGAGACATCTTCTGCACGAAGTGTGATAGATCCAAGCGGAATGGTTACTTCTACTTTTGCGGTCTTTTCACGGTAAACTTTTAAGTTTACTCGAGCGTCTAGCTCTTGATCTGCCTGAAAATATTTTTCAATCTTTTCGAGTTTAGAAACGACATAGTCGCGAATGGCTTCTGTTACTTCTAGGTTTTCACCACGGATACTATATTTAATCATATTAGTACCTACTTTCTAAACATTATGTTTTTATTTATATGTATATTATAACGCTTTCATAAAGTTTTTGCAAATCTTTTTTTACCTTGCTATTGAAAATGTCTTTATTTCTTTCACACCTTTTTCAATTAGTAGGCGCTTCATTAATTCGATTGTTTTGCCCGTTGTGTAGACATCATCAAAGATAAGATATTTCTGCTTTTTTGAAACTTCTCCTTTTAATTGAAAGTTTTGAGAGGTTTTTAATCGTTCTTCTCTTGTTTTTTTTGATTGGGCTAAAGTGTCTTCTTTTTGGAATAGACTGTTATACTTTATCTCTACAAAATCTAGTATAGTCGATACTTGATTGAATCCTCTCTCCTGCTTTTTTTCATGGCTGATTGGAGTCGGTATTATCGTATAGCTTTTATACTTTTTCAAGGCTTTTTTGATGTCACATGTAAATACCATTCCTAATAAACGATCGCCTTCAAATTTATATCGCTTGAAATAGTCCTTCATTGCTGCATTATATCTATATAATGCTTCATGTTCTACTATATTCCCCTTTTGTATCCAGTATTCGCAATCTTTACATACTTTCTCCTCTTTATCTTTATAACATCTAGGACAATGGATTTCGCCAATTTGTTCGAAGTCTTCTTTGCATTCTTTACAAATCCATTCTTCTTGTTTATTCATAAAAATAAGGTCTGTGAAATGTTCACCAGTTTTCAACTCTTTCGTACAAAGCAGACATTCTTTCAAAATCCAGCCTCCTGATTCATTTCCTTTATTTCTTTAATCGCTTTCTTCATTTCTCGTGTTATGCCATCTGATAGAAAAAGTAGTTCACCTGTTGGTCTTTCTTTACTTCGACCGACTCTCCCTGAAATTTGTACGAGGGCACTTTTAGTAAATAATTTGTGATTACTTTCTAAAACAAAAACATCTACAAACGGAAAGGTCACTCCTCTTTCTAAAATAGTTGTCGAGACTAGCATAGTTATGGCTCTGTTTCTAATCTCTTCTACCATTCGTAGACGGTCTGTTGTCTGTGAGGATACAAAACCTACTGTATCTTTTGGAAAGTATTTTTTTAAGTTCTCGGTGAATTGTTGTCCTAATTCTATTTCAGATACAAAGATTAACAATGGGTAGTGAGTCTGTCTTTGTTTCTTGATCAGTTGCAATAGTTGGTAAGGGATTCTTCCTTTTTCTATTTTTTCTCTCATTTTCGGCACCCATTTTATTTCAGGGACCACTAGTGGGTTCCCATGAAATCTTCTTGGAAGACTATAACGAATGATTTCTTTTTTCTTGACCTTTTTATCTAACTCATCTGTAGAGGTTGCTGTTAAATATAGAGTGTTCCCCTCTTTTTTTATCGCATTCTGAGCTGCTTTATATAAGATTGGATTGTCCACATAGGGAAACGCATCTACTTCATCTATAATAAGGAGATCAAAGGCCTGATAAAACTTTAGCAATTGATGGGTTGTAGCGATCACCAAAGGTGTTCTAAAATAGGGTTCCGATTCTCCATGAAGCAAAGAGATGGGGCAGGAAAAATCTTCCTTCATTCTTCCGTACAATTCTATACAGACATCGATTCTTGGGGTAGCAATACAGACTGCTTTTCCTGCCTTGATCGCTGTTGCTACAACCTGATACATCATTTCCGTTTTTCCAGCTCCTGTCACAGCATGTACCAAGGCATGTTTTCCTGCTTTAACTGCTTGGATAAGTCCTTCAGATACCTCTTGTTGATAGGAAGTCAAGGTCCCTTTCCAGTTTAGCACCTCTTGACCTTCAAAGTCTCGCTGTGCAATAGTATAAAGTTTTTGATCACTCCGGATCCTCCCCAATTGGATACAGTCTCTACAATACAGTACCTCTTCACTCAACTTCCACAGCTTTTGATCAATCAAACTGCCACATCGAAAGCATTGGTACCTTCCATTCTGTTTTTCCATAGCTGGAAGTTCTTGGGCAATTTCTTTTAAATCATTTGTCATTTGACTCTCCGTTAAGAGTCTTCCATAAGAATCTTCTATCTTCATACTTATTAATTCGCAAAAGTTGGAGAAAATCGTTCTTTTTTTGTAAAATAAGAATATGGAATATGTTACATTTAAAGAGAACGGCACTGTTCAAGAAGAAATCAAAAAATCAAAATTCATTTGTCATGTCAAGCGAGTCTCCTCTGAAGAGGAAGCTAGAGATTTTATCAACGCCATCAAAAAGGAACACTATAAGGCTACGCATAACTGCTCTGCTTTCATCATTGGAGAACAAAGTGATATCAAACGGACCAGTGACGATGGAGAGCCTAGTGGAACAGCTGGGGTACCGATGTTAGGAGTTTTGGAGAATCATCGCATCACTAATAGTTGTGTCGTGGTTACCCGCTATTTCGGAGGTATTAAATTAGGCGCTGGCGGTCTGATTCGTGCTTATGCTGGAAGTGTTGCACAAGCAGTTCGAGAAATTGGACTGGTAGAAATCAAAGAGCAAGTGGTTCTTGGGATCACACTTTCTTATTCCCAATACCAAGAATTTGCTAATTTCTTAAAAGACCATCAATTGGCAGAACAAGATCCGATGTTCACAGATCAGGTGATGACAACTATTTTTGTAGATAAAGAAAACACAAATTCTATCACAGCAGCTTTAGTCGAATTTTACAATGGCAAAGTCATTATTGAGGACCAAGGAATTCGTGAGGTTGAAGTACCCCTACTTTCTGTAGAAAAATAATTAAAATACTATCGGCAACGATAGTTTTTTTTTATCACACCCATAAAATTTCTATATTTTACATTCTTCTCGCAAGAGACTATACTTGTTAGTATCAAGAAAACCTAGAACTGAGGTATATTATGGCTATTTATGAAAATATTACAGAATTAATTGGGAACACTCCGATTGTCAAATTGAATCGTCTTGTTCCTGAAGGAGCTGCAGATGTCTATGTCAAACTCGAAGCTTTCAACCCTGGGTCATCTGTTAAAGACCGGATTGCTTTGAGCATGATTGAAAAAGCTGAAGCGGATGGCTTGATCAAACCAGGTGATACCATTGTCGAAGCAACTAGTGGAAACACAGGGATTGGCTTGTCATGGGTTGGCGCAGCTAAAGGCTACAAAGTTGTGATTGTCATGCCTGAAACCATGAGTGTGGAACGTCGTAAAATCATCCAAGCCTATGGAGCTGAACTCGTTTTGACTCCTGGAAGTGAAGGAATGAAAGGTGCCATCGCTAAAGCTGAAGCAATCGCTGCAGAAAGAAATGGCTTCCTTCCTCTTCAATTTGAAAACCCTGCTAACCCAGAGGTACATGAAAGAACAACAGGACAAGAAATCGTTGATGCCTTTGGAAAAGATGGTTTAGATGCTTTTGTCGCAGGTGTTGGTACTGGTGGTACTGTTTCTGGTATTTCTCATACTTTGAAAAAGAATAATCCTGCTGTCAAAGTCTATGCCGTTGAGGCCAATGAATCTGCAGTCCTTTCTGGCGAAAAACCTGGACCACATAAAATCCAAGGGATTTCAGCAGGCTTTATCCCAAATACTTTAGACACTAACGCATATGATGGTGTTCGTCGTGTATCTTCAGAAGAAGCTTTCGAACTTGCACGCGCTATCGGTGGAGCTGAAGGATTCTTAGTCGGTATCTCAAGTGCAGCTGCTATCTATGCTGCTATTGAAGTCGCAAAAGAATTAGGTAGCGGTAAAAAAGTTCTTGCTCTTGCACCAGATAATGGAGAACGTTACCTTTCTACTACCCTTTACGAATTTGAATAATTCTCTATATCAAAAAAACTTCGATAGGTTTCATCAACCTATCGAAGTTTTTATTTTTTTTCTTGTTTGCTAAAGAATACCTTTCCTTCTTTGACCCAGGTCGGCATCTGTTGAGCTAAGGGGGCAAAACCACTCTTGTGACGGTCATTAGAAAAGCGATGGTGTCGAATGCTTCGTTGCGGGGTCTCTTCAAGCGTTCTCAGAGAGAGGCTAGCTTTGTTGGTATATTCATCAACATCGATGACTTGAACAAAGACCTTCTCCCCAATCGACAGAATATCCTGAATATTACTTACATAACCACTTCTAATCTCTGAGATATGAATCAAGCCCGTCACACCCGACTCTAGTTCGACAAAGGCGCCGTAAGGTTGAATTCCTGTGATGGTTCCTTCTAACTTATCTCCAATTTTCATATTAGTCCTCAATTTCGATGGTTTCAATCACGACATCTTCTACCGGCTTATCCATCATCCCTGTCTCAACAGCCGCGACCTCATCCAACACAGCAAAAGAAGCTTCATCCATCAATTGTCCAAATACGGTATGGCGTTGATCTAGGTGAGGAGTTCCTCCTTCTGTCGTATAGATTTCAGCAATTTCTTCAGGCCAGCCACCGCGGACCAATTCCTTTTTCGAATATGGGAGATGTTGATTTTGTACAATAAAGAATTGGCTACCATTTGTGTTTGGTCCAGCATTTGCCATCGAAAGGGCTCCGCGAATATTGTACAGTTCTTTTGAAAATTCGTCTTCGAAGCTCTCACCATAGATGGATTCACCACCCATACCTGTACCAGTAGGATCTCCCCCTTGGATCATAAAATCTTTAATAATCCGATGGAAAATGACACCATCATAATAGCCAGACTTAGCAAGAGCTACAAAGTTTGCAACTGTTTTTGGCGCTTGATCCGGGAACAATTGAATGTTCATCTCACCGTGATTGGTTTTGATCACAGCGACAGGACCGTCAACCGTAGCAAGTTCTAACTGTGGTAATGTCAATTCTTTTTCAACCATATTTAACTCCTCTAAGGCATAGAATATGCCATCTTCTTCTAAATTCTTAGTGATATAATCAGCTTTTTCTTGTAACTCTGGAGCAGATTTTCCCATTGCGATACTAATTCCAGCGTAATCAAACAGTTCTAGATCATTTAATCCATCCCCAAATACTAAAACATTCTCTGGCTTCAAGCCCAAATGATTTACAAGATGAGAAACTCCTGAAGCTTTTGAAGCTTCAAAGCGAACAACATCTGACGAATGGGGATGCCACGAAACTAGGCGCAAATCCTCTTGCAAAGAAGGGGGCAACTCTAGCTCACTATCCTGTTCATCAAAGGTCCACATTTGGAAAATAGGTTCTTTCAGATGCAGATCTGGATCTACAGGTAAGTTGGGATAAATGATGTCAATAGCATCACTGATCAAGGGTGTCCGATTAGACAGGGCAGCTTGATGACTAGCCACTAACCCATAATCAATCTCGGATTTTTTAGCCCAATCTACAAAAGAAGAAACGATTGCTTCATTGATTGGTGATTGGTAGATCACAGTTCCTTTTGTATCTTCTATATAGGCACCGTTTAAGGTTACTAGAAAATCAGGCTTTAAGTCCATGATTTCAGGAACAACACCAAAAATCCCTCTACCGGTTGCAATCCCTGTTCGGATTCCTTTTTCTTTCAACTGATGAAAGACTTCTTTGACAGATTCTGGGATCAATCCAGTTTCTTTTGCACGTAATGTATCATCAATATCAAAAAAGACGATTTTAACTTTTTTGGCTTTATAACGTAATTTTGCGTCCACTTGTCTCCCCCTTATGATCATGCTCTATTATAGCATGTTTCCTTTTAAAAATCTTCTTGATTCACCAGATGGTGTCGAAAGGCATAGACGACTGCTTGCGTCCGATCACTGACTTCCAATTTGGATAAGATGTTGGAGACATGGGTCTTCACTGTTTTTAAAGAAATGAAGAGTTCATCTGCTATTCGTTGATTTTCATATCCTTTCGTCAATAAAGCCAGAATATCTCGTTCTCTAGCTGTCAAATCATCATGCAATTCAGCATGGTTCTTTCGTGACTCAACTTTTCGACTAACTTCTGTCTCAATCGCAAATTCTCCCTTTGCAACCTTCCGGACAGCCTGTAAGATCTCAGTTGCTGACGAGGTCTTTAAAATATACCCTTTTGCACCGGCATCTAAGACAGGGTAAATCTTTTCGTTATCTAAATAAGACGTCAAAATGACAATTTTAGCTTCCGGCCACTCTTTTAGGATGGCTAGAGTCGCATCGATTCCATTTAGCTCTGGCATCACAATATCCATGATGATGACGTCTGGTCTTTCTTTCAGCGCCAACTCCACCCCTTCTTGCCCATTTTTCGCCTCTAAGACTTGCTCAATATCGGTTTGCATGGACAAAAAGCTTTTCAATCCCAATCGGACCATTTCATGGTCGTCTACTAATAATACTTTCATACAGTTTCCTTTTCATTTTTCTCTTTTACAAGGAGGGGAACTCGAATATCTACAGCCACTCCCTTTTGAGGACTCGTTCTTATTTTAATGGTTCCCGCCATGTCTTCTACACGTTCTTGAATATTTTTCAACCCATAACTCAATCGTTCCAATTTTTCCTGCTCAAAGCCGATTCCATCATCTACCATCCGTAAATGAAGTTGTTTTCCTTCCTGATGCAAAAAGACATCCATTTGTTGAGCTCTAGCGTGTTTCAAGGTATTGCTGACAATTTCTTGGACGATCCGAAATAGATGTTCCTCCATTTCTTTTGGAATGCTCACGTCATTATGATGGAAGACAACTGTTAGGTTACTCTTTTCCTTCAATTCTCTAAAAATCATCTCCATCCCTTCTACCAAACTTTTTCCTTCCAATTCTGTAGGACGAAGATGTAGGAGCAAGACGCGCAAATCATTTTGGGCTGTACCTAGAATATCTGACACACCATTTAGTTGCTGCTCAATCTGACTTTTCTCTAACTCAAGGGCCTGTGCTGCCACTCCAGATAAAATCATATTGGCTGCAAACAATTCTTGACTAACCGTGTCATGTAGATCACGCGCAATTCTCTTACGCTCGATTTCCACAATTTCTTCCTCATTTCGCATCACACGATTTTCACTTTTTTGTAAATTTTCTTCTAGTCGAAGCAATTTGCTGTCCAATAAATCTAACTGTTGATTCAATTCTTTTGGGGCAATTTCTTTTCGCTGTGAAGCAGTCAGGATAGATTCTACCTTTTGTTGTACTGCATGGACCGTTACAAATTGCGTGATTTTGATAATTAAGACAACCAAAGCCGTCAATGCAAGCGTCAGACTAAAAACCAAAAATAGGAATGATTGAAGCAAGGAAAGATCTGAGAGAAGTTTGCCCCACTGAAAACCAACAAAATGGAAAATAGTATGACAAATGACCGCAACCACCATTAGGGAATAGAAGTACAAGAGGAGATAGTCTAATTTCTTCATGCGCGAATCACCTCAACATCCCCAACAACACCAACTAAGACAATTTTTATAGAACGGTGCGACCTCCGATAATGTGCCGTTTCAATGTCTATGGTTTCATTCCTCATTTTACGGACAGGAAGATCCAAAAACTTCAGATCTCCATAAAGGGTGTTAATTTGTAAATGCAACTCTAAATCAATCGGTAAGATAATTTTAGTATGTCCAAAACCTTTCCGGATGATCACCACATTGTCCCAATTGCAAATGGCTACCTCCTCTAAATGGAGGGTGTCATTCCCAAAAACTCGGATCACATTCAGATCTCGATACCCTTGACTTTGCTTTGAAAAATGTTGTAAATCACCAATCCATCGAGTTTTTTCCTGACGAATTTTCGTATCCTCTTCAACATCAAACACAACTGCTTCATTTTCCTTATACATATAAGGGTAGGCGATCAATAAACCATAAACCACCGCAAATAAAATGGCTGCAATCACAAAAGGATTCAGCATCACGATAAAAAATAGAAGCACACTCAGTGCGATTAATAGAAAATTAGCTTTTTGTTTGCCAAAATAGTAATACAGAAGGAGCAAAAAGAGAACCATCAAGACAACAAATCTGGAAAAATCGATTGATAAAATGGTGATTGCTGCTAATGTTAACAAAATGGCTTCAACGAAAATAAAAATTTGTATTTTCCACATAGTCTACCTCATCTTTTCCTATTTTATCAAATTTTTCCTCATTTGACTTCCGTCTGTGGTTGGATAATAGCAGACAATCAAAAAGACTCAGAAATCCATCTGAGTCTTAGACTGATTTATGAATCTCCACCAGTTGCACTACTGCTAGAACTTTCTGTATCTGATCGTTCAGCAGAAGATGAACTAGATGTATCTGAACTTGATGAGGCTTTCGTACTTGAAGAAGCCGTCACTTTAGGCTCATATACAGTCAAAACAATTCGTGTTCGGTTAATATCCACCGTACTCGAAACTTCTGGAGTTTGACTGACAATTTGACCGGCAGAAACAACTACCCCATCAGGGAGATGTTCCGTTTTTCTTAATTCGATATTGGCTTCTTTAATACCATAGATCTCAATCAAATTACTTCTAGCAAAATCATAAGTTGATCCAACATAGTTTGGCATTTCAATTGAAGTCGTTTCTTTCGCTACTTTCAAAACAATCTTAGTTTTTGAATTCAGAGAATATTGCTCTCCTGGAGCTGGAGTTTGTTCAAGAACTGTCCCTGCAGTATAATCGAAGGTCTCAACTTCTTCAATCGTGATCATTTTGCTTGATACTTTATAAGTATTTTTCAAATCTTCTTCTGCTTTTGCCCGTGTTTCACCCACGTAATTTGGCATTTCAAAGCTGTTTGGTCCTTTTGAAACAATCAAATCAATTCGACTTTGTTCTTTCTTTTGGGCCCCTGCATTTGGATTGGTTCGAATGACATAGCCTTCTGCAACCGAATCACTGTACTCTTCTTTCTCTTCACCGACTTGAAGGTCCTGTCCCTCAATAACCGCTCTAGCTTCGGCAATGGTTTTGCCGGAAACATCTGGAACGGTTTTATTGGCTGGGCTCATATACAACAAGAAAGTAAAGGCTGCAAGAACTAGAGCAATGGCAACAAACAAGACCTTGTAGCGCGCCCGCAAACGTCTTCTTGGCTTTTTACTTGGCGCCATTGTCTGCTGATCAGATAATGGTCGATTAGGATCTACTGAACTGATTTCACTGCGTACTTCAGAGATTGGAACAGGAGCCGTTTTTGGAGTTGGACTCACTTTTGGAAGAGTCTTTGTATCAGCTTTCGCTTGGTCTTCAAAAACCAGTTTTTTCTCATTTCTTCTCTCATAGGACAAGCAACTTGAAAGATCCACATACATCTCTGCCACTGATTTATAGCGATCCGTCAGTTTTTTAGCTGTCGCTTTGATCACTACATTTTCTAAAGCTTGTGGAACATTCTTATTTTCTTCACGAATAGATGGGAGTGGCTTTTGAAAATGCTGCAAAGCAATTGTGACTGCACTATCTCCATCATAAGGAATGTGTCCTGTCAACATCTCATAGAAAATGATCCCCATCGCGTAGATGTCACTTTGCACCGTAGCTTTTGAACCGCGCGCCTGCTCAGGGGACAAATAATGAACCGACCCCAACATCGAGTTGGTCTGAGTCAAACTAGTCTCTGCGAAGGCCACTGCAATCCCAAAGTCTGAAACTTTTGCTGTTCCATCTGGTGTCAAGAGAACATTCTGTGGTTTTAAATCTCTATGGATAATGCCACGCGTATGGGCAAGACGCATAGCTAGAAGGATCTGCCCCATCAAACGAACAGCTTCTTCATTTGATAAAGGAGCATTTTCTTTGATATAGCGTTTCAAGTCTAAACCTGCAACATATTCCATTGCAAGGTATTGTTGTCCTTCTTCTTCGCCAATGTCTGTAATCCGAACGATATTTGGATGGTCCAGCTCTGCCATCGCCTTTGCTTCACGCTGAAAACGCGCAACCGCAATGGGATCCGTCTGGTAATTCGTACGCAGTACCTTGACTGCAACTTCTTCCCCATCTAAAATCAAATCACGCGCAAGATAAACATCTGCCATCCCGCCGCGTCCAATTTGTTGGATGATTTTATATCGCCCGGCAAAAATTTTGCCGATTTGAATCATGCTGCGTCCTCCTCAGTAAAGTGGAGCAGTACAACAGTGATATTATCCAAGCCTCCAGCATTATTGGCAAAACGAATCAAGGTTTGAGCTTTTTCTTCCAGTGAAACATCACTCAAGACAATATCTCTGATTTCATCCGGACCAATCATATTAGTTAAACCGTCACTATTGATCAAAATATAATCATCTGCTTCAACCGTCACCAAACCATAATCCGGCTCCAACTCATCTTTTTGGCCAATGGACTGAGTGATGATGTTACGTTGAGGATGATGGGCTGCTTCTTCCTCTGTGATTTGACCTGCTCGCAAAAGAGCATTTACAAGAGAATGATCACTGGTCAACTGCTGATATTCGCCCTGACGAATGAGGCCAATCCGCGAATCTCCAACATGGGCATAAATCACTTGCCCTTCTACAAAAGCCAAGGCTTCCAATGTCGTTCCCATTCCTTTGTGCTCATCATCTTGCCCAGCTAAATGGATCCGACGGTTCACAGCTTCTAAATGTTCTGCAAACCATTCCCGTACTTGATTAACCGTCTCGATCTCAGAAGAAACCCAAGCCGCACCTAGGTCTGTGACTGCCATTTCACTAGCAATATTTCCGGCACGGTGTCCTCCCATACCATCAGCAAGTAAAACCATAGATTTTCCTGCCTTGTTTTTATATTGATTTGCATAGTCTTGGTTATTTGTCCGTCTTTGACCTACATCGGTTAAGATCGTAATATCCATACTGTCAGTTTCCTCCTGATATTATGAGATTCTCTTAAAACGACTGATAAAGAAGCCGTCGCTTCCATATAATTCGGGTGTAATAAGAATACAATCATTTTTAAGAATATCTTTTCTTTCGTGATCCAATGGGACTTGTTCGAAATTTGGATGGTCTTTCAAAAATTGGTCCACTACTTCAAAATTCTCTTTGCCCATAATTGTACACGTACTGTACACTATTATACCACCTTTACGCACACTTTGACAAACACTATCCAGAATGGCCAATTGAATAGCTTGTAAAGATACAAAATCTGCACTCTCTTTATTGTACTTGATATCAGGCTTTCTCCGTATCAAACCAATCCCTGAACAAGGCGCATCCACCAAAATTTTATCGAAAGCATCAGGTCCAAATGTTTCAAAGACTTTTGTCGCATCTAACTTCTTTGTCAAAATTTTGTCCGCAACATGGAGCCGATTAGCATTTTCTTGAATCAATTTGAGCTTATGGTCATAGAGATCCAAGGCTGTGACTTTCCCAGTTGTGAGATAAGAAGCCAGGTGAGTCGTCTTTCCACCTGGCGCCGCACAGGCATCTAAAACCCACTCATCTCCTTGCAAATCCAAAGCCGGTGCCACCAATTGACTGGACTCGTCTTGAATAGTAATGCGCCCTTCTTTAAACAAGGAATGCGCCGCAAAATGTCCCTGCTCTTTCACGAGAGCGGACGAAGCAAGTAGAGAGGAGGTTGCTTCGAACAGCTGAGCCAACTCTTCTTTTTCGTCCAGATCAATCACACGAATACTGGATTTATTACGCTGATAGAGACTCTTAAAAATAGCGCAAGCACGTTCTTCACCGTATTCTTCGATCAATGCTTTGACCAACCATACAGGTAGGGAATACTCTACCGAATAACGTTTGTTCTTTCGCTTGATCGTATCAACAGCTGGTAGCCCCTCGCGGAGGAGCTTTCTAAGAATAGCATTGACAAACTTCTCACTGCCTTCTTTACGACGTTTTGCTATCCGGACGGCTTCATTGACGATGGCATGATCGGGAATTCGGTCTAAATAGACAAGTTGATACAAACTCATCATCAAAAGATAATAGAGCCAAGGATCTAATTTCGTCCGGTCTTCAATTACGTGGGCGAGATACCACTCGAGTGTTATCTTCCGTGCGACAGTACCGTATACAACTTCCGTAACAAAGCTTCTATCTTTATCTGAAAGTTGAGAGTGTTCTAGCGCTTGATTTAGGGCAATATTAGAATAAGCTCCCTGTTCAAAAACCTCTTCTAACACTCGAACGATCTGTTCACGCGCATTCATTTGTTTAACTTCCAAAGTGATCTCCTACTTTCAATTGACGGCCAGCGCCATTCAAAAAGTCTGTGATGGACATTTTTGGTTTTCCTGCTGGCTGCACAACTTTGAGGGATAGCGCGCCTTCTCCTGCAGCGACCAGCAACTCTTTTTTGCTCAAAGCTATCACTTCTCCTGGATTTCCATTTCCTTCGCATAGCTCTGCTTCATAGACTTTGAAGCGTTGACCATTTAATAACGTATGAGCGACTGGCCAAGGATTCATCCCCCGAATCTGGTTAAAGACTTGGCGATTGGTTTTTGTCCAGTCCAAAACCTCTTCTTCCGGTAAAATATTCGGTGAAAACGTGACCAAACTTGGATCTTGTGGACTTGGCTTGATCTCCCCTGCCAGGTAAGCTGGCAAAATATCTAAGAGTAAGTCACGTCCAAGGAGTGCCAATTTTTCAAACAAAGTTCCCACATTGTCCTCATCTAAAATTGGGAGAGAACGAGCTGCAATCATGTCTCCGGCATCCATTTCCTTGACCATTTCCATAATTGTAACCCCAGCTTCTTCGTCACCATTGATCAGGGCATAGTGAATGGGAGCTCCACCTCTATATTTAGGCAATAAAGACGCGTGGACATTCACCGCAAACTGGAAGTTCTCCAACAATTTTGTCGGTAAAAATTGTCCAAAAGCAGCGGTCACAATTCCATCTGCATCTAGTGATAAGAGAGTTTCCATTTCTGGACTACCCGATAATTTCTCCGGCTGAAGAACCGGTAGTTGATGTTCCAAAGCTACCTGCTTCACCGGGGTCATTCGAATCTCTTTTTTGCGACCTACTTTACGGTCTGGTTGCGTCACAACTGCCAAAATTTCATAGCGCGAATCTGCTAACAATCCCTTTAAAACCGTCGCTGAAAAATCAGGCGTTCCCATAAAAATTAATTTTGTCATTTCTTTCTTCCTTACATAAAACTTTGAGGTTCATTATCAATACTGACACGTAGATCTTGGTTGCCTCTTTCTTGTGTAAATTCTAAGATTTGATTCAAGACCTGAGTCATGCCTTCTTCGAAACGATATTTCACAATGATTTGATAATGATACAAATTATGTGTGCGTGCAATTGGTTTAGGTGTTGGTCCTAAGATTTGGACCTGATCAGATAAGCCAGATCGGAGAATTTCCATGACCTGATGTGACTTCTCCATCACAATTTCCTCACTCTTATGGGATAGGGTTAACCCAACTGTGAAGTAATAAGGCGTATAGCCCAGCTGCCGGCGAATCTGCATTTCATAGGCAAAAAAACCTTCATAATCTTGGTCTTTGGCAAATCGAATCGCATAATGATTGGGGTTATAGCTTTGAATGATAACCTCTCCTTCTTTCTCTGCTCGTCCGGCCCTTCCTGCCACCTGAGTCAAGAGTTGAAAGGTTCTCTCAGAGGATCGATAATCCGGTAAATTTAAAGAAGTATCCGCATTCAAGACACCCACTAAGGTCACATTTGGAAAATCCAACCCCTTGGCAATCATTTGCGTCCCTAACAAAATATCCGCTTCTCCATTCCCGAAAGCATCTAATATTGCTGCGTGGCTCCCTTTTTTTCGGGTGGTATCCACATCCATGCGCAGAATTTTAGCTTCAGGAAAGATCTCTTGTAATTCATCATAGGCTTTTTGCGTTCCTGTCCCGTAATAACGAATAGAAGGACTTTGGCAATTTGGACAGTGTCGAGGAATCGCTTTACTATAGCCACAATAATGACAGTTCATGGTTTTAGTATCCATGTGGAGGGTCAGTGAGATGTCACAATTGGGACAAGTATCTACAGTTCCACACTCGCGACACATGACAAAGCTGGAATAACCACGGCGGTTCAACATCAAGACAACCTGCTCTTTTTTCTGCAAGCGATCAGCAATAGCTTCCACTAGAACCGGAGTGAAATTACCAGCTTCATTTTGGCCAATATAATCACGGAAATCAACGACTTTAACTTCTGGAATTTTGGCTGCCGGATTGGCCCGCTGGGTTAGACGAATTAATTCATAAACCCCTTTTGTTGCACGAGCTCGCGATTCCAAACTTGGGGTGGCCGATCCAAGAAGCAAAACTGCTTGATTGTACTGAGCCCTTAGGACCGCGACTTCCCTTGCGTGGTAGCGCGGATTACTATCTTGTTTATAGGATGCCTCGTGCTCCTCATCAATGATGATGGCTCCGATGTTTTTTAAAGGAGCAAAGATTGCTGAGCGCGCTCCAACGACTACCTTAGCCTCCCCACGTTCAACTTTCCGCCATTGATCATACTTCTCACCATTTGATAAGCCCGAGTGTAGAATGGCTACTTCCTGACCAAAACGCGAGATAAAACGGTCTGTCATCTGTGGTGTCAGGGAGATTTCAGGGACCAACATGATAGCTGTTTTTCCCTTATTTAGAACTTCCTGAATAATCTGCAGATAAACTTCTGTTTTCCCACTTCCAGTCACACCCTCTAATAAAAAAGGCTTTGATGTTTTCCCAATTTGAGAAACTACTGTTTCGACAGCTTTTGCTTGCTCTGAATTTAAAAGCAGAGCCTGGGTCTGTTCTTTGCCTTCATAATATGCAGCCGCCCGATTCACTTCTCGTTCTGTTATTTCTAAAACACCCTGATCAATAAAATAAGCCACTACTTCTCGTGAAAATTCCTGATACAATCCTGCTAAGGGTTGCTCCCCTTGCTCTAGTAACAGGCGCTCTTTCAATGCGAGCCTTTTTTTAGCTCTCTCTGATGGTTGAAGTTCTTTTAATCCTTCCAGGTTAACGCGATACCGTTTTTCTGTTTTAATTTGTTTCTTATCCTTGGCCTTGTATTCAAGTAGCAAATCTCCTTTTCTGACCAACCGCATCACTTGGGCTTGATCGGCCGCATCTAGAGAAGAAAAAGAAACTTCATTTTTTTCACCAAAAAGTTTCACTTTGAGAGTGGGATCTAAAGAAGGTTGAGGATACAAAATCTTATCATAACTTGAATTGAGGAGAGAAGGAAGCATGGTTTTTAAAATCGTAATCTTATATGAAAAAACACTTTTTCGTAATTGATCTGCCAACCAGAACTGCTCTTGATTTAAGACCGGAGTGTAATCCAAGACCTCCACAATTGCTTTTAATTCCTCGCTTGTGTCTGCCTCTTCTAAAACACCTACCACAATCCCTTGAATGAGGCGATTCCCTTTACCAAAGGGGACATGAACTCGCATACCTGCCTCTACCATATCCTCAAATTCTGATGGAATCTGATACGAATAGGGTTTATCTGTCTGCATCAATGGGACATCTACGATGACTTTTGCTATCACTTTTTCACCTCCAGCCTCTATCATATGAGCTTTACTTTATCACGGAACCCTTTAAATAGCAAAAAATAAGATTGAGAAGCCCCAACCTTAAATTTTTTCACCATCTTCTTTTTCTTTGGCAATTTGTTCCTTAATTTTGCGCTCTTCTTCTTCTTTGCGAATCCGCTCTGCTTCAATCCGACGACGAAGCGCTTCACGTTTTGCTTCTGGATCCGGGTGAACAACTACGTTCCCAGACTCGATTTCTTCAAGCGCTTGTAATGTTGATTTAACTGATTGGAATTCTTGAGTTGGCACTGCACCACTTTCCAATTCGTGGGCCCGTTTTGCCTCAAGAATGACCAATGAATATTTTGATGGTACTTTGTCAAGCAACGTATCAATAGAAGGTTTTAACATCATATTCCTATACCTAATTTCTAATTATTTATCTCTTCACAATAGTTTGTGTTTTTGGTAACATATCCAGATAATGGCCAATGACACGGTCTACACGGAAATGCTCTGCTTCGATCACACGTTTGACACGCTCTGCAGCAAGAGGAACCTCGTCGTTCACAATGGCATAGTCATATTCACGCATCATGGCGATTTCTTCTTTTGCTTTTTCAATCCGTTGCGCAATGACTTCTGCACTATCTGTCCCGCGACCCACTAATCGATCTTGCAATTCATCCAAATCAGGCGGAGTTAGGAAAATAAAAACTGCATCTGGAACTTTCTTCTTTACTTGAAGTGCACCCTGAACTTCAATTTCAAGGAATACATCGATTCCCTTGTCCAAGGTTTCATTCACATAGGTTAAAGGAGTCCCATAGTAATTTCCAACGTACTCAGCGTACTCCAACATTTGCCCTTGACGGATCAAATCTTCAAATTCTTCACGTGTACGGAAAAAATAGTCGACACCATCCACTTCACCTGGACGTTGTGCACGCGTCGTCATCGATACAGAATACTGAAACTGATTGTCCGAGTTTTCAAAAATTTCTCGTCTAACCGTTCCTTTTCCAACCCCCGAAGGGCCAGAAAATACGATTAATAAGCCACGATCCGCCATGATTTCTCCTTCAATGTCTTTCTATCTAGTGTAACAAAAATCGGCCTAATTTTCAACTGATTTTTTCATTCAAAAAGCTTGAGATGCTAGATCTCAAGCTTTTTGTTTATTTTGCGTAATCGACTGCACGCAATTCTCGAATAACGGTAACCTTAATGTTTCCAGGATATTCAAGATTGGACTCGATCTTCTCACGAATATCATGAGCCAAGATCGTCACTTTATCATCCTTAATTGCCTCAGGGCTAACCATAATACGGATTTCACGACCCGCTTGAAGGGCGAAACTTGTCTTAACTCCTTCAAAACTATTTGCAATTTCTTCAAGATCTTGCAAGCGTTTGATGTAGCTTTCAAGTGACTCACTTCGTGCTCCAGGTCGAGCTGCACTCAAGGCATCCGCCGCAGCGACAATGACTGCAATGACACTTTCTGGTTCCACGTCCCCATGGTGACTGGCAATGGTATTGACCACCACTGGGTGTTCCTTGTACTTCCGTGCCAATTCAGTTCCAATCTCGACGTGACTTCCTTCCACTTCACGGTCAATCGCTTTACCGATATCATGTAAGAATCCTGCACGTCGTGCCAAGGTAGCATTTTCACCCAACTCGCTAGCAATAATACCAGAAAGTTTAGCAACTTCAATGGAGTGACGCAAAACGTTTTGACCATAAGAAGTACGGAATTGCAACCGTCCCATGATTTTCATCAAATCTGGATGGAGGTTTGGCGCACCGATTTCATAGGCAGCCGCCTCACCGTATTCACGAATCCGGTTGTCAATTTCCTGGCGGTTCTTCTCAACCAGCTCTTCGATGCGGGCTGGATGGATCCGACCATCTTTGAGAAGGCTCTCCATTGTCATGCGGGCGATTTCACGACGAATCGGATCAAACCCTGACAAGGTCACCACTTCAGGCGTATCATCAATAATCACATCGACACCTGTCAAACTCTCAAAGGTACGAATATTGCGACCTTCACGACCGATAATCCGACCCTTCATACTATCGTCCGGCAAATGAACGGTTGAGTTTGTTTGCTCAGCAACAAAATCACCCGCCATTCGCTGCATAGCTTGCACGAGAATGTCTTTTGCGATTTTATCAGAACGTTCTTTCACTTCCAATTCAGCATCACGAATCCGTGAGGCAATTTCTTTTGAAAGTTGCTCTTCCGTCTGACTCAAAATAATGTCACGCGCTTCTCCTTGACTTAGAGCAGCGACACGTTCCAGTTCTTCTACTTTCTTGTGTTCAAGCTCTTCCAGCTGTTGTTCACGCGCATCAATGTGTTTAGTTCTATCTGTAAGACTTTGCTCTTTGTGTTCAAGAGACTGTTCTTTGCTTGTTAAAATGTCGTCTTTGCGATCAAGATTGCTAGCACGTTCTGCCAAACGGCTTTCTAATTGCTTCAATTCTTGTCGTTCTGACTTAAACTCAGCATCGACCTCTTCACGATATTTTCTGGCTTCTTCCTTTGCCTCCAAAAGTGCTTCTTTTTTAAGTGAACTTGACTCATGCTTCGCCTCTTTTAAAATCAAATCGGCTTCGCGTTCAGCCTGTCCACGTAAATTCGTTGCTTCTTGTTCAGCATTCAAAAGGGTGAGTTCCGCAGCTTCTTTTGAAGCTTTCATTTTAAGAGCAGTTCCCACATATCCAATGACTAAACCAATGACCGCGGCAAAAACACCTGTAATAACAAAATTCATGCTTTTACCCCAAATCTATTTAATTAGTTGAATTAAAAATTCTTTTACATTTTACCATAAATTACTAAAATTAACAATCTAAAAAAACAGGAAAAACCTTTTATATTTTTGCTTAACGCTTATTCTTTTATCGTCTTTTCTTTCATGGAACATCTGTGAGGAATTCATTTATTTCCACTTTGTTGAATCTGTTTTTTTATGCTATAATCAAGAAAAACAAAGAAGGATTTGAGTATGACAAAAGAAGTAATTGTTGAAAGTTTTGAATTGGACCACACGGCGGTGAAGGCTCCCTATGTACGCTTGATTGGGGAAGAAACTGGACCCAAAGGAGACATCATCTCTAACTTTGATATCCGTTTGGTGCAACCCAATGAAAATGCGATTCCAACTGCAGGGCTCCACACGATCGAGCACCTTCTTGCGATGCTTATTCGCAAACGCATCGATGGTATGATTGATTGTTCCCCATTTGGATGTCGCACCGGTTTTCATATGATCATGTGGGGACAGCATTCGAGTACGGAAATTGCTAAAGTGATTAAAGAATCTTTAGAAGAAATTTCATCAGTCAGCACTTGGGAGGATGTCCCAGGCACAACCATTGAGTCTTGTGGAAATTACAAGGACCACAGCCTCTTCTCAGCCAAAGAATGGTGTCGCTTGATTCTAGACCAAGGAATTTCTGACGATCCGTTTGAACGTCATCTTGTTTAAGACTAAAAAAAGGATGAACCTCTGGTTCATCCTTTTTTATTGTCATTTTTCCCAAAAAGGGGATGTCTGATCAAGCATTAATAATCCAGAGCATCTGAATGACCTTTTCCGTTTCCTACGAAATAACCCGTTTTGGCATTGATACTAAAGAGATAGGTTCCATCTGGTTTGAAGAGGTTGTAATAGCCATTACCGTTAATGATATTGACACGCTCTAAAATGTATTGATTGCCAGTGATATGTCCACGTTTACGAGCAATATTCAATACTTTTTCAAGGATCCCATCACCAAATACCCAAGCTGGGTTATTGACATCATTGATAGCTGCTTGGTTATATGGCACACGACTCAAGTTCCGCTGAAGTGGGACACCATCGCTTGGAAGACCGTACCCTGAATAGCCTGGGTTTGCCGTTCCTGCACTACCTGTAGCAGCATTGACAGCTGGGGCCGTAGGCGTTGCTGCTTGAGCTGGGGCTGGAGTTGCATTAGAAGTATCTGTACCACCTGTCCCTGTCACTGGTGCCGGTGTCGCAACTTGTTGTGAACGTCCTTGCGCAACCGCCTCATTCAATAAGCTATCTAATTTTTCATTGCCTGTCTTTGTTTCTGCAAAGGTCGCATCACTTTTCGCTTTGGCAGTTGCATCAAGAACTCCATCTTTGATGACTGGAGAACTAAATTGAGAATTCACTTTTTGAATGGCAGAAACTTGCTTCACAAGGTCTTCATATTTTGTTTTAGCCGCATTATAATCACTGCTTCCTTCTAATTTGTCCAGCAGTTTCTTCAGATTTTCCAAGTCTCCGAATTTATCATTTTTAAGAGCACTTTTTGATTCATCTACAAAAAAGGCATCGTAGGCTTTGGTAAACTCTTCCAATTTTTGAGCCTGTGTTTCACTGCTACTTGATTTAGAAGTAGAAGATGACTTGCTAGATGAAGACGATACAACAGTTGTACCACCAGATTTTCCACGACTGTGCATCCAGTTATAGGTCACAAAAATGGCCGAACCGACAATCGCAAGACCTAAGGCAGAGTATAGAACCGCTTTGATTCGTTTGCCCGCATTGCTTGGTGTTTCCTCAGGAAGTTCCTCAGCTTCTACAATTGGTTCAGTTGGTGTGGGGCCAAATTTAATCTTAGCAGGTAATTCAGTTGAGATAGCATCCATTTCAGGCCTTTGTTCCAAGACTGTTTCCGTTACTTCCGGCGCCTCCACTGCTTCAGCTACTTCAGCAACTGTTTCTGAAGCTGCCAACTCTTCAGCTTTAGCCAATTCTTCTTTGGCCAAAATTTTTGTATCGTATTTTTCAGCTTCAATTTCTGCTCGGTGTTGTTTGATGTATTTGTCTAAGACATTATCACCTTCCGTTACACCTGCTTCGATTTCTTCTGCCTTTCGATTGGCCTGCCCAATCGTCATCTCTTTAGCATCTTCAAAATCTAAAATTGATTCTGTTTCTTGCTCTAATGGCTTATTATCCTTCTCTGTCATAAAAATCCTTTCTATGCCTTTATCTGCCGTTTTACTCGTTCCCCAAAATATTGGTAGAGATCAACTTTTAGGGTTCCGTTATAAAGTTTTCGTTTTTTATCTGCTTTACTACCGAATTTAGATTCAAAACCTTCATCACTGGTTAAGATAAATTTACTCCAGGTTTTGAGAGGTGCAAATACGTGCCCCATTTCAGTATACAATTTCGTCACACCTTCATCATCAGATAATCGTTCTCCATATGGAGGGTTGGAGATAATCACCCCGTTGATCTTATCTGAGTGAAGATCTTGAACTCGCATTTGTTTAAAAGTAATGTCCCTGCTAACGCCCGCTTTCTGGGCATTTTCTTTGGCAATCTCAACCATCCGTGCATCGATATCAGTTCCCATAATATCCAATTCGATCTCGCGATTGATTTTTCTACTTGCTTCTTGACGGACTTCATGAATCAAGCGATCATCCATCCAGTTCCATTCTTCAAAAGAAAAGGTCCGACGTAAACCAGGTGCCATATTTCTCGCAATCATCGCCGCCTCAATACAAAACGTTCCAGAACCACATGTCGGGTCAATCAAGGGCTTATCTGGATACCAGTTTGACAGCATAAGAATTGCCGCTGCCATATTTTCCTTAATAGGGGCTCCCCCTTTTTCAGTCCGATAACCACGTTTGAAGAGGCTACTACCAGTGGTGTCAATCAAGACAGTGGCTTGATCTTTAAGGATCGATACTTCGATCTTGAACTCTGCCCCATTTTCCATGAGAGGAACACCTTCTGGCCGGGCATAATGTTTTTGTAACTTTTTAACCACTGCTTTTTTCGAAATGGCCTGAACGCTAGGTTCATTATGAAGTTTTGATTTGACACATTTAGCCTTAGAAATAGGAAAACGTGCTCCTAAAGGCAAATAATTTTCCCAATCCAAAGCAAAGACACCTTGAAAGAGTTCTTCGAAGGTTTTGGCTGGAAAAGTCCCAACCACAATTTTCACTCGATCAGCCGCTCGCAACCAGAGGTTGGTTTCTATGATTGCTCGACGGTCTCCTTGAAATCGAACCCGTCCATTTTCAACCTGGCAATCGTAGCCAAGATCGCGTAGTTCTCGACCAACAACAGCCTCTAGGCCAGCAGCGGCCGTTGCAATCAATTCAAATTGTTTTTTCATCTTATTCCTATCACTTTAAAAAAGGAGGTTGAGATCTCTCTCCACCTCATCAACCTATATGCAATTTTCTATAAGCCATGTTTTGTTCCAGAAATGACTAGGTACCATTTCCTTTGATAATCATCTGTCTACTGTTTCCAGTCAGAATGCTATGTTCGTTTCCACGCATTCCATGCCCCGACCAAAGTTTGGGTTGCTAGCTTGAGGGGTTTACCGCGTTCCACTTTTTAGGTTTCCCTAAAAACTACGTCACTGTGGCACTTTCAGAGTTACTAGAGCTTATCCTTAGACTTAGCTCCTTCACTCGCCGTAACTTGAATACCAAGTCCCTAGGCTTATGGATTCACCTAGCACAAACACTACAGGCATCACAGCCTGTGCTAGCATGGACTTTCCTCATGAGAATATTCTCTCACGCGATTATCCAAAAATTGCACAATCTATGGGATTAATAATCGCGATCTACGATCTGTTTCCCAAAAACTTCTTTTTCCAAACGATTGAGACGTTTGAGAATATCAAAGTTCGTCGCTGTTGTCACTTGCGGGTATTCTTGCGTAGCAGTGCTAGCAATCGGAGATGTTTGTGGTGTTTCCTGTGCTTTTTGGGCAAGTTCTTCACGAAGGCGTGCGTTTTCTTCACGCAATTCCTTCACCAAAGCAGCATAGGTTTCATAGTCTTTTATGACATCATCCAAAAATTCATTTACTTCATCTTTATTATAACCACGAACTTCTCGTTTGAAATCTTGATCAAAAATATCTTTCGCAGTAAAAATAATACTCGCCATTACTCTCTCCAATCTAGTTCATCATCTCAATTATATAAAAAAATGGTAAGAAAAATCAAGGTATAACACTTAGTTTTCGTAAAAATTTTCAGCAAGTTCATTTAAGTCATCAAAACTTAATTGTTTGACATAAAATGGTTCTTTTTCTACCATCATTTTGTAAAGATATTTTAAATTGGTTTCATTTTCTGGATCATAAAAAACATAAGCTCCATCCGCGTTATCTATCAAAAACTGATTGTATTCTTTTAGTTGACCCGGATTGCTATAGTGTGGATAGGCATATTTCACGAAATCCACCTGTTTGAAGCGTGCTAATAATTCCTGATTGCTTTCATTCCAATTTTCGCCAACATTCTCAAATAGGAAGATCGTCGCCATTTGAAAATCGTAATCTTTTTTTAATGCAAAGGCGACCTCTAGTACCCAAGCCTCAAATCCCAAATTACCAGAAAAGACCAGCCATTTCACTCCTTCTTCAAATAGACGACGAAGATCTCTTTCAATGGCTTTTTTGATAATGGTCAGTCGAGGGTCTTTATTGGAAAAGACTCCCACATCAAAACTCTTATAACCTGCAACAAGTATGGTATTCATTTTTTCCTCATTATTCTAATTTATGATATAATAGAGTGATGTAATTGTACCAATAAGGAGAACTATGGTCAACTATCCACATAAAGTAGCCAAAAAAACCTTGGTCTCTACACAAAGGAAACATCCAGTCGACTTTGCGAATCGTGGGATGACATTTGAAAAAATGATCAATGAAAGCAATCAATACTATCTTTCTCGAGGTCTAGCAGTCATCCATAAAAAACCAACACCGATTCAAATCGTGAAAGTGGATTATCCACGTCGCAGTCGGGCAAAGATTGTTGAAGCCTATTTCAGGCAAGCCTCAACGACGGACTATTCTGGAGTATACAAGGGACGCTATATCGATTTTGAAGCGAAGGAAACACAGCAAAAGCAATCCATGCCGATGAAAAATTTTCATCAACATCAAATCGATCATATGGAGGCAGTTGTTCAGCAAGGCGGTATCTGTTTCGTTCTCTTGCATTTTGCAAAGTTGAGTGAAACCTACTTACTTCCTGCTCCTGCATTAATTCACTATTACAACATCGATCATGGTAGTAAATCCATGCCCCTCTCCTATATTCAGGAGCACGGCTTTCTAGTAGATAAGAATCGTCTTCCAAGCGTTCCTTATCTTGATATTATCGAACAGAAACTTCTAGGCGGTATTTAAATGAATAAACAAACAGTCATTCAATGGTTGAAATATGTTGCCATCGCAGCCATTTCATTTTTCTTACTTTTATTTGTCCTCGGTGGACTGATATTTAGTTACTATGCTATGAAAGCACCAACCTTGTCTGAAAAAGATTTGGTTGCAACAACATCTAGTAAGATCTATGACAACCAAAATAACTTGATCGCGGATTTGGGAGCTGAGAAACGAATCAATGTCACAGCCAATGAAATCCCTACTGATTTGGTCAATGCTATCGTTGCGATTGAAGACCACCGTTTCTTCAATCACCGTGGGGTCGACATCATTCGGATCGGCGGTTCCTTCCTTCACAACTTACGAGGAGGAAGTCAAGGTGGGTCAACCTTGACGCAACAATTGATCAAGTTAACCTATTTCTCCACTTCAGCCTCTGACCGTACCCTCTCTCGTAAGATCCAAGAAGCTTGGTTAGCAACCCAACTAGAAAAGAAAGCAACCAAACAAGAAATCTTGACCTATTACGTCAATAAAGTATTTATGGCGAATGGGAACTACGGAATGCAGACAGCTGCGAAAAGTTATTACGGAAAAGATCTAAAAGATCTTTCGCTCCCTCAATTGGCACTCCTTGCGGGGATGCCCCAAGCACCAAACCAATACGATCCATACTCCCATCCTGAAGCAGCGCAACAGCGCCGAAACTTAGTATTAAAAGAAATGCTCGATATGAAGACCATTTCTAACAAACAATACGAAGCAGCGGTCAATACACCTGTTACAGATGGTCTGCAAAGTCTCAGTTCTTCAAGCAGTTACCCAGCCTATATGGATAATTACCTAAAAGAAGTGATCGAGCAAGTCGAAGAAGAAACGGGCTACAATTTGTTGACAACCGGAATGGATGTCTATACAAACGTGGATACAGAAGCTCAAAAGAAACTATGGGATATCTACAATACAGATGAATATGTCAATTACCCGGATGATGAAATGCAAGTAGCTTCTACCGTTATTGATGTCAATACTGGTAAAGTCATTGCTCAGCTGGGTTCTCGTCACCAATCCAGCAATGTTTCCTTTGGTACAAACCAAGCGGTTGAAACGAACCGTGACTGGGGTTCAACAATGAAACCAATCACAGATTACGCACCAGCTCTTGAACATGAGGAATATACCTCTACAGCAGCTACTACAACAGATGCGCCATACAACTTCCCTCATTCATCAACGCCTGTCTACAACTGGGACCGTTCATACTATGGTAGCATGTCCATTACCTACGCAATTCAACAATCTCGTAACGTGCCTGCGGTGAAGGCCCTGGAAAAAGTTGGTCTTAAACAAGCTAAGAAATTCCTCAATGGATTAGGGATCGATTACCCAGAAATGGTTTACGCCAACGCTATCTCGAGTAACACTAGCGATTCTAGCAACAAATACGGAGCCAGCAGTGAGAAAATGGCAGCTGCCTATGCTGCTTTTGCCAATGGCGGTACCTATTACAAACCATCCTATGTTAGTCGGGTTGTCTTTAGTGATGGCACAACCAAGGAATTTGAGTCCGAAGGAACTCGTGCAATGAAAGCAACAACTGCCTACATGATGACAGATATGATGAAGACAGTTCTCTTGTCTGGTACCGGTACAAATGCTGCCATTTCGGGAATCTACCAAGCTGGTAAGACAGGTACATCAAACTATGCTGATAACGAAATCGGTAAATTGACAAAAAATGCTTATTCAAATATTGTAACACCGGATGAATTGTTTGTAGGCTACACTCCTGAATATGCCATGGCAGTATGGACAGGTTATTCCAATCGCTTTACACCAGTATTGGATAATGGAATACAGGTCGCAACGGATGTCTACCGTCAAATGATGCTCTATCTTGCTAATAATAATAACTCTGGTCATACGGATTGGACGCAACCAAGTGGACTGTATCGAAGTGGTTCTTATCTCTACTTAAACAATGGTAAGAACAACTACAATAACTACTACTATGAGCCAAGTTATTCCACTGATCAGTATTCGTATGAAGAACCATCGTCTAGCTCTTCGAACGAAGAAAATCAATCTAAACCATCTGAGCCTTCTTCGCAAGACTCTAACAATCATAACGAATAATAGAATGGAGAAGTCGGGCTTTTGCCCGGCTTTTTTTAAAACAATGGTTAAAAAACCAGAACGAATAAAATCTGATTTATTTAGTTAGACTTCCCAGCTTTTTTATTTTTGAGTATATAAAAAAAAAGAGCCTTTCGGCTCTTATTAGAATGTAGACAAACTATTTTAAAGCAAAATAAGTTAAGTGATTCTGCAAAAAACAAAATTGAGTTCCAATATTTAAATCGATTTAAGAAAATACTGAAACTTTCCGCTGTGAGAAAAGTGCTTGAAACGTTATTGTTTCAGGCACTCGGAATTATTGAGACCTTAGACTCAATAATTAGTCATGGAACTTTAAAGAAGTTCGCTGACGTCCGTACTCACCTAAGGAAAGTTTTTAAGATATTTTGTCTTCAATCTGAAAAGAGCCTTTCGGCTCTTTTCTATATCATTATTTTGCTAAAGCTCCCATTGGATCCCACGGTGCTAGGACAATTGGTTCTGCTTCATAGGCTGCTAATTCGTCTGCTGTTAGGAATTCTTTACGAACCACGATTTGATAGGTATATTCATCCATCCAAGCATCAGAAGCCACAAAGTAACCATCTGTACCGACCTTGTCTCCCCATGAATTTTCAACCTTCCATTTACGAGGCTGACCTGCTTCGTCTAAATCAACCCCTGTCAAGACCATAGCGTGTGTCATGAGACTTTCTGCATAGTCCAAGCGACCCGCCTTGTCTTGTGTCAAATGAATGTCCATGCCTGCTTCAAAATCGTAGACATCTGTTGCCAGGATTCCGGCTTTACGGTTGCTGACTTGGCCTACATCTGAACCAAACCAGACAGTTTCTCCTGCTTTCATTTGAGCAATAGCTAATTCTTTCAATCGATCCATTGGAACATTTAGGTAGCGGACTGGACGGCTACCAACCACATTGCCCAGCATATCTACGGTGTAAGATTTTCCATATGGCTTATCTGTAGTTGGGGCATTGATAATGGAGACGTAATCGTCTAATTGAAGGTCTACATATTTTTTGTAGAAGCTTTGTGGAGTTAAGCCACTTTCGGTATGGAATTGGTTGTCCTTATCACGGTATGAAAAGTCAAATTCACGCGGAGGCAATCCTAAAGACATAGCCAAGAAGTTAAAGATTTCTTGCAACAACGCTTGTTTCTTGCTCGCAACTGCCTCACTATCTGCGCCTGAGTGAATCAAGTCACGCAAGATTTGCGCATCTTGACGCAAGAGTTTATTGAGGTAGGTGTTCAATTCCCGGCTATTACTTGAAGAAATCGATTCCGGATAAACTGATTTTGGAACCACTCCGTATTTCTCAAAGAGGGATACCACCATATCCCATTGACCACCATCTTGTTGTGGGGTTTGTAGGAGAAAAGCCACCTTACGGCTGGTCAATTCTTGATCTGCTGTAGCAATCACTTGCTCCAAAAACCAGTTTGATTTTTCATACTTATCCCAAAAGAAAGTATGTGCTTGAGACAATTCAAAATCCTCCAATTGGAAGCTTGAAATCATCTTGTGACGGAAGGTATTTAAAGCCGCAAACATCCAACAACGTCCAGATGCTTTTTGGTTTGTCACCTTATCCTTGGTCAAATCAAGTGAAAAAACTGGTGTATTTTCTACTGCACTCTTGCGCGTTTCAAGCGATGCATGGATCCCATTGTGGGTAACAGCATTTTCAAGAGCCGCATATTTCACATTTGCTTCATAATTAGCATAGAGCTGGTCTGTAAATTCTTTCGTTAATTCTGACATAGCAATCTCCTTTTTTCATTATTTACTATTATAATCCTTTGAGCAGAATCTTCAAGTAAAAATCACCCTATAGAGAGGGATTCTGTTTAGAATAGATGATTTTATCCCCGCAATATCCTTTGCGTTGAATGGCATGAGGGATGGTTTCTACATACTGCATTCCTGCCTTTTCCATGACTTTCCCTGAAGCAGGATTTAAACTGACATAAGTGGCTTTGATTTCTTTAAATCCGACTTTGTTCAATAAGAAATCCAAAACAGCTATGACGGCTTCTGTCATGAATCCCCGCCCCCAGAATTTCTTGCCAAGGATATAACCTAGCTCGCATGATTGACTTTCCTGGTCTTGAGAAACCACACTAATATCTCCAATTACCTGATCCAGTGATGTTTTCAAACAAAGCGCCCATTTATAAGTATCTGGTTTACGATACTGTTCGATCCATCTTTTGATCGATTCTCTGGTTCTCTCAGTAGATGCATGGGCATCCCAAGTGACATATTTCAGGGTTTCAGGATCCGAAGCCCAATTTTCAAACATCGCTGGTGCATCTTCCAAAACGAAAGGCCTCAAGTATAAATGCTCTGTCTCTATGACAAGACTTCCAAGATGATTCATAGATTGTCTCCCTTCATTTTTTCATGCAACTTGAACGTTGCAAGTTGGTTACTTTAATCTAGAAGAAAAGGACGGATGAAATCGCCCTTCTTTTTGATGCTTTTCACAATATTGTATGGTGAGACTACGAAATCGAACTCTGCGAGTTACCGATTTCTGTCTCGTTTTCCTATTTTAAGACTCGGGCTAAAAAGGTCCAGTGGACCTTTTTACTCCCAGAAATGATCAAATACTGTGATTGGCAGGTGGCGTTTGTGTTGGCCTTTGTACCACCATTTTTCAATAGTGGCTTGAGCTTCTGGGCTCACTTGTTTGCCTTCTAGGTAATCATCGATTTCATTATAGGTGACACCCAGCGCTACTTCGTCTGCTATTCCTGGTTTTTCTTCTTCCAAATCTGCAGTTGGGATTTTCTCATAGAGAGCAGGATCAGCTCCCAAGGCTTTAAGCAATTGTTTTCCTTGGCGTTTATTCAAACGGAAAAGGGGTAAAATATCTGCACCACCATCTCCAAATTTTGTGAAGAAACCAGTAATATTTTCTGCAGCATGATCCGTTCCAATCACCGCTCCGCTGCGTGCTCCAGCTAGAGCATACTGAGCAATCATGCGACTGCGAGCCTTAATATTGCCTTTGTTAAAATCAGAAACCTCTGTTCCAGTCGCTTCTACTGCTCGTACCATTTCGTCAGCAGACTCCTTGATATTCACAACCAGGCTAACATCCGGCTGGATAAAGGCCAATGCTTTTTGTGCATCTGCTTCATCTGCTTGTACCCCATAAGGAAGACGAACGGCAATAAATTGATAGGAGGCATCTCCTGTTTCTGCACGCATTTCTTCCATGGCTAATTGAGCTAATCGTCCAGCAAGAGTTGAATCTTGTCCTCCTGAGATCCCTAATACAAATGTTTTCAAGAAGGGATGTTTTTTTAGATATCTTTTTAAGAAATCAACCGAGCGGCGAATCTCTTCCTGAGGATCAATGCTAGGCTTGACACCCAATTGTTGGATAATCTCTTCTTGCAAACTCATTTTGCTTCTCCTTCTCCATTGGCCTTGTTACGCATTTCCTCGATCAGATCCATCTTATCCTGCCAAATATCTTTGGCCAAGTCAACTGGGTAATGCTGTGGATTGAGAACGCGCTTGTATTCATCCCATAATTGATCGTAATTTTTACGAGCATATTCTTGAATTTCTGATAATGTTGGCAGTTGATAAACCAATTGACCCTCTTTAAAAATATCCACTAAAAGAGGAATCGCCTCAAAGTTTCGGACTGTTTTATTAATGTAGGTATAAGTTGGATGGAACATTTTAAGTTCTGTCAGTTGTGAAACATCTACTCCATCGTAAGTGATGTAGTCCCCTTCTGACTTACCTTTTTCACGGCTGGTAATCCGCCAGACTTGCTTTTTACCTGGTGTAGAAACTTTCTCTGCATTATTGGAAAGCTTGATGGTATTGATCATCTCTCCTGCTTCGTTTTCAACAGAGACAATTTTGTATACCGCTCCAAGCGCTGGTTGATCGTAAGCTGTAATTAACTTGGTTCCTACACCCCAAACATCAATTTTTGCTTTTTGCATTTTTAAGTTGAGGATGGTATTTTCATCCAAGTCATTAGAAGCGTAGATTTTAGCATTTGTAAACCCAGCCTCATCTAATTGCTGGCGAACCTTTTTAGAAATATAAGCAATATCTCCTGAGTCAATCCGGACGCCTAGGAAATTGATCTTATCTCCCATTTCACGCGCTACCTGAATAGCTGCTGGTACCCCAATACGAAGCGTATCATAGGTATCGACGAGGAAGACACAATCTTTATGGGTTTCCGCATAAGCTTTAAAGGCTTGATAGTCATTCCCATATACTTGTACAAGAGAATGGGCATGGGTTCCTAAAACTGGGATTCCAAAGAGTTTTCCTGCACGAACATTACTAGTTCCATTGGCCCCTCCGATGACTGCTGCACGAGTTCCCCAAATGGCCGCATCCATTTCTTGCGCACGACGTGTTCCAAATTCCATCAAAGGCTCATCTTCAATGACCGAACGAATACGAGCAGCTTTTGTTGCAATCAAGGTTTGAAAGTTGACGATATTCAAAAGGGCTGTTTCCACCAATTGACACTGAGCCAAAGGACCTTCTACCTGAACAATTGGTTCATTGGCAAAAACTAAGTCACCTTCTTGAGCCGAGCGTACTGTCAGTTCCAATTTAAGATCACGGAGATATTCCAAGAAGGCTCCATGATAACCAAGTGACTCTAAATAGGCAATATCGCTCTCAGAAAAACTCAAGTTTTCCAAATATTTCACAATTCGCTCTAAGCCAGCAAATACAGCATAGCCGTTTTTAAAAGGCTGTTGACGAAAATACACTTCAAATACAGCATGTTTATTGTGGATACCTTGATCAAAATAGACCTGCATCATGTTGATTTGGTATAAATCAGTATGCAAGGTTAAACTGTCATCTGGATACATATGAATACCTCTTTTTTTAGATTTGTTCTATGAATTCCTACCATAAAATTAGTACCATTATAGCACATTTCAGCCCCATTGAATACTGAAAGGAAAGCACAAAAAAAATCTGAGACACAAACCTCAGATTTTTAAAAGATTAAAAGTTTTCTGTGATATATTTATAAACTTCTTGGCCAGCAATCGCACCGTCTCCGACGGCTGTCGTCACTTGACGTAGGTCTTTTTGACGAACATCACCAACCGCAAAAATACCTGGGACTGTGGTTCTCATATGATCATCCGTCACCACCCAGCCATTTTCATCTAAAATACCAAGTTCCGTCGCAAAATCACTGACAGGATCTAAACCAACATAGATAAAGACACCACCAAAGGCCTGCTCTCTAACCTCTCCTGTCTTCACATCTTTTAAAAGGACAGACGTTACTTTTTGTTCACCCTTAATTTCTTCAACAACCGTATTCCAAGCAAAGTGAATTTTATCACTGGCAAAGGCACGATCTTGAAGAACTTTTTGGGCACGCAATTGATCACGACGATGGGCAATGGTCACTGTTTTTGCAAACTGAGTCAAAAAGACAGCTTCTTCTACCGCAGAATCGCCACCACCAACGACCAAGAGATCCTCGTCTCTAAAGAAAGCTCCATCACAAACAGCACAGTAGGAAACCCCTCTACTATTTAGCTCCTCTTCACCAGGGACATTCAATGAACGATGGTTAGACCCTGTTGCAATCACCACGGTTTTAGCTTCAAATTCCCCATCATCTGTGACAATCTTTTTGGTTGCTCCGAGGTCTTCGATACGCTCTACCTGACCAAACAAATGTTCCACGCCAAGATTTTCTAAAGGCTCAAACATTTTTTCAGCCAACTCCGGGCCACTAATATTCGCATAGCCAGGATAGTTTTCGATGTCAGACGTATTGTTCATTTGACCACCTGGAATTCCTCTCTCAATCAATGCGACCTTTAAATTGCTTCGTGCTGCATAAAGGGCAGCAGTCATCCCTGCAGGACCTGCTCCAATAATCACTGTATCAAACATACTCAACCTCTTTCTGTTTTGTTGTAACTATTATAATTCTAACACGATCTTTTTGCAATTATCGTGCTTGAAAGATAAACAAAATCCCTATGACCGCAAAGGTTAAAATAGGAATCGTCATGATATCAATTAAGAGGATATCATACAAATGGGCTTGTCGTTGCTTGGCTGTTTTATCTTTCTTCTTAAGGGCACGGTAGCCAATCCAAATACAAGAAGCGATCCCAACTAAAATCGTTGTCGTCACTAAACTTTGTAAATATAAGGACAATAATTTATTTAACATCACGACTCCAAATATTTTTACATTTTCAGAAAACAAACCCAGCTAGCGTCGCCAGCTGAGTCTTACCTCTCCTCTATTATATCAAACATAGGTCCGTTTGTAACTAGCAAAGAATTCTTTTGTCCGTTCTTCTTTTGGATGTTGCATGATTTCCTCTGGTGTTCCAGATTCAATAATCCGTCCTTTATCCAAAAATAGGACCTTATCTGCTACTTGCGCTACAAAAGACATATCATGGCTGACCAGTACCATGGTTTGTCCTGATTTTGCTGCATTGGCAATGGATTTTTCAACTTCTCCAACCAATTCTGGATCCAAGGCCGAAGTCGGTTCATCCAGCAAAAGAACCTCTGGTTTCATGGCCAAGGCACGGGCCAAAGCCACCCGTTGTTTTTGTCCACCTGAGAGGTGACGAGGATAGTGATTTTCACGATCCGATAAGCCGACTTTTGCCAGTTCTTCTCGAGCAATTTTCGTTGCTTCTTGGTCGGATAAGCCCTTCACAACAATGAGCCCTTCTTTCACATTTTCAAGGGCTGTTTTTCTACCAAACAAATTAAACTGTTGGAACACCATGGCCAATTTTCTTCTTAAGGTTAAGATTTGATCTTGGCTAATGTGCTCAAAATCAACCTCGAAATCATCAATCTTAATTCTACCGCTATCTGGTGCTTCCAAATAGTTTAAACTGCGTAAGAAGGTTGATTTACCAGCTCCCGAAGACCCGATTAAGGCCACGACTTCCCCTTTTTGAATTTCCAAACTTAGATTATTTAAAACCTTTTGACCTGAAAATGTCTTTGATAATTCTGAAATATAAATCATTAGATCCGGACCTCCTGATCTGGTAAATCAATTGCTACGGGAGTCTCAATATCCAGTCGACGTTCAATGTGACGGCCTAGTATTTCAATGAGAATGTTCACAATCCAGTAAACAATCGATACCGTGATAAAGCGTTCAAAGTACTTCAAATCGCTCCCCCCAATAATCCGTGCTTGGGCAAAAATTTCAACCACACTGGCACTAAAGGCTAGCGATGTCCCCTTGGTCAAGCCAATGAGAGAATTGATTAAGGTTGGAGTTGCAACGACTGCTGCATTGGGAATAATAATCCGGCGATAAACTTGACGATTGGTCATTCCAAGACTACGCGCTGCCTCAATTTCACCAGGATCCACTGATAAAATGGCTGCCCGGATGGTCTCACTCGCATAAGCCGCCTCATTAAAGGCAAGAGCCACAATTGCAAATAACTCAGCTGGAATGGCATTAATATTAAAAGCTGTTCCATAAGACTGATTGATCGCTTTTAAAATAAGAGGAATCCCATAATAGGTCAACATCAACTGAACCAACAAAGGAGTCCCCCGTAAAAAACTGACAAAAACAGCTTGAATCGGGTAAAGAATTCGTACACGATTAATTTTGACCAGAGCAAAAATCATGGCAAAAATAATCCCAAAAAATGCGCCTCCTAGGGCTAGTAAAATCGTCACAGGCAATTTTCCTATGACAGACGGAAATGCATCCAATACGGCTCTCAAACTAAACAGCTTGCTATCTGGAACGTGTTTTAAAAAGTCAGCATACCAGTTGGCAGCTAAAAGATTAGTTGTAAACATTTTTGTTACTTCCTTTCTCGAACATAAACATTCTATCACATTCACTATCGGAATTCCAAAAATTGCTACAGAAATAGAAAAATGATAGACTACTCAAATTTAGTCTATCATAATTTTAGACAAGTTCCTAATAGTTTTTCTTTATGGAGTTCCTAAAGAAAATCTATGTTTTCTTCTGAACATGTGAAAGAAGGGGTTAGAAAGTTTGGCGTTTGGCCTTACGTTCCGCCCGACCACGCGCACGGTTTTCAGCTCGCTTAGCTTTTCTCCGCTTTTCATCAACTGCCCATTTGATTTTTTTCTTGTAGCCTGGTTTGATTTTTTTCTTTTTCTTCTTCACCAGACCAATCATTTCGATGTCGAGTTTCTCTTGCTTTTTCTCACGATTCGCCCGTCTGTCCCGATCATAAGTATCTTCAATAACCCCATTTTTCAAGACTTTAGGTACGAAACGAATTCCCATTTTTTCTAGTTCACGGATATCTGAATCATCACTCGGTTGATAAAGAGTAATAGCGACACCTGGTAGACCATTGCGTCCTGTCCGACCGACACGGTGGACAAAGAAAGAAAGATCTTGTGGAATAGCATCATTGATGACATGACTCACCCCTTCGATATCAATTCCACGAGCCGCTAAATCTGTGGCCACAATATACTCAAAATCAAGATTTTTAACCTGATTCATGATCCGTTTCCGTTCACGTGGTGGGATATCTCCGTGAATCTTTGCCACTTTCAATCCCTGAGCCACCAAATAGGCATGGAGATCATCTGCTCTCGTTTTGGTATTAACGAAAATCATGGCCAAATAAGGTTGCAAGGTCTTGGTCAATTGGTAAATTTGCTCATTTTTATCCCGACCCTTGGTGGAAACCAGCCAATTATCGATGGTATCTGAAATCACCGTCTTAGTCTTAATTTGCTCCATGACTGGGTTTGAGAGATATTTTTTCAAGAAAGGCTGCAGTTTTTGCGGAATGGTGGCTGAAAAAACTAAAAATTGCAGTTGTTGCGGAAGCCTTGAAGCAATCTTATCCACGGTAGACAAGAATCCCATGTCCAGTGTCATATCTGCCTCGTCTACTACAAAAGTATGGGCCTTATGAATAGCCAGATCACCCGATGCAACCAGATCATAGATCCGGCCTGGAGTTCCAATAACGATATGTGGTTGTTTGACCTGCAATTTTTCAATCTGACGGCTTTTATCCGTGCCTCCAACGTAATTTACAATCCGAATCTCTTTTTCAGAATGACTAGCGATTTGACGAGCAGCTTGGTAAATTTGCGTCGCCAACTCCCGACTAGGAGCCGTGATGACCGCTTCAACTTGTTGGCTGTCTTCATTTAAGGTTTGAAAAATCGGCAAGAGGAAAGTATGGGTCTTCCCAGAACCTGTCTTTGATTCTCCCACCAAATCATTTCCAGCTAAGACAATCGGAATTAGTTTTTCCTGTACTTCGGTTGCTTCTCTAAAATTGATTTCTTTCAGCGCCTCTTGAATATAGGGCTTAAAATTAAACTCTGTAAATTTCATTTTCTCAGTTCCTTTCATGATCTCTATTATTATATCAGAAAAGCTGTCTTCTTGCTTCTCTTATGAGTCATTTTTCCTAACCAGCGAAGTCTCTCTGAGTCAGTAAAAAAACGATGGGCAAGCCCACCGTCGTTTTATAGGTAGAGAAGGACTAGAGTCACGACACTTGTTACCAAGGCAATGGACCACATAAAGGCATCCACTTTCCATTCTGACCAGTTTTGGCCATTTCCAGAAAGACCACCCAGTTCTAAATGATGGTGGAAAGGAGTCATTCGGAAAATCCGACGTCCTTCTCCGTAGCGTTTCTTGGTCCATTTGAAATAGGTCACTTGTAGCATCACAGAACCTGTTTCAATGACATAGACCAGACCAATCAGGAGCAGCGTCCACTCGACATGCAAAGCCATTGACAAGGCTGCAAGCATCCCTCCAAGAGCTAGACTACCGACATCTCCCATAAAGATTTTAGCTGGCTTGTGGTTGAAGACAAAAAATCCTAGCAAGGCCCCAATCATACTCAAGGTGACAAAGAGAATGTCCCATTTCCCTTGCATATAGGCAATAAAGGAATAGGCACTCAGGCTAATGGCAACGGAGATGCTGGCTAATCCATCAATCCCATCTGTCAAATTGACAGCATTTGAAAAACCAACCAACCAAAATAAAGCAAAGAGAATGTAGAAATGGCCCAAGTAAAGTTCATATCCGAAAACATTCAAAAGGCTTCCTGCACCGTGGCGTTCAGAAAAAATATAGAAGATGATTCCACCAACAAGTTGAAGGGCCAATTTTTGTTTTGGGTTAAGACCTTCATTAATCTTACGAAAAACTTTTAAAAAGTCATCCAAAAATCCAACAATTCCATAAAGAATCAAGATAAATAGAATCAGTTGAACAGAGCGCGTGAAATTTCCAGTCAATACGGTAACGACAAAACTAACTAGAACGGCTGTAATGAGAAATACAACTCCACCCATTGTCGGAGTGCCAGCTTTCGCTTTGTGTTGTTTCACATCTTCATGCATTTGTTGCCCAGAAATATGAGCACGATGGTAAAATCGAATAAAGGCTGGAATAGCAGCCACTGTTAATAGAAACGATACAAGGATCGTAGCAATATACATCTTAGTCTCCTAATGTTAACGTAATCTTTTTAGTTTTATTAAGTGAGGTGTTCATTTTGACACTTTGTTTGGTTACTTTCTTTCCACTACCTTTATAGGTAATCTCAATTCCAGTCCATTCTCCAAAGATGTCCGCATTTTTCTTTGTCCAACCGTACATATCTGGAACCGCATCAAAGTCTTCTGTCAATAACAATACTTGCTGATTGGCTTTGACTTTAGAGCCTACATCCACAGACATCTTGCGGATATTTTTCCCGGTTCCTAGGACAATTGGTTGCACCAAATTGCGACGCAATTCCTCTGAATAAGCACCTGGGCTCAGATTTTGTTTCAGATTCAACTCCTTAGAGAGAGTTTCTACTGAAGGGATTTTGTAGGTCGTTTCTTTGGTCACATCATCCAAAGTTGGTGCCTCTGATGTTAGATGCAATTCGTCTTTTAAAGCAACTGCATCTTCCAAAATAGGATTGACCAGCTCTTCCCAGCTGGTGAATGAGAATTTCACTTCTGGTTGTTGGACCGTCACATACATGATGAATTCAGGATCTTCTGCAGGTGTCATGGCTACAACCGAGTAGATATAATCATTTTCTCCTTGCAAGTATCCTTGATCTGTCGCCATTTGGGCAGTCCCTGATTTCACCGCAACGTTTTGACCGGGTACCTGAATGATGGGTCCATCACTGTACAAGGTTCCATACTCTGGATCTGTTCCGACGGTGATCATATAGTTCCGTGTCTGTTGTGCAGCTGATCCTGAAACTGGTTTTCCAACAACTTCTTTTTTTGATTTGCGGGCTGTGTCTGATTTTTTATCGTAAATAGCACTAATAAACTTCGGCTCCAACATTTGTCCATCATTAGCGATGGCACTAAAGGCCCGTAACATTTGGGTTTGACTGACGGAAATCCCTTGACCGAAGGAAGACATGGCCTGACTGACATAGTTATCCCCTGGAAGACCCCCGTAAGCTTCATTTCCCATTCCAAAACGGGTCGGAAGACCGAATTTAAAGCGGGTTAGGTAGTCCATCCAGACAGCATTTCCCATCTTTTGCTCCAAGCGGGTCATCCCCACGTTACTTGAGTAAGCAAAGCCTTGTGCGATATTCATATAGCGACCTTCAGACAGTCCCATATTGACATCCCAGTCACGGATCGTCGCATCTTTTACTTGTAGTTCGTTACTGTAGTATACTTCATTATAGGCTGGGAAGGTTCCATGATCAATCGCCGAAGCTAATAACATGACCTTCATCGTTGAACCCGGTTCATATTGATCTTGATAAAGGATGGTATTCCAGGTTTTCAAGTTTTTCAGATCCAACCCTTGTTTGGTATCCGCATTATAGGATGGACGTTGCGTTGTAGCCAGGATTTCTCCAGTTTTTGCACTCACAAGAGTCGCACTAACATACTTTCCTTTTACTTTTTCTTGGAAAACATCCATTCGCGTCTCAAGGTAGGTTTGTAATTCTGCTGAAATGGTCGTATAGACATCTTTTCCATCTTCTGTTTTGACAGAAACCTTATCTGAACCAGGAACGATATTGCCGTTTCGGTCTTTGTCATAGGTGATAACCCCATTTTGACCAGCGAGAATACGATCGAGGGATTTCTCCATCCCTGATTGCCCCTTCAGAGTTTTATTCCCCTCTTTATCTTCTTGAAGAGAGGCCTGACCTATAAATTGAGAAGCAAAAACTCCATTTTTATAGCTTCGATTTGGACTGGTTGTAAAGGCAACCCCTTCAATCTTCGCCGCTTCCATGGCCTCACGGATGGCTGTCATATTACTATAAGTTATGCCGTTTCCGTTCGAGCCAAAAGAAACCTGTTTCAATTTCTTTTGCGACAACTGTTGAATGACGTAATCCTCATCCATCCCTAAGTACTGCTTAAAGATTTCTGCTACTTTTTTAAATTGGCTCTCTTCTACATAGAGGATTTTCCCAGTTGCTGATTTGTACTTTTTATCAATAATAGCATAAACGTTATAGGTCGTAGCATCTTCAGCAATTACTGCTCCATTTCGGTCGTAGATCGTTCCACGTTTTGCAGGAACAATGACCGTCTGCTCATGGACTTTTTTGGCTTGATCCGATAAGGTTACACCAAATTTTTTGTCAGTCCCAATGATCATTGCAAAATTAATCAGAAAGAGAAAAAAGAGGAAAATCGCCAGTACACTGAGATTTTTCCCAACTTGTTTTCGATTCTGATCCGGCAAGCGACGTTTCTTTATCGAATACCCGATCAAAAATTTTTTGAATTTATTCATCACTACTTGCACTCACTGTTTTTCGATTTTCTTTTTGCAGCTTCATTCCTTGGGAGCTAGCCAACTGTGATAAGCGGTCATAACGTGTTAATTCATTGACCTCTTGACGAACATCTGCTAATTCCGTCTTTTTGGCTTCTAGTTCCGTATTCAAATCAGTCAATTCACTCTGAACTTGTAAAATCCGTGTCTGCATAAAGACAATACTAATGGCTAAAATCACAGCTGTTAGGACAATCGACCCATAAAAAGCCTTTTCTACTCTAGAGAAACGGCGAAAGCGATCTTGCAGTACCTGTGTTCTTGTTCTCTCATCTCTTGCTGCCATATCAATTCCTCTTACTTGTGTATTTTTCGAGCAACCCGTAGTTTTGCTGAATGGGATCGATTATTTCCCTCAAGCTCTTCTTCACTTGGCAAAATAGGTTTCCGGTTGACCAACTCCATCTTTGGTTTCAAATCATCCGGAATAAAGGGAAGTCCTTTTGGAACCTCAACCGTCGAAGCTTCTTTAAACAATTGTTTGGTCAATCGATCCTCTAACGAATGAAAGGTAATCACAGAAATACGACCATCGAGGGCCAACAAATCCATGGCTTGCTGAATTGATTCATCTGCAGCTCCCAGTTCATCATTGACTTCGATACGAATGGCTTGGAAAATCTGTTTAGCAGGATGGCCCTTTTTCTTGAGCTCCTTAGCTGGTTTAGCAGATTTAATAATCTCTGCTAATTCAGTCGTCGTTTCAATCGGTTTAATTGCTCGTGCTTGCTCAATTTTCCGCGCAATTTGCTTGGAAAATTTGTCCTCTCCATATTTGAAAAAAATACGGACTAGATCATGGTAATCGTAGCTATTTACGACCTCATAGGCTGTCAAGGAAGCTTCTTGATTCATCCGCATGTCCAGTGGCGCATCTTTCTTGTAAGAAAATCCACGTTCCCGTTCATCTAACTGAGGACTAGACACACCTAGGTCATAACAGATTCCATCAATTTCAGTCACACCCAATTCGTTTAGACGTTCCTTCAAATGACGAAAGTTATCCTTAATGAAGGTCACCATGCCTTTCTCGATGAATGGAGCTAAACGAATCTTAGCATTCTCAATTGCATGCTGATCTTGGTCAAAGGCATAAAGATGGCCCGATTCATTTAATTTTGTTAACAAATATTCGCTGTGGCCTGCCCCACCCAATGTGGCGTCTACATAGATCCCATCTGGCTTAACATCCAGCATATCGATCGTTTCATGAAGCAAAACCGTTACATGATGAAATTCTTTACTCATATCTTTACTATTTTACCACAAATGGGACCAAGATGCACTCCTGAAAGAAAATTCACTAACTAATCCTATCGGACCTTTTCGGATCCTACAAAATACCTAGAAAGACTTGATTTTATTTGTTTCCTCTAGGATTTATGATACAATATTCTTATGAAAATAAGAAAACAGATTCTCATCCCACTTTTATTGGTCGATGCTATCGCTCTCTACTTTTTTCTAACCACTATTGAGGCTTGGATTTTTTGGCTTGCTGCCCTGATCCTAGCCGGCTCACTTTGGTGGCTCAAAAAAGCCATTCAAGGACAAAAAACAGAGATGGAAGAAAAATAATTTCTTCCACCTCTGTTTTACTTTTATTCCCTCCAAGTAATTCCTTAAAAAAAAGCAAACTAGCTCTGAAATAATAAAGAGGTTGGGACAAAAGTCCTAGCCTCTCAATTATTTTTGGATTGTCGAGCAAGACGCAGTGGTTGAGTGGGCTCTACTACGCTGATTTTATCAGCTTTTACAGCCCTACTCAACTGTGCGGAGGTGGGACGACGAAATCGAATTCTAACGAATTACCGATTTCTGTCCCACTCTCTTGCGGTTTATTGATTATGTTTCCAATTGCTGTAAATCCCAAAAAGAATGATCCAGATGGTTGCTCCAATCGCTCCAATGTATGTTGATTCTTGCAAGAAGAGACAAACGAATACAAAGAGGAAGAAAACAATGGTCAATGGATTCAACACTTTATAGGCTGGCATGACAAAACCATCTGGCATAAATTCTTTCGATTTACGGTACTTAAGATGGGCAAGCATGGTCAAAATGTAAATAGCAATGTAGACACCAGAAGAAGAGGCCGTAATCAAGGCAAAGGCATCTGAGACACCTGGCAAGACATTGATAAAGGCAGAAACAGCAACCACAATCGCAGAAAAAATAATCGCGCGACTTGGAATCCCCATACGAGATAAGCTATTCAGTTTCAAACGATTCATCACTTTGCTGTTTGGTGTTTCTTTTGCAATCTGGTACAAGTGACGCCCTGTTGAATAGAGGGTGGAATTCAAGGAAGATGCAGCAGCTGTCAGTACAACAAAATTAATCAATCCTGCTGCCCACTTGATTCCAACCATCTGAAAGACCGTTACAAATGGTGATTTATTGACGGGAAGCTGTTGCCAAGGGAAAATAGCCATAATCGCCAACAAAGCCCCTACATAAAAGATTACAATTCGGATTGGAATTTCTTTAATGGCTTTTGGCAATACTTGGCGGGGATTAGCTGTTTCAGAAGTAGTAATTCCAACAAACTCGATCGCTTGATAAGCAAAGAAGACCATTTGGAAGGCCATGACGAACTTGACCCAACCATTTGGAAACATTTGAAAACCACTAGTAATATTGGTTAAACTAGCGTGTCCAGCTGGTGTTTCAAAATTCGTCGTCACCATAAAGATCCCTGTTGCGATCAAGGCTAAAATCGTGACAATCTTGATCATTCCAAACCAGAATTCAACCTCTCCAAAAACCTTCACAGCGATCAAGTTTACACAACTCAAAAGCGCTAAAAAGATAATTTGAATCTGCCAGGCTGGCCAATTTGGAAACCAAAGCTGGACATAGTTGGAAACAGCGGTGATCTCTGCCATTCCCAAAAATACCAAGGAGACCCAATAGGACCATCCTGAAAAATAACCCCAACCTTTTCCTAGATACTTGGTGATAAAGTTGATAAAGGTGTGTTGATCAGGGTCCATATAGAGCATTTCTCCGATCGCCCGCATCATCAAGTACATGAAGGCGCCAGTCAGCATATAGACTAAAATAATAGAGGGACCTGTCAAAGAAAGGGAACGACCAGCTCCAAGAAAGAGCCCTGTCCCGATGGTTCCTGCAATAGCGATCAGCTGAACATGCCGATTTTGCAGACCACGAACCATCCCATTTTCGGTTTCTTGACTAGGATGATGTTTTTTTGACATATGATTACTCCAATTCTTTTTCTGTACATTTTCAGAAAAGTATACTTCAAATTTTCACACAATCTACTATACCATGTTTTTAAAAATTGGTCAATCTGGTCCAGAATATTCTGAATTTTAAAGATACAAAAGAGTGCTGGAGTCTATTCCAGCACTCTTTTGCTTATGAATTAGGATCATCGAGACTACGGCCATGCAAACCTTTTTCACGTTGCACTTGGCGTAGTTTCTCAGGGGTTACATCGTTACCTTCTTCATCCACAATTTTGATCCCTTCGATGTGGTGACGAACCGAACGACGATAACCTTCAATGTATTCTTCACGAAGTTTTGCTTGTTCCACTGCTTCTTCAGGAGTCAAACCTTCTGTTTTTTTCTTTTTAGCCAGCTCATTGATCCGAGCGATTTTTTCAGGTGTCATAATAAAACCTACTTTCTACCTGTCATCAGGTACTTATTTTGTGTTCAATTGGTTGAAGGCTGCAACAGCATTAGCTTTCGCTACAAGGCCTGCAAGAAGGGCCAAACGGTTGTTTTTAACAGCCTCATCTTCTGCCATAACCATGGTATTGTCAAAGAAAGCATCAATGACTGGGCTAAGAGCAAAGAGTTGAGCCAATTTGTCGCTAGCTGAACCAGTCAATTCAAGATCTTCAATTGCTTTAGCAAGGGCTTTTTCTTGATCGTTTTCAAAGAGACTGGCATCGACTGCTACTGAAGCATCTGCTTTTTCTGCCAAGTTAAAGGCACGAGAGAGGGACTCAACAGCCGCCTTATAACCATCGGTCTTCGCAGCTTCTGAAAGAGCTTCAGCTGCTTCCAGCATATCAGCCACGACAAAGTTTGAACCAGCAAGAACAGCATCTTTGATGTCTTTTGGTGTGCGTCCCATCATCTTGTCCACACGCGCCTTGATGAAGTTGAGCACTTCTACTTGATTGTCATATGAAAGGCTATCAAATGAAAGGGCGTAAAGGCTGTCGATCAACTCATCCATAGGGATATGCCAACCAAAGGCATCCAAGATACGAACAATCCCTTGTGTTGCACGACGAAGCGCATAAGGGTCATTGGAACCTGATGGAATCAAGCCAACTGAGAAGAAGGAAAGGAGGGTATCCAATTTATCTGCAAGCGCAAGAATGGCACCAACCTTAGTCTCTGGAAGAGCTCCGTCTGCTGAATCAGGAAGGTAGTGCTCACGGATAGCTGTCGCAACCGCAGCATCTTCACCAGCGAGGAGGGCGTATTTTTCACCCATGATTCCTTGCAATTCATCGAACTCTCCGACCATACCCGTCAAGAGGTCAAATTTGTAGATTTCAGCTGCACGAGCAACGGCTGTCGTTTCTTCAGCAGTCAAACCAGCTTGCTCAGCTAGTGACGCTGCAATAACACCCGCACGCGCCATGTGTTCTGAAAGAGAACCAATTTTTTCATGGAAGGTCACGTTCGCCAATTTAGCAACGAGGTCTTCAATCTTAAGTTTTTGGTCTTCACGCCAGAAGAATTCACCGTCTTCAAGACGTGCCACCAAGACTTTTTCATTTCCTCGGATAACATTTTCCAAGTGCTCAGCGTTACCATTACGGACGGAGATGAAGTTTGGTTTGAGCTGACCATCAAGGTCACGTACAACAAAGTACCGTTGGTGCGTTTCCATTGAGGTCACCAAAACTTCTTCTGGAACATCCAAATACTTAGTATCAAAACTTCCCATAAAGGCAGTTGGGTATTCGACCAAGTTCAAGACTTCATTCAAAAGGCCTTCTTCGATTTGAACTTGAACACCTTGATCTGCCTCGATAGCCTTGATTTGCTCACGAATCATGGTTTCACGTTCTTTGCTATCCGCAATCACGTAAACCGTGCGAAGGTCTTCTTCATAAGAATCCGCATTGGTAATTTCCACTTCATGTCCAAGGAAACGGTGTCCACGACTGACACGACCTGATTGGATATCCAAGAAATCAAGGTCAAGAGCTTCGTCGCCCAAAAGAACGATCAAGGTGTGAACTGGGCGAATGTATTCAAAGGTGTTGTTAGCCCAGTGCATGCTGACAGGGAAGATCAATGAAGCAAGCACTTCTGGAACGCCAGCCAAAACTTCTTTAGCTGGTTTTCCAGCTTCATGTTTTGTAACATAAACGTACTCTTCCCCTTTGACTTCGCGGAATTCAATATCGTCAACCGTCAAACCTTTCCCACGGACGAATCCTTGGGCCGCTTTTGAGAAGTTTCCATCTGCATCCAAGGCGATTTTCTTAGAAGGTCCTTTAAAAACTTCGGTCAAATCTGTTTGTTGATCCGCCAAACCAATGACACGGACAGCCAAACGGCGTGGTGTTGAGAAGGTTTGAATGCTTTCGTATGAAAGTCGGTTGTCATCCAAGAAGGCTGCCATTTTCTCACCGAGTTGTTTTTCACTTGGTGTGACAACGTAGGCTGGCAACTCTTCAAGTCCAAGTTCTACTAATAAGTTTTTTGTCATGTTTTTTCCTTTACAAAATTCTTCTTTTTGATAGGCACCTTAGGTACCGGGGACGTCGCTAACTAACTTTGTGAGGCTGTAGGGAAATCTTCTGTCTCCTTGACATCGATTTCCAACAGTCTCATCAAAGTGGATTTAGCCAACTGATTTTTGAACCTAACGTTTCAAAAATCCCCATCAAGCAGTACGGCGGTGCCTATCCCTTTAGCAAGTCTTCGACTTGCCTCTGGGTAGCCATGTGAGCTCACTTTGTTTGCCCATTTTCCATTCTTGTAACTCTTTTTATTCTTCCTCTTCTGCTAGGAGTTTGGCGCGTGTGGCTTCGTCGAGAAGTGGGTAACCAAGTTTTTTACGTTCTGCGACGAAGGTTTTGGCTACGACACGGGCCAAGTTACGGATACGGGCAATGTAACCGGCACGTTCTGTAACGGATACAGCACCACGAGCATCAAGCAAGTTGAAGGTATGCGAACATTTCAAAACGTAGTCATAGGCTGGGTGAACAAGGCCCAATTCCAAAGCACGTCCTGCTTCTTTTTCAAATTTTTCGAAGTTTTCAAGAAGCATATCTTGGTCAGAAACTTCAAAGCTGTATTTTGAGTGTTCATATTCTGGTTGAAGGAAGATTTCTCCGTATTTAACGCCGGGAGCCCACTCGATGTCGTAAACAGAATCAACTTCTTGGATGTAAGAAGCCAAACGTTCCAATCCGTAAGTGACCTCAGAAGTTACTGGGCCAGTTGCCAATCCACCAACTTGTTGGAAGTAGGTGAACTGAGTGATTTCCATACCATCAAGCCAAACTTCCCAACCAAGACCAGCTGAACCAGTTGATGGGTTTTCCCAGTTATCTTCAACGAAACGAATATCGTGTTCCAAAGGATTGATCCCCAATTTTTCCAATGATTCAAGGTAGAGCTCTTGGATGTTTGATGGTGATGGTTTCATCACCACTTGGAATTGGTGGTGTTGGTAAAGACGGTTTGGGTTTTCCCCGTAACGTCCATCCGCTGGACGACGTGATGGTTCTACATAAGCCGCATTCCATGGCTCAGGACCAATGGCACGAAGGAAGGTATATGGACTCATGGTTCCCGCACCTTTTTCATTATCATAAGCCTGCATGAGCATACAACCCTGGTCATTCCAGTATTGTTGCAAAGTCAAAATAATTTCTTGGAAGGTTAGTTTTTTTGACATCTTCTTCTCCTTTTTATAAATTCTTGCGACATGAGTCTGCCTCGTCGATTTTACGAAGCAAGACGAGTTAGTACTGCGTCTAGCTCAGGCACCAGGGTGCCTGAGCTTGGGGCAGTCCGACTGTAAGGAGGTATCTGCCACTAACGCAGTGAAAGGTTAGTTTTTTTGACATTGAATACTCCTTATTCATAAAATTTCTTGTGACTCAGGATACAAAAAGAACCGTGTCTTCGCTCCTAAGTCTATGACCTAGGGGCGTCAGAAACGCGGTTCCACCCTAATTTATTACTTCATTTTATTTTACTTTACTCAGCTTTTTACTGAGAGAAAGCGCCACTTGCTTACTTTGCTCTACTTGGCTCTCACTATCCCAAGCTCGCTAGAAAAACGCCGTAAGCCCTTCTTTCTTGACTAGTATTATAGCAGATTTTTAGGTACTTGTAAATTAAAATCCGTATGAAACAATCGTTTCATACGGATTTTTGGCTAACAAACAAGGTTGTTTTTCTTATGGACGTCTCGCAGCTTTTGGTTTTTTACCATGAAGTTTTTTCTTGGCATTCTTCAAGGCTGTCAAAGCATCTTTTACATCTTGTTGGCTTGCTCCTGGATTTGAAAGGATGGTTTGTGCATCCTTGAAAGCCACTAGGTAAGCTTCTTTTTCTTTATTTCCAGCATAGATGAATTTAGCATTCTTTTCTTGGAACTTCAATTCTTCCTTGATGTATTTTTCAAGACTTGAAAAATCAGTTGCTTTCCCGTTTAATTTTCCTTCTGCACGGCTAAGCTCAGCAAGTGCTTGATTGATTTGTTCTTGTTTCACAGTTGGATCAACTGCAAGCAAGGCTACTGTTTGGAAAGCACGATCGTAGTCGCGACGTACTTTTTCTTTGGCATTGGCATAACGACCAGTTTTTGTCGTAGCATCGTAAGCCTGCATAGCTTCTTTCAAGGCCGCAACGTTTGAATCTTTCCCATCCAAAGCTTGGCTGGCAGCTTCAAGACTAGCTAGAGCTTGGTTGACTTGCTCTTGACTAACCTTGTTGGTCAAGGCTGCTTGGGCCGCTTGCAAGGCTTGATCATAGGCTTCCTTCTTATCCGCACTGGCATTGAAGTATTGCGCTGTCTTTGTAATATCTGCTTGGTTGTTCAAAGCAGCTAAGAGATCCACTTTTGAGATCACTCCAATACGATAATTGTTGTTGCGTCCTGCGACAACTGAGATCACTGGTGCTTCCTCAGCTAGTTCATAGCCTGTAGGAAGAGTTGCAACCAAGGTATATTGACCAGTTGCTACAGATTTACCAAAGCCATTTTTACCATATTTTTCAGCTGGCAAGACAAAGTTTTCACCATCTGCCCCTTTTAATACGATCGTAGCTGCTTTTGAAACCGGTTGATCAAAGCTGATGCTAACTGGCGCGTATTCTAAAGTATTGGCAAGAAAAGCAATCGTTTGGAAACTATTATCCTCTGTCAAATCAAATTCTTGCGTCAAGCTGCTGACAAATTTCACTTCTGTACGATCATACGTAAAGATTTCAGCAGTATAATGACCAAAGTTCAAGAAGTTAATATCTTTTGTCTTATCAACTGACACGTATTGGCCCTTGCTATCTTTGATTCGGTAAACATACATAGTATCCAAATCTTTGTTCGTTTTAGCGTCACGAACTGCAATTTGAACCCGACCACTATTTTGATCCCGAACTAAATCAGCTAGTGAAACATAATCTACGTTCCCCGCAAAGTCTTCTACATAGTAGTAGATATTCTTCTTATCGATGTTTTCAGGAAGATCGAAGCTACCATCTGCATTGGCCTTGATCACATGGTAATTTTCAAGCGCACGTGTACCATTCTTATCTTCACTGGTTTGGACCATTGTCCCCTGATCATCAAATGGAGTCACATAGACGAGTTTTTCAGTTAAGATACCGCCATCGCCAACATCTTTGGCTTTACGTGCTACAAACTGTTGAGCCCCATCTTTGAAACGGATATATCCTGATGTGATCACTGGTTTTTGGGTATCAACTTGAACCTTAAAGGTCGTTGATTGCTCTTCAGCACCAGGAACCATTGGTGTATAACGAATGACATAATCATATAGACCATCTGCTACTGCTTTCCCATTCGCATCAATACCATTCCAAGCAGTGTTATCTAGTGTGTAACTGCGTGGGTTCTTTTGGTCACCGTTGAAGAAGTTCTTACGATGATCAGATGGAGTTCCTTCCCACAGTGGATTTTTATGTTCCGTATCGCTTGCTGCATAAACAGTTGCACGAAGGTTTTCAATGTTTCTAAGGGCGACTGTCTTGTATTCAACGAGGTCTTTATTTCCATCTTCATTTGGCGAAATGGCAATGCGAACATTCCCATTCTCATCTAATTGAAGAGAATGTGTACCTTCCGCATTTTCTTCAATACCAAGAACTGTAATCCGACGACCATCTCGTTTTCCTTGTGTGAGGAGAAGGTCATTTTGCAGGGTAACAAGCGCAGAAACATTGGCACTAGAGGAGATATTCAAATCTTTTGGAACATGATAGTAGAAGCCATCTTTTCCTTCGCGAACCAAATCATAGATTGGTTTTTCAACAGCTGGAAGGTTTTGGAATTCTCCCTTGAATCCCATAAACGGCAAGCTGACCACATCCCCATCATCTGCCGGATCTACAAAGCGAACAAATCCTTCAAGGAAATAGCCGTTCGGCATTTCTTTGCTCAACTCTTCTGTGAATTTACTTGTATCGACTTTCACCGTAACCGTTTCAGAGCTATGTGCTTTCACGGTTACTTCAGGCCAAGCTGTTTCAGTCAATTTACGTGGACGGAGGGTAAATTTACCATCCTTCACTTCATCTGTGTCAGTATTCACCAACATTTTCAAGGTACGATCGGTATCTGAAATATTGTGAACCGTCACATCAAAGGTAAAGCTATCTCCAACATTTCCAAGAGTAACGCTTGGATAGTTGTTTTCACCAGTCACATACAAGTCTGTTGAAACGGCTGCAGCTGTGTCTACAACCCCTGCTCCTTGTTGACGTGGAGAAGTATAAACACCGGTTTCTTTATTAACATGTGGTTTAGCCGTAGACATAATCAAGGCTTTGACAGTTTCAGAAACTTGTTCTGGAGTCAATTCTGGGTGGTTCTTCACAAGGTATTCTTTGACCAAAGCTGCCACACCTGCTACATGAGGAGAGGCCATACTTGTACCACTCATATCTCCGTAGGTATTATCATTCAAAGAAGAAAAGATATTTCCACCAGGTGCTGTGACATCTGGTTTCAACTGACCATCTGTTGTTACTCCCCAACTTGAGAAATCAGACAATTGATCTGCCTCTGGAGATGGACGGTTGGCCATAGTATTGTTAAAGACAATTTTGTAGGAACCTGCCTTAAGAGCTTCCCCATAACGTTTTGAAATAAAGACAGATGGGATCTTTTTCGCATCTCCTTCAATTGCCATTCCAAGGTTCGATCCTTCCACATTATTGTAGACCAAAGCTCCTGCTGCACCATGATGGAAGGCATTCGCAATCTTTTCTGAGAATGGAATTTCCCCGCGTTGGATTAAGGCTAATTTACCGGTAAGATCCAGATCTTTGAAATCATCTTCTTTTCCAAGACCAACTGACACATATTCGTACTCTTTGCCTTTTTCAAAATCAGCGTCTGCAGCAGATTTACTGTAATCAAACTTACCGTTATCCGCTTCCGCATTGCCTTCAAGGCCTTTGACTTCAAACACTTCTGTCGTAATAACATTATTATTGATAGAAGCAACAGAGATGGAGTCCTCTACTGTTGAAGGATTTCCGACCAAACCATAATCTGGATTTTCAGCAGAAGGTCTTGAGTAACCATTTCCAAAGCTATTGCTATTTCCTGCAGAAATTAAGACAGATACGCCTTTAGCGCGCGCCCGTTTAATGGCATCCACAATATCTGAATCCGCATTGACCGTAGAACCAGTCGTAGAACCAAGACTCATGTTGATAGTATCTGCACCAAGAGCTACAGCATCATCAATTGCTTTTACATAAAGAGCAGATCCCGTTGTTTTTTGGCGATCTGAGAAGACACGCATAAACATAACTTGCGCTTCTGGTGCTACACCATAGATCTTTTCTCCGTTTCCTGCTGCTTTATCAGGATTCCCTGTTGCAATCCCTGTAACGTGCATCCCATGAGAATCTCTTTCGGCCTCTTTGATATTGTCGGTCCCATCAAAGTAGTCATAAGCGTAGACAACCTTGTCGTTGTACCATTTACCATAATCGATTCCTGCCGCTTTCTTAGCAGCTTCGATTTCTTCTTGGTTTTTAAACTTAGCTTTTGAAGGATCGGTAATCCGAAGAACCTCGTGGTTCACATCCAAGCCAGAGTCGATGACGGCGACAACCATCCCTTCCCCTTTATAGCCTTGCTTCCAGGTTTGGGGAACAGTAATAATTTCGTCACTTTCGATGCTTTGAGGTTTTTCAGCTGCCTCATGGCGATTCGTTGTTTCAGAACTTGTCGCAGTCGCCACTTCTGTTGCTTTTTCTACAGGTTTTTCCGCTACTTCCGGTTTTGTTTCTGGAACAGTAGCTGCTTCTTTCGGAGCTTCTATTTTTTCAACATGACCTGCTTCTGTTGCATTCGTTGTCTTTTCAGCAACTGTTGCTTCTTTTGCAACTTCTACTTTCTCACTAGCGACTGCTGTATTTGCTTCTGTTGCTTGTGAATGCTCTTCTTCAGCAGGTGCCTGTTGAGTAGTGGCTACAAGCTGTGTTCCAGCACTCGTTTGGCTGGCCGCTTGTTCTTCTGCACTCGCTTGTGCAGATCCAAATACCAAAACAGCCCCTAATAAAACTGAGGCTACACCAAATTTGTATTTTCTTAATGAAAAACGTTCTTGTCTATTCATAGAAACTCCCCTTATATTTTAATAGTAACTATTATAACGCAAAATTGTCTGAAAATTCATTCAAAAAACAAATTGTAACACAAATGTAACATTTACGAATATTACTAGCTATTAATTTGTTTTCGTTCGGAAAATTGTAAATTAGAATGGGGAAGTATTATAGAACATCTGTTTTTGTTGGAGTTTTAAAATTATTTAATCATTGAAAGGATTTTAAAAACCGAGAACGAAACTGTCCTCGGTTTTTATTAATGAATAGAAATTCCCTTTTAAAAATCTTTGGTGTCCGGATCTGGTGCACCTGCTTCAACCGGAAGATGGCGAAGGAGTTCCACATCATCTGCTGTCAATTCAAAATCAAAGCAATTTAAATTACTCGCAATCCGCTCAGGTGTAACCGATTTGGGCAATGGAAGGAAACCTTCTTGCAAACTCCAAGCCAAGGCTAGTTGAGCGACGGTCTTTCCATATTTAGTAGCCATTTCTTTTACTTGTTCATTTTGGAACAATTCTCCTTGGCCAAAAGGTCCCCAAGCCTCTAGTAAAATGCCATGCTTGCGACTTGCTGCAATGGCTTCACTTTGGTAAACCCCAGGTGCTAGACGAATTTGGTTCACAGCCGGAATGACCCGAGCTGTTCCAAGGAGGGCTTCCAAATGATGAGGCAGAAAATTGCTAATACCAATAGCCCGAACCTTGCCAGCAGCTAGCATATCTTCCATTGCTCGCCAAACCTCAGCATTTCGTTGTTTCCAAGCATCATTTTCTCGAAGTGATTTTGGATTTGGCCAATGAATCAAATAAAGATCTACATAGTCCAAGCCTAGTTTTTCAAGAGACTCTTCCAAAGCAGCTTGAGCGTCTTCATAGGTGTGGTGAGTATTCCAAAGTTTGGTGGTAATAAACAGGTCTTCGCGCGCAAGACCACTGTCTTTAATGGCCCGACCCACACTCTCTTCATTCTGATAAATCGCAGCTGTATCGATATGGCGATAACCTGCTTTTAAAGCAGCTAAGACAGCTTGATAGGCTTCTTCTCCATTCGCTGCTTTCCACGTCCCAAATCCCAATACAGGAATCTCCACCCCATTATTTAAACGATAATGATTCATTTCTTCTTTCCTTTCTTCGACTTCGGTTTCTTAGGCCCTCGAAGCTTGAGCTCTGGCTTAAAAATATTCTTCTTGGTTGGCTCCATCTTCTTGCTATAAAAACTATAGAGTAAAAATGACCCACCAACGATCACAATAAAGATATTTTTTCTTACAATCCCATAGAGCAAGAAAAAAATTCCCATCAATAAAAAACGTATATCAATTGCCTTCATAAGCTACCTCACATTTCAATTCCCATTATAGCATGAAAAGACAGCATTCACAAAATTGCACTACCATTGGTAAACAAAAACCTCTCTAGGTATGACCTAGAGAGGAAGTATTCTATCTTCGATTCTTGAATCTAATTCGTCGCCTGGTAACGTTTGACCCCATCGAGATAGGTCGCAACCAGATCCAAATTTTGGTCAAGTACGATGAAGTCCGCATCATATCCTTCACGGATTTGACCACAAACATCATCAATATGGACTGATTTTGCCGGATTGAGGCTGGCCATCATCACTGCTTCGTGAGGGTTAGCAATTCCCCACTCTACAACATTTTTTAATCCATCTTTCAATTTCAAGATTGAGCCAGCTAGATTACCAGTTGATTTCAAGCGAGCAGTCCCTTCAGCAACCACGACTGGGAATTCCCCAAGCATATAATCCCCGTCTTCTAATCCCCCAGCTGTCATACAGTCAGTAATCAAGGCAACATTTTCTTTTCCTTTTTGTTTCATCAGGATATCACAAGCTAGTGGATCAACGTGATGACCATCACAGATCAACTCTGCTGTAGTATGAGGCAACTCATACATAGCTCCAACCATACCGAGTTCACGGTGCGTCAAACCACGCATACCATTATAGGCATGCACCCAGACACTCGCACCTGCATCAACTGCTTTTTTAGCTTCTTCAAAAGTTGCATTGGAGTGTCCTAGAGCGACTGTCACCCCTTCTCCTGTAATGGTCCGAACAAATTCTTCTACCCCTTCACGCTCGGGAGCAAGGGCAATCTTATTCAACAGACCATTGGCAGCTTTTTGCCAAGCCCGGAATTCTACCATACTTGGATCCTTCATATAAGCTGGGTTTTGTGCTCCCTTGTATTTTTCTGTAAAATAAGGTCCTTCAAAATAAATACCACGAATCTTAGCACCTGTTGCTTCTTTATATCGTGCACCAATATTTTCAGTTACCGCCAAAAGTTGTTCGTAAGAGGAAGTCAAAGTCGTAGGCAAAAAGCTTGTGACCCCAGTACTCAAGAGACCTTCACTCATGGTATGGAGAGTGCCTTCGATATTATTATCCATAACATCTACTCCACCAAAACCGTGAATATGGGTATCCACCAAGCCCGGAGCAATACTGTAACCTGAATAATCCAGCACATCCGCACCTTCTGGTAAGCTTTCCACATGTTTTCCAAACTTGCCATTGACGAGCTCCAAATAACCTCCACGGCGAACTCCATGTGGGTAATAAAATTGATCTGCTTTAATATATGTAGACATATAATCGTCCTTTCCATTGTAGGAACTGTGTTCCATTTATATTCATACATATTATAACGCTTTCACTTCCATTTGTAAATGGTCTAGACCTATTTTTAGATAGAATCATACAAAAACAGAGCAAGCTTCCTACTTACTCTGTTTGACATTCATTAAATTTGCTCGATTTGTACTTTTTCAGCTAGATTCATGGCATGGTCTGCAACACGTGTATAGTGAGAAATGATATCAATAAAGTTCACTCCGGCTTGTGGCGTACATTCACCTTGGTTCAAACGACGAATATGAGTTTTCCGAAGTCTTTTCTCCAATTTTTCAATTGCCTCGTGACGTGCTACTAGTTGATTTGCAAGACTCACATCATTGTGCTCGATAGATTTCAAAGCATCCTCTACAAATTGATGGGTTTGGTTGTAAATATCTTCCAATTCGGCCAAGGCTGATTCTGAAAAAACGACTTTCTTACGAATTAAATAATCGGTTAGATTAATTAAGGCTTCCGCGTGATCTCCAATCCGCTCCAAATCACGAGAAGAATCTAAGATATTGGTGAGAACTTCACTTTCTCTCGGACTCAAGGCTTCACTTGACAAACGAATCAAGTAGCGAGTCAAATCATCATCAATGGTATTGATGGCTTCTTCTGTCTTATGACCCTTTTCAGCTGTTTTCTCATTTTGATGAAGAATATAATCATAAGAGAGGCTAAAGGCTTTATCTGCATACCCACCTAAATGAAGCAACTCTTTTTTCGCATTCCCAAGAGCAATCGAAGGCGCTTGAGTGATCAAGTTTTCATCCAAGTAGAGCGGTTCATATTTGACAACCTCATCCTCACCAGGAATCAGCTTGGTCACAAAGTATGCCAAAGCTCCAATGAATGGGAACTGGATGATGGTATTGGTTATATTAAAGGTTCCGTGAGCAAAGGCTATGGTCATTTCTGGGGATAAATGAAGAGTCGTTTCAAACCATTGAATCAAAGAGGTAAACGGAACAAGGAAGACAAGACAGATAATGGTTCCGATAACATTAAAGGCTACATGGGCACCTGCCACACGTTTGGCCGCAATATTAGCTCCCAAGGAAGCAATGATAGCTGTAATGGTCGTTCCGATATTATCACCAAAGAGAACTGGGAGGGCTCCTTTCAGGTCAATCAAATGACTAGCATAGAGATTTTGCAAGATACCAATGGTTGCAGAAGAGGCCTGAATCAAAAGTGTTAAGCCTGATCCAACAAAGACACCCAAGATAGGACTTTTACTTAACTGCACCATATAGTCACGAAAGACTTGCAAATCTTTAAGAGGTTCCATAGCCCCACTCATCAAGTTGAGGGCAAAGAAGATACCACCGACACCAAAAACGATTCGTCCAACATTATTAACCAAACGATTTTTGGTAAAGAAGAGACAAACCGCTCCGATAAAGAGCATGGGAAGAGCGTAGTCTCCTAATTTAAAACCAATGATAAAGGAGGTAATAGTCGTTCCAATATTGGCCCCCATAACAATACCAATAGCTTGACGGAGGGTTAGAAGTCCTGCACTCACCAGACCGACCGTAATCACTGTAACCCCTGAACTCGACTGAATCAAGGCAGTCATCCCAATCCCTACTAGAACCCCTAGAAAGGGATTACTCGTATATTTATCAATATAGTAGCGAAGTCGATCTCCTGCAGCCTGTTGCAAGCCTTCTCCCATGGTTTTAATACTATAGAGAAAGAGCCCCAGGCCTCCCAAAAAGTTAAATACAATTTCCTGCCAGTTAATCGACATGTTCATTCCTCCAAATTTGAGATCAGAAATAAAACTCCTCTCCTATTGTAAAGGATAATTTCCAATCACACAAGAGATTTCTGTAAATTTCTATTATTTTTTGAAACCGTTTTTTCCTTCTGTTTTATTTTCCTCGTTTTAAGAGCCAAAAAAAGAGGGTGGAAAATTTCCAACCCGAGACTGTAGACAAACTATTCTTTTTTATAAATCTAATAAATTCTATAAAAAGAAATGTTACTCGTTAGAGTGATTCAATCATCTACTGAAACTTTTCGTCGTGAGAAAAGTACCTGAAACTTAATAGTTTCAGGTACTCGGAATTATTGAGACCTTAGGCTCAATAATTAGTCATGGAACTTCGAAGAAGTTCGCTGACGTCCGTACTCACCTAAGGAAAGTTTCTAAGAAGACTTTGTCTTTCAATCTGGGCGTGGAAAATTTCCAACCTCTCTAGTCTTTGTTCAAATTGCGTAACATCTCATCGATCTTGTTACCGTATTCGATAGACTCGTCTTTGACAAAAGTAAGATCCGGAATCTTGTACAGTTTCAAATTCCGACCTAATTCACGCTTGATGGTTCCTGTTGCTTTTTCAAGGCCTGTCTGAGCCTTTTGATTGTCTGAAGCCAAATCACTCATAATTGAATAATACACTTTGGCCATAGACAAATCACCTAGCATTTGAACATCCGTAATAGTAACGCCTTGAACACGCGGGTCACGGACTTTCTTTTGTAAAATCTCATTGACTTCACGCTTGATTTCCATCCCTACTCGATCTGTCCGAAAATGACTTGCCATAGGAACTCCTTTCTGCTTTGTGTTTAAAAACTAGGAAATCAGAGAAAAGTCCTCTTTTTTCCTAGTCAGCCTCTTATTTTTTAATTTCTTCCATGATGTAGGCTTCGATGGTATCATCTGTCTTGATATCATTGTAGCCTTCAATCATCAATCCACCTTCACGACCATTTGTGATCTCTTTGACATCATCTTTGAAGTGTTTCAAGCTTGCAAGAGCTCCGTCATAGATCACGACACCGTCACGAATGACACGGACTTTGGAATCACGTGTAACCTTACCACTAAGGACCATAAATCCACCAATGGTACCCACTTTAGAGACCTTAAAGGTTTCACGAATAACTGCTTCCCCGATGACTTTCTCTTCGAACTCAGGATCCAACATACCTTTCATGGCATCTTCCATTTCTTCAATCACTTTGTAGATGATTGAGTGAAGACGGATTTCTACCTCATCAGCTTCAGCTTGTTGACGTGCTTGTGGAGTAGGACGGACGTTAAATCCGATGATGAAGGCATTTGAAGCTTCTGCAAGGGTCACGTCTGATTCGTTGATGGCACCAACTGCTGAGTGAACGATGGTCACTTTCACACCTTCCACTTCAATCTTTTGAAGGGAAGCAGCAAGAGCTTCAACCGAACCTTGTACATCGGCCTTGATGATGACATTAACGGATTTCACTTCTCCAGCCTTCAAGGTATCAAAGAGATTTTCAAGGCTGACGCGGTTGGTTGCTTGACGTTGTTTCATCAGAGCACGTTTGGCACGTTCTTCACCAGCTGCACGCGCTGATTTTTCATCTTCATAAACCGCGAAGTGGTCACCTGCCATTGGCGCTTCGTTCAAACCAGTGATAGAAACCGGAGTAGATGGTCCTGCAACCTTCACACGACGTCCAAGGTCATTGGTCATGGCACGGACACGTCCAAAGGTATTTCCGACAACGATTGGGTCTTGAACATTCAAGGTACCTTGTTGAACAAGGAGGGTTGCGACCGCACCTTTTCCTTTATCCAAGCGCGCTTCGATAACAGTACCGATGGCACGAACAGTTGGATCTGCTTTAAGTTCTTGGATTTCAGCCACAAGAAGGACCGTTTCCAAGAGTTCATCGATATTTTGGTTGAACTTAGCTGAGATTTCTACAAACTCAGAATCACCACCCCAAGCTGTTGACATAACTCCATGCTCTGCCAATTCACCGATGACACGCTCTGGATTAGCTCCTGGTTTATCAATCTTGTTAATAGCCACAATGATTGGAACATTAGCCGCTTTTGAGTGGTTGATGGCTTCGATAGTCTGTGGCATCACCCCGTCATCTGCCGCTACGACCAAGATGGTAATATCGGTAACAGATGCACCACGCGCCCGCATAGAAGTAAAGGCCGCGTGTCCAGGTGTATCCAAGAAGGTAATCTTCTTGCCATTTTCCACGATTTGATAAGCCCCGATGTGCTGAGTGATTCCTCCCGCTTCACCTGTTGCTACACGTGAATTACGAAGGGTATCCAAAAGGGTAGTTTTACCGTGGTCAACGTGTCCCATGATGGTGACAACTGGTGGACGCTCTACCAACTCATCTGGATTCAAATAACCATCTTCAACGAAGAAGCGTTCGATATCGGCATTGTCCACTTCAACCTTTTTCTTGGCTTCAATTCCATAATCCACCATCAAGAGTTCAATCGTATCTCCATCCAGCGATTGATTTTGAGTCGCCATGACTCCCATCATAAAGAGTTTCTTGACGATTTCAGCCGGTTCACGCTTGATGCGTTTTGCGATTTCGGCAACCGTCATTCCATCCGTATACTCAAATTCACTTGGTAATTCATGGAATTTACGCTCTGTTACTGGTTTTGGAGCATCATTACGGTTGTTCTTTCCTTTTTTATTTTTCTTATTGTTATTCCAGTTACTATTTCTCTGATTTCTCACTTGATTTTGACTATTTCGATTCCTTTGTTGTTTTCTTGGACCATCTTCTTCACGATCAAAATCATCGCGTTTCTTATCTGGTCGCGCTTGTTTCTTCCGACGTGTATCGACTTGAGCTGGAGCAGCAGCAACAGCTGGTTTTGTATGGTTCTCAACAGCTGGCTCCTGTACAGGTGCTTTCACTTCTGGTGCTTCTACCCGTTTCCGGCGCTGTTGACGTTCTTGTTCTGCTTTTGCAGCTTGTTGTTTGTAGCGATCTTCACTTCCACGTGCGTACTCAGCATTTTGTTCAGCTTTCAGTGCTGCTGCACGCGCTTTGAAATCAACTTTTGGTGCCACTTGGGGCTGTGCACCACGTCTTTGATCTGGTCGGTTATTGCGACGCTCAGAACCTTGATTTCGCTGTTCATTTCGCTCTTGTGGTCGTTGATTTCGGTTGTCACCATGACGCTGATTATCTTTGCGATCACGTTTTGGACGATTGTCTTGTTGTTTCCTACGTTCAGCCTGTTCTTTTGCACGCGCTTCTCGTTCCGCTTTAAAGTTACGACTCTTTGGTTTAGCAGCTGGCGTTACTGATTTTGTCTCAGTTGCTCCTTCTTTTTTGACAGGCGCTGCTTCTTTTTTCTCTGCGACAGCCGTTGTCTTGGCAGCCACTTCTGCTACTTTCTTTTCGACTGTTTCTTTTTTCGCTGCAAAGCTCTTGATCAACTTTTCAGCAACATCAGTATCGACACTAGATGCATGACTCTTGACGTCAAAACCTAATTCTTTCGCACGAGTGACGACTTCTTTACTTTCCTTGCCCAATTCTTTGGCAATTTCGTATAATCTTTTCTTAGACAATTGCTGTCCTCCTCTTCTATTCCATAAGAGACCTCATTTTCTTTGAAAATCCAGCATCTACAACAGCGACGACCTTACGAGAACGTCCAATTGCAGTGCTTAATTCTAGTGTTGAAAACACGGTAGATACTTGAACCTCATAATAGTGACCCTTATCTGTCACCTTTTTTGTCAGGTTACTAGCTGCATCATTTGCCAGAAAAACTAATTTTGCTTTTTCTTCCTGGATTGCTTTGATCACGAGTTCTTCTCCAGAAATGAGTTTTCCTGCTCTTTGCGCCAAACCCAACAAATTACTTATCTTTTGCTTATTCAAGGCCTAACTCTCTTCTCTTCACCTTATGATCTACATAAGAGATCAATTCATCATAGAAAGCTTCTTCCACTTCCATATTAAAGCTACGATTAAAAACTTTCTTTTTCTTAGCAAGTGCCGCTTCTTCATTGTCTAGCTTGATGTAAGCACCTCGACCATTGGCTTTGCCAGTTGGATCGATAAAGACTTGTCCTTCTTTATTTTTGACAATGCGGAGCAAATCGCGCTTATCAATAATTTCATTTGAAACGACAGATTTTCTTAAAGGGATTTTTCTTGTTTTTACCATTTTCCCTCCCTCTCTTAATCGACTTGCTCTTCGTCACTTTCTACTTGGTCTTCAAAAGTTTCCTGAGCTGCTTCCATTTCTTCGAACTCACTAGCAGATTTGATATCGATGCGGTAACCAGTCAAATGAGCTGCTAAACGAACGTTTTGACCACGACGACCAATGGCAAGAGATAATTTGTTGTCTGGGACCACAACGAGAGCATGTTTGCTATCTTCATCATCAAAAATAACTTGGTCCACTTCTGCAGGAGCGATCGCATTGTAGATAAATTCAGCTGGATCTGGAACCCATTCGATGACATCGATATTTTCTTCTGTCGGAACCATACGGTCTAATTTTTGATCGTATCGAGCTGGGTGGAACTTGCTGGTAATCTTTTTAATATTCGATCCACCACGACCAACGATAGTCCCAATCGCATCTACGTTTGGGTTATGGCTACGAACCGCAACTTTTGTACGATCTCCAGCTTCTCGCGCTACACTCATAATCTCAACAGTTCCATCGTAGACTTCAGGAATTTCTTGTTCCATCAAACGTTTGATCATTTCAGGGTGGCTTCGGCTAACAAAGACATTGACACCACGTGGATTATCTTCTACCTTGTAGACAAATACTTCAATTCGATCATGAGATTGGAATACTTCTCCTGGAATTTGGTCTTGCTTAGACAATTGAGCTTCGATCGAACCAAGATTGACATAGATAAACCGATTGTCAAAGCGCTCCACCGTTCCACTCATGATTTCATTTTCATGTTCTTTATAAGTGTTATAGGTGATGGTGCGCGTTTGCTTACGCATTTTTTCCATGATCGTTTGTTTAGCAGATTGAGCTGCTACACGACCAAATTCAGCTGGTGCTTCTTCAAACTTGATCTTGTCCCCCAACTCATAAGCAGAGCTAATAGCCAAGGCATCCTTCAAGCTGATTTCTAAACGGCTATCAAAGACTTCATCCACCACTTCACGAACCGTATAAACACGGAAATCTCCAGTTTTTTCATTGAATTCAATCGCTGCACTTTCTGATTGTCCATAACGACGGCGATAAGCTGAACGCAATGATTCTGTGACGGCTTCAATGATATCTTCTTTTTTGATCCCTTTGTCTTCTTCCAAAATGCGGAAGGCTTCTAGCATTTCTTTACTCATGTTTTTCTTGCCTCTACTATAAAGGCATCCTTTCTTTCATTCTGTTACAATTTTACAGCCAACCTTGCTTTGGACACAAGGTTATGAGGAATTTCTACAGTTTTCTTTCGTGTTTTATCCATATACTCAATGGTCAAAACATCCTCTTCAAAACCTACCAAGTTCCCCTCAAAGACCTTTTGCTTTTCAACAGCCTTATACAAGCTGATATTGACATACTTGCCAACAGCTCCCTCGAGTGCTTCCTTGGTTTTCAATGGTCTCTCCAGGCCAGGACTGGTAACTTCTAAAAAGTACTGTTCTGGAAATGGGTCTGGTTTGATTTGATCCAATAGCGGGCTGATGATTTCTGTCAAATCCGCTGTATCATTCAGTGTGATCCCTTCTGGTTTGTCTACGAAAATGCTTAAGACGTAGTCACCACCCATTTTGCCATATTCAACATCGACCAATTCAAATGGTTCCTTTATAGCTGGCTGAATCACTTCTGTTACTAAGTCAACAATCGTTGCGATGGTTGCCACCTCCTCATAGATAAGAGGCGAAGATATTTCCCCGCCTCTCCTTTTCTATTCATTTAAGGTATTATAACACGATTCCCCAATGATTGCAAGGAATATGCTAAAACTGTGCTTCCACACGGTAAATGACCTGTCCTTTACTGGAGAACTTTTTCTCGTATTCCGTCATGACATTGCCCTCAAAATCGCTAGCATGAAGGTCTAACCAGACTCCCTTCAAAGTCATCCCATATTGCGAGAAGCTTACCAAACTGTATTCAAACAGACCTCGATTATCTGTTTTAAAGTGAATCTCCCCATGTTCTGGAAGAATTTGCTTAAAGGTATCCAAGAAGGTCTTGTATGTTAAACGACGCTTCTCATGACGTTTCTTAGGCCAAGGATCTGAAAAATTCAGATAGAGTTGATCGATTTCTCCATCTTCAAAATAGTTGGTCAAGCTATCCCCGTCTACCCAAAGCAATTTAATATTAGGAACATCAGCTTCTAAGACCTTATCTAAAGCATAACTCAAGACTGATTTTTGAATATCAATTCCGATGTAGTTGATCTCTGGATTGGCCTTGGCCATCCCAGTGATAAAGGCCCCTTTTCCGCTACCCACTTCGATATGAATAGGATGGTCATTCCCAAAAATTTCATGCCACTTTCCCTTGGCATCTTCTGGATTTAGGACCACATATTGCGGGTTCGCTTCTAATAATTCAGTCGCTCCCTTGCGATTTCTAACTCTCATATTTCCTTTCCATATTTCAACCGGAAATTGCGCAGAGCATAGATCTCGCGATTGACATTTTCTAAATCATTATTTTCATAGTATTTAGCAATTTGACACAAGAAAGAGTATTGACCAAACCAATAGAGTTTATCAAATACTTTTTGATTGTACTTGTAGCCATAATAACCTAACCAATCGCGCCAATTAGAATCTGGGATATAGTGACTCAAGATATGCGCCACATCCAACATCCGATCTGTCAAACGAACAGAGTCCCAATCGACTAGATAAATCAAGCCGCTCTCTGTCTCAATCCAGTTACTATGACGAACATCCCCGTGAACGATCGTCGCATAATCCTCCCGGAAGGCAGGCACTGTCTTACGTAAATTCTTTACGACTGATTGGATATAGTGGTTCTGACGTAGGGCAATTGGCAACCGATTGCTCCAAGAATTGAGCAATTCTAATGGAGATTCTACAGGATAGCCAAGTTTTTTCAATTGGGTCATCAAAGGTCTAGAACGGTGCAATCTCGTTAAAATATTGACGACTTGTTTTTTCGACATCCCATTTGGCGTGAGAATTTCCCCATTCAACCATTCTTGGGCACTCATCACATTTCCATCTGGCAATCGTCGACTCCATAATAATTGAGGAGCAATCTGTTCTTTTGCTAGACCCGCAAGGATTGGGGTCGTATTCATTTTTACAAAAACGCGCCCACCATCTGGGTAGGTCCCCATGTAGGCCTTCCCACTCTTCCCAGGAATTGGGGTGAGGCTTAGCTCTTTTTCATTCGAGTCCATCTTTTCCTCCGTAAAAAGTTTCCAATCTATTTTACTAATTTTAACGACTTTCGTCAACCAAGCGCGCCATCTTAAATGGAAGATAGAGTAGGATTAAAGCAACTGTGTAAGCCAGTAAGCCTAACAACAGGACTTTATCTGAAATAAAGACCAGGCCAATCCCCCCTTCTATCACCGTTATCATCCCCATGATCAGTTGAATCGTTTTGTTCAAACCTGCCTTTTTACTGCCCTGTTTCATCGGGAAAAGGAGGGTCAAGGGTTGGTAATCAAAAGCACTGTAAAGCCCCAGTAATTGAAAAATAACCAAGTAATTGAGCAAGGCTACAAGGGCAATCACTACGAGAGGTTGAGGAATAAAGATGATAGCGAGAATGGAAAGAGCCAAGAGTCGGAGAGTCATAGAGAAAAGATCTCCATTCCGTAGGAAGGAGCGCATATATAAGTGAAGCCACGTATTGCCATGTGTTTTGGGAAGAAGCCCTAAGAAACCATCCAAGTAAGCTCTTCTTTTGACACTGTTGGTAATACCTTTTACCGTTGTAAACAAGGCAAAGAAGCGAAGAATCAATTGTTTCCTTGCATTCTCACGAGCAATGGCTAAGGTCCAATTCAAATTTCCATACTGGTAGAAGCGCGCTTCCTTCCAGCTAAAAACAGCCCCTTTAGCCACTCCTAAGACAAGGATATAGGCTACAATAGCAAGTTTATCCAGCCCCGTTGCCAGAAGAAGAGGCACAAATAATAGAAGGACAAAACTTTGAATCAAAAACCAAAACACAAAAGACTTCTTGGCCTGCCCTTTGATATAACGTTTCACTTCCTCTTCCTTTACCAAAAGGAATAAAGCATCGGGCTTCTCTAAGTAGGTCGCAATAGAGCCTATCGGAACCAAGAGGAGCAAACCAATCATGAGACTCCAGCGGATCAGGCTTGTATCTTTGGGGAGATCTTGTAAGAATTGGCTGTATTGAACCGCCAAAAATCCTATGAAAATCAGCATAAAGAGGACGAAATGATCATTGAGAACATAGCGGCTATATTTTACACATTGAGTTCGAAACGTTTCTTGCCGTTTTTTCATCAACTCTTTCATGCTGTTTCCTCTTCTGTCAAGGTCATGTAGATATCATTTAGACTTGCTTTCTCATCCCCAAAAGTTGAACGCAGCTCGTCCAAGGTCCCTTTTGCTCGGATCTGCCCTTTATGGAGGATCACAAAACCATCACACATCTTTTCAGCCGAATCCAGTACGTGGGTACTCATCAAAATCGATTTTCCTTTTGCTTTCTCATCGGCCAATAACTGAATCAAATCTGCAATTGCAACAGGATCCAATCCCAAAAAGGGTTCATCGACAATATAAAGACTTGGATCCACTGCATAGGCGCAAATAATCATGACCTTTTGCTTCATCCCTTTTGAAAACTGGGTCGGGAACCAATCTAATTTTTCAGCCAAACGAAATCGTTCCAACAAAGGCTGGACGCGCACCATGACCTGCTCCATGTCTAAATCATAGGCCATAGCTACGGTCTCGATATGCTCTCTCAAGGTTAATTCTTCATATAGACTAGGGGTTTCTGGAATATAACCAATTTTCTTGCGGTATTCCGTTGGAGCTTCTGGCAGACTCAAGCCGTCAATCCGTACTTCACCAGCATAAGGATGCAGGAGACCAATAATTTCATTAATCGTGGTTGACTTCCCAGCTCCATTTAGTCCAATCAAACCAATCAGTTGGCCATCCGGAACTGAAAAACTCACCTCTTTCAGGACAGGGATGTTGACATAGCCCCCTGTCAACTTGTTGATTTCTAACATATTTTCTCCGATTTCTGGTATAATGTTCTTATATTATAACAAAATTTAGTCTAAATGAGGTGTATTTATGGTTGACGATTGTATTTTTTGTAAGATTATAGCTGGCGACATTCCTTCCTCCAAAGTCTATGAGGACGAGGAAGTCCTCGCGTTTTTGGACATCTCTCAGGTTACACCCGGTCATACGTTAGTGGTTCCAAAAAAACACGCTCGCAATCTCTTAGAGATGGACGAAACCGCCACAGCTCAACTATTTGTACGTGTCTCTAAAGTTGCAAAAAAAGTAGAAGCTGCTACCCAAGCTAAGGGAATGAATGTCATCAGCAACATGGAAGAAGTTTCTGGACAAACCGTTTTTCACACACATGTCCACATTATCCCTCGCTATTCCGATCAAGATGAGCTTGCCATTTCATTTACTGAACACGAGCCTAATTTTGAACAACTAGCAGTTCTTGCAGAAACCATCAAAAACAGTTAAAAAGGAGGCCATATGAAACTCAAAAATCTCTTTTGGTTTGCAACAGGAGCTAGCATTAGCTACCACTTAGTAAAAAACCGCAAAGAAATCAAAACAGAGGTGACTGAATCCAGCCATTTGGTTAAGGGAATTCAAGATAACCTAGCAAAAATCCAACGCAATCTGGATATTATCCAAGACCAAAAAACCAATCTTCAAGAATTGGTAACGGATTTCCAATACAAAACCAAACTATTTAGTCAACAAGCAACAGCCTCTCTAAAAGAAATTCAAGACATCTGGAAACCAAATAAAAACGATTGAGAAAACTCAATCGTTTTTTTCTTATTCTGAAGGTACCGTAGGTGTCACACTGCTCGACTCTGTAGCTGCTGGAGCAACTGGTGTCACTGGTGCAACAGAACTTTGAGGCGTCACCACTCCCGTATCCTGGGTCGATGGTACAACTGGTAGTTGGTTAAACTCTTGGTAAACAGGTGCTTCCTCAGATGATGCCGCTGGCGTATCACTTTGAGAAGAAGCATTCTTCAACTCTTCATCTCCATCTAATAGGTAAGCATTGGTTTTCAATGTTTTGATTTCTTTCAGACCCAAAGCTTTGCGGATGATATTTTGAATTTTCAAGAGATGTTTTGAAGTGACAATCTGATAACTTCCGCCATCTGCTAAGGTGGCATCTTCTCCTTTCAGCTGGTACTGATGAATCGTTGAAAGGGCATCTTTATATCCTAACAATTGAAGAAGACTATTACTGTCAAGCGCTATGTTGGTTTGCATATTGTCACTAACAGACTCAATGATTCCTTTGTAGTGACTCAAACTATTGAGGCTTAAAACTTTCTCAACAATCTTTTTGATCACTTCACGTTGGCGTTTTTGACGTCCGTAGTCTCCTTCTGGGTCTTGGTAGCGCATGCGTGAATAAACGAGAGCTTGGTCCCCATTAATCTCCTGACGTCCTGGTGCGATCTTAGCCGTATATTCTGGCTCATTTTCCTCGATCGAGATATCGAAGTCAAATGGATTGTTGACCGTGATGCCACCAACCTTATCCACTAATTGAACCAATCCCTTCATATTGATCATGACATAGCGGTCAATATGGATATTCAAAAGATCTTGAATGGTCTTAATGGCTAACTTGGCACCGCCTTGAGCATAAGCCGAATTCAATTTTGCTTGGACCGTTTCGCCATCTGAAGTAATATTGGTTAGGATATCTCTTTCCAAGCTCGTCATGGTTGTTTCTTTTGTTTGAGGATTGACAGTCACCAAAATCATGGTATCACTATTTCCGGCCCAAGGATCTTCCCGAGAACCACTACCTGTATCAACCCCCATCAAAAGGATGGTCATCGGCTTGTTTTCTGCAATGACATTGGTCTCATTTCCAAAGCCCTTATAAGTCTTACTGAGAGTCCCAGTCGTTTGGTTTAGGATGGTAAGGCCATAGGCCCCGATCCCAATCACTGTTACCGTCAATAAGCTCAAAAACATCAAAATAATTTTTTTAACCATATAGAATCTCTCTCTAATCTATCAGTTTGCCCATAAGGTAAACATCTAAGAATTCTCCTTCAGCTGAACAAGCTCCACGAGCTTGGCAACCTTCGATCTCAAAACCTAACTTTTTATACAGGTGAACCGCTCGTTCATTGCGCACTTGGACATTCAAGACTAGTTTCCTGAGAACACCGGTCGAGTGCGCCCACTCAATTCCTTCTTCCAACAAGATCTGTCCAAGCCCTTGATTCCAATAAGCTTTTTGAACCACAATAAAGACATCACCAATATGCTGAATGGACCGTTGAGAAGCTGCAGTGATATTTAACAAAGCTGCCAGTTCCTGATCTAGAAATAGCAAGAGGCAAATCCGGTTTTCCGCCATCTCTTGCACCATCAGAAATTGCTCCATGTCTGCTGGAGACATGCCAATTCCAGCTTCATCTAGCGTCATGTAATCTGACTCTTTCCCAACTTGATTTAAGAAATCAACGACAAGAGCCGCGTCTGCACTGTCAGCTTGCCGAATTTCTAATGTTACTTCCTTTTCCTTAGTCATCGGTTTTTTCCACCTGCTCAAAGGATGCCAGCAAAGCTTCTGCACGCGCTCCATGAGCTTCAAAAGCTAACTCTCGCCCATCTTCTAATTTTCGGATAAAAATTTTTAGATAAGCATCCGAGAGACTCGGCTCAATCAGCTCTCCCCATTCAATAATGGTAGCACCATCTCCAAATAGAAAATCATCTAAATCAATAGAATCTGGATCATTCCCAATCCGGTAAACATCCAAATGGTATAAAGGCAAGCGACCTTCGTATTCACGAACAATGGTATAGGTCGGGCTTTTAATCATCTGATCAATCCCTAACCCCTTTGCAATTCCCTTGGTAAAGGTCGTTTTTCCTGCCCCTAGATCACCTGATAAGATGATCACGTCTTGCTTTTCTAAGAGTTTTCCTAGCTGTTTTCCTAGAGCGATCAGCTCCGTTTCATTGTGACTAATCATTTCTCTATTATACCAAACTTTTTAAAAATCTGCTCTTTCTTTTAGAAATTGTTCGACTCCGGTTTGTTTTTGAGAAAAAGGAATCAAAGAAAACAGGAAACTCCCCCATTAATTCCCTCGATCCATCTAAAAAGGAATGGGAGACAACTCCCATTCCTTTTTGGCACTTTTCTGATACTTAATTCAAGGCCATGCTAACGTAGTTTAAAATAAAGAGAACATCTAGGATCCAAATCATGCTGTGCACTTCTTTGGCTTCTCCTTTAACCACTTTCACTAAGCTATAGGTGATAAATCCAGCAGCGATCCCTTGTGTAATCGAGTAGCTGAAGCCCATAAAGATAGAGGTGAAGAAGGCAGGAACTGCTTCTGACATATCTTCCCAATGGATATTTTTCAAGCCACTCAACATCATGATCCCAACAACAATCAAAATTGGAGCTGTAGCAGCGGTCGGTACAATCGCCAACAAAGGACTAAAGAGACTTGAAATAGCAAAACAAATCGCTACAACCAAGGCTGTCAGACCAGTGCGTCCACCAGCTCCAATACCAGCTGCAGATTCAACATACGTCGTTACGTTTGAAGTTCCTGCAATAGCTCCGACTGAAGTCGCTACAAGGTCTGAATAGAGGGCCTTATCTAATTTCGCTGATTGATGGTTTTCCCCATTTGTCGCAACAATCCCAACTTTTTCACCCGTACCGATCAACGTTCCAATTGTATCAAAAATATCCGTCAAGGAGAAGGCTAAAATTGCCATTAAGGTCTCAGGCAAACGAGACGTATTGGAAATCAAAGAACCCAATCCTTTTGATCCCAAAGCTTGACCAAAGATCGTGCCTAAATCATTAAAGGCAGCTCCTAGATGATTACTTGCAAAGTCAATTTTAGTGATATCAACCACATGGATGAGAATCCCAAGCACAGTCGTTGCTAAGATAGAAAGGATAATACCTCCCTTAATCCCTTTGACAACAAAGAAAATAGTAATCGCAAGACCAACAAGAGCCAAGAGGACAGCTGGATTGTTAAAATCAACCAATCCAGGAACAGCAGATGCATTTGCTGAGATCGTTGCATTCGCCTTATCTGCTCCTTCTCCGACCACTGTATAGGTATGAGGGTCAATCGTAAATTTCAAAAATCCTGCATTCTTAATCCCAACATAGGCCAAGAAAATCCCGATCCCCGCTGAAATAGCAGATCGAAGAGCGGTCGGAATCGATTCGATGATCATCTTCCGAACCTTTGTCAATGTGATAATCAATGAAATCACACCACAAATGAAGACCATTCCCAAAGCTTCCTGCCATGTGTAGCCCATACCAAATACAACAGTAAAGGTAAAGAAGGCATTCAAGCCCATCCCAGGTGCTTGTGCATAAGGTAAATTGGCATAAAAAGCCATCATCAAGGTCCCCACAACAGATCCAATAATCGTTGCAAGGAAGACCCCTTGAGCTGGCATACCTGTTTGTGACAACATTTGAGGGTTTACGAAGAGGATATAACTCATCGCAAAAAAGGTTGTCAAACCAGCAAGAACCTCTGTCCGAACAGTGGTTCCATGTTCTGAAAGTTTAAAAAACTTATCCATTTCAGAATAAACTCCTTTTTCATCATTCTCGCTCCCAATCAATTTGCGAACGTTATATCTATTCTACCAAAAGATCTTTCGTCTTTCAAGAAATCCCGCTTCTCTTCTCGATTTTTGAGCGCTTTTCCGATTTTTCTGATATAATGGTCTCATTCTTCTCGAAAGGAACTGAAATATGCATAAAAAGATGATCGCTCTAGATCTAGACGGCACTCTCTTGAATTCCGAAAGCAAATTGAGCGACTTTACCATTGAGACCATTAAAAAAATTAGTGCTCTTGGCCATAAAGTCATTATTACAACAGGCCGCCCCTACCGTATGGCACATACCTACTACAAACAACTAGAGCTAGATACTCCGATGATCAATTTTAACGGCTCCCTTACGCATCTCCCAGAGAAAAAATGGGTGGATGAACAATGTTTGACTTTAGATAAAAAATACCTGCTAGATATGGTCGCCAACCGAGACACCATCCAAGCGGACTTTATAGCAGGCGAATACCGCAATAAATTCTTTATTACCGATCCCAATGAGCACGTCGCAGATCCTAAATTATTCGGTATTGAGGCTTTCCAACCAGAAAATCAATTCAACCCCGAACGGGTAACGAGCGACCCAAACTGTATCCTCTTTCAAACGAAAGCGGAAGACAAATATGCTCTGGCAGATGAAATGAATCGGCATTATGACTACAATCTGTCTATCAATACTTGGGGTGGTCCCTTAAATATTCTGGAATGCAATCCAAAAAATGTGACCAAAGCATCCGCTCTAACCTACCTTCTGGATAAACTCAATATGGATCAGAAGGATTTGATTGCCTTTGGAGATGAGCACAATGATACTGAGATGCTAGCTCTTGCTGGTTATGGATACGCCATGAAAAATGCCAGCTCCATCCTTCTCCCCTATGCAGACTCCATCACTGATTTCACGAATAATGAAGATGGTGTCGCGCGCCAACTCATTCAATTATTCTTATAAAACTAACAGACATGAGTTATCCCCTCATGTCTTTTTCTGCGCCATATCCTTAATCGGTTAATCAATACCGCCCCTTTTTTCCATTTTTTTCATTGCCTCGTCATCTGGTTTGTGATATTATTAACATAGTTATTAAAGAAGCGCTTTCAAAAATTTTAAACCGCTTCTCGTTCACTTAAGGAGGAACAAAATGAAAGCTGTTGTTGTAAATCCAGAAGGTACTGGTGTTGAAATCGTTGCAAACAAAGACATGCGTCCACTTGAAACAGGGGAAGCTCTTGTTCAAATCGAATACTGTGGTGTCTGCCACACTGACTTGCACGTTGCTCACGGAGACTTCGGTAAAGTTCCAGGCCGTGTTCTTGGACACGAAGGAATCGGTATTGTTAAAGAAGTTGCTCCAGATGTCAAGAGCCTAAAAGTTGGGGATCGTGTCAGTGTCGCATGGTTCTTCGAAGGATGTGGAACTTGTGAATACTGTACAACTGGTCGTGAAACTCTTTGCCGTACTGTAAAAAATGCTGGTTACTCTGTTGATGGAGGGATGGCTGAACAATGTATCGTTACTGCAGATTACGCAGTGAAAGTACCTGAAGGATTAGATCCAGCCCAAGCATCTTCTATTACGTGTGCAGGTGTTACCACTTATAAAGCCATCAAAGAAGCCAAAGCTGAACCAGGACAATGGATTGTTATCTATGGAGCTGGTGGACTAGGAAACTTGGCTGTTCAATATGCTAAGAAAGTCTTCAACGCACATGTCATCGCTGTCGATATCAACAATGATAAACTAGAATTGGCGAAAGAAGTTGGTGCAGACTTTGTCATCAACGGTCGCGAAGTTGAAGATGTCCCAGGATTGATTAAAGAAAAAACAAATGGTGGAGCTCACTCTGCTGTCGTAACAGCTGTTTCTAAAGTAGCTTTCAACCAAGCAGTAGATTCTGTTCGTGCAGGCGGCCGCGTGGTTGCAGTTGGTCTTCCTTCTGAAATGATGGATCTCAGCATTGTGAAAACTGTATTAGATGGTATCCAAGTCATTGGTTCTCTTGTAGGAACTCGTAAAGACTTGGAAGAAGCCTTCCAATTTGGTGCAGAAGGCTTGGTAGTCCCTGTCGTTCAAAAACGTCCAGTAGAAGATGCTGTCAAAGTCTTTGACGAAATGGAAGCCGGAACCATTCAAGGACGTATGGTACTTGACTTTACAAACTAAACAACTGAACCTACAGGACTAGCCCAACTGGGCTAGTCTTTTTGAGTGCTCTCAATCACTCTCATATACAATTTGTTATATATTTATTTTTGTTTTCGAGAATATCGTTTGATTCTCGGAAACTTTTCATTGAGAACAAAATCCTATAAAACATATCTATTATTGATTTTTTAAGCATCAACAAGTAATAAACAAAATTCATTCAAGAGCATTCTTTTTCTATCTAACGATGATTTAATATAATAAATCAATGTTTTTACATCGAGATTTTGATAGAAAAATTGACTTAAGTGTGGAAACGATTTATAATAAAGTAGCTTAAAGTTTTCTTAAACTGAAAGTCAAACAAATTTTATAAGGAGGAATGTCAATAATGAGTATTGGTATCATTATTGCTAGCCACGGTGAATTTGCAGCTGGAATCCACCAATCCGGCTCGATGATCTTTGGGGATCAAGAGAAAGTTCAAGTGGTTACGTTCATGCCAAGTGAAGGCCCGGATGATCTCTATGCTAAATTTAATGCAGCTGTTGCCGCATTTGATGCAGAAGATGAAGTCTTGGTTTTGGCTGACCTTTGGAGTGGTTCTCCATTTAACCAAGCAAGTCGCGTCATGGGAGAAAATCCAGATCGTAAATTTGCGATCATCACAGGATTGAACCTTCCGATGTTGATTCAAGCTTATACAGAACGTTTGATGGATGCAAATGCCGGCGTTGATCAAGTCGCTGCAAACATCATCAAGGAAGCAAAAGACGGTGTCAAAGCCCTTCCAGAAGAATTGAATCCTGTTGAAGAAGCTAGTACTGCCGCTGCTGCTCCTGTAGCCCAAGCTGCTATTCCAGAAGGAACGGTTATCGGAGATGGAAAACTCAAGATTAACCTTGCCCGCTTAGATACACGTCTTCTTCATGGACAAGTCGCAACTGCTTGGACACCTGATTCAAAAGCCGATCGGATCATTGTTGCTTCAGATTCTGTTGCCAAAGATGAACTCCGTAAGGAATTGATCAAACAAGCGGCACCAAATGGTGTGAAAGCAAACGTTGTCCCAATTCAAAAATTGATCGACGTTGCTAAAGATCCACGTTTTGGAAATACCCATGCTTTGATCTTATTTGAAACACCTCAAGATGCTCTTCGCGCCATCGAAGGTGGTGTTCCGATTAAAACCTTGAACGTTGGTTCAATGGCCCACTCAACTGGTAAAACCATGGTTAACAATGTGTTGTCAATGGATAAAGATGATGTGGCTACATTTGAAAAAATGCGTGATCTTGGAGTTGAATTTGACGTCCGTAAAGTGCCAAATGACTCTAAGAAAGATTTGTTTGACTTAATTAACAAAGCTAACGTTCAATAATCGATTACTTACGAAAGGATTTTAAACATGTCTATTATTTCTATGGTATTAGTGGTCGTTGTTGCCTTCTTAGCAGGTCTTGAAGGTATCCTTGACCAATTCCAATTCCACCAACCCCTTGTTGCTTGTACCTTAATCGGTTTGGTAACAGGTAACTTGACTGCTGGCATTATGCTTGGTGGTTCACTTCAATTTATTGCACTTGGCTGGGCAAACATTGGTGCCGCAGTTGCACCCGATGCTGCCCTTGCATCTGTCGCTGCTGCCATCATCATGGTACTTGGGGGAGACTTCAGTACAAAAGGAATCGCTGTCGCTCAAGGTGTCGCTATTCCACTTGCAGTTGCTGGTCTTTTCTTGACCATGATCGTCCGTACCCTTTCCGTTGGTTTGGTTCACACTGCCGACGCTGCTGCTAGAAAAGGGGATATCAAAGGTGTAGAACGCGCTCACTTTGTGGCCCTTCTTCTTCAAGGTCTTCGTATCGCCATTCCTGCAGCCCTCTTGTTGATGATTCCTGCTGAAACTGTCAAAACTGCTCTTGAACAAATGCCAAAATGGCTCTCTGATGGAATGCAAATCGGTGGTGGTATGGTTGTAGCCGTTGGTTATGCCATGGTTATCAACATGATGGCGAGCCGTGAAGTATGGCCATTCTTTGCCATCGGTTTTGCTCTTGCAGCCGTTAGCCAATTAACTTTGATCGCTCTTGGAGCAATTGGTGTTGCCCTTGCCTTGATCTACCTTACTCTTTCTAAGAAAGGTGGCAATGGAGGTGGCGGAGCCACTACTTCTAACGATCCAATCGGCGACATTCTCGAAGACTATTAAGAAAGGTGTGACACTATCATGACTGAAAAATTACAATTATCTAAATCAGATCGTCAAAAAGTTTGGTGGCGTTCAACCTTCTTGCAAGGTTCTTGGAACTATGAACGGATGCAAAACTTGGGTTGGGCTTACTCATTGATCCCAGCTATCAAAAAACTCTACACGAAGAAAGAAGACCAAGCGGCTGCTCTTGAACGTCACATGGAATTCTTCAACACTCACCCATACGTTGCCGCTCCTATCATCGGGGTAACACTTGCTCTTGAAGAAGAAAGAGCAAACGGTGCTGCGATTGACGATGCTGCCATCCAAGGGGTTAAAATTGGTATGATGGGTCCTTTGGCGGGTATCGGAGATCCAGTATTCTGGTTTACAGTACGTCCTATCCTTGGGGCCCTTGGTGCATCACTTGCTGCGTCTGGTAACATCCTTGGTCCACTCATCTTCTTTATCGCATGGAATGCGATTCGTATGGCCTTCTTGTGGTACACGCAAGAACTTGGCTACAAAGCAGGTTCTGAAATTACCAAAGATATGTCTGGTGGGATCTTGCAAGACATCACTAAAGGAGCTTCTATCCTTGGGATGTTCATGCTCGCTGTCTTGGTAGAACGTTGGGTATCTATTAAATTCATCTTTAATGTTTCTTCTGTCAAATTAGACGACAAAGCTTATATCCACTGGGATAAACTTCCTGAAGGATACAAGGGTATCCAAGAAGCCTTCGCTCAAGTTGGTTCAGGCCTATCTCAAACACCTGAAAAAGTTACAACTTTCCAACAAAACTTGGATTCATTGATTCCTGGATTGATGGGATTGCTTCTTACTTTTGCCTGCATGTGGTTGTTGAAGAAAAAAGTATCTCCTATCACTATCATTATCGCCCTCTTTGTAATCGGTGTATTAGCACACGTTGCGGGCTTGATGTAATCAAAGTGCAAGAAAAGAAGGTTTTGGCCTTCTTTTTATTATGATATAATAGAATGAATAACAATACAGGAGGATCTCATGGCTCAATCTTTGAATAAAACAGTTGAATTCCATACTACAGGGGTTTCTTACCTTGGAGTGGGGGGAAAGGTTGGAAAAATCCTAGTCGGGAATGCCGCTTTTGAATTTTATGCGGATGCAAATGTAGAAGACTACATCCAAATTCCCTGGCAAGAAATCGAGCGAATCGGAGCCAATGTATCCGGACGTAAAATTAGCCGCCATTTTGAAATCTATACCAGAGAATCAAAATTTCTCTTTGCTTCAAAAGACTCTGGAAAAATTTTAAAGATTGCTCGGGAACATCTGGGAAATGATAAAATTGTCAAACTTCCTACGTTGATCCAAATCATCACGGCTAAAATTAAAAATCTATTTGCAAAATAGGATCTTTTCTTGTATAATAGACGCAAACGGATAAGTAAGTTAAGAGGTTCTTTCAGAAAGTCTGCGGTTGCTGCGAGCAGATAGAAATCTTAATTGAAATTCTACCGTTTCTTTAAAATACAATATTGAATCAAGTGCACACCTGTGAAGTTGGATGGAACCGTGGCTCTGCCACTCCAACACTCTAACAGGTGTGTTTTTTGTTAAAGGAGAAGCTATGTTAGATATTAAACGGATTCGTACAGACTTTGATGCGGTTGCTAAAAAATTGGCAACACGTGGCGTAGATGCAGCTATTTTGAATGAAATGAAAGAAATCGATGCCAAACGTCGAGATATCTTAGTCAAAGTAGAAAATCTCAAAGCAGAGCGTAATACTGTATCTGCTGAAATCGCACAAGCTAAGCGCAACAAGGAAAATGCAGATGATAAGATTGCTGCCATGCAAACCCTCTCTGCAGAAGTCAAAGCATTGGATACAGAATTGGCTGAAATCGATGCCAAATTAACTGAATTCACTACTACCCTTCCAAATATCCCTGCTGATAGTGTCCCTGTTGGAGCAGATGAGGATGACAACGTTGAGGTTCGCCGTTGGGGAACACCGCGCGAATTTGGCTTTGAACCAAAAGCTCACTGGGATTTAGGTGAAGACCTTGGTATCCTTGACTGGGAACGCGGGGCTAAAGTCACTGGTGCTCGTTTCCTCTTCTACAAAGGACTTGGAGCTCGCTTAGAACGCGCTATCTACAACTTCATGTTAGACGAACATGGCAAGGAAGGCTACACTGAAGTCATCCCTCCTTACATGGTCAACCATGATTCTATGTTTGGTACTGGTCAGTATCCAAAATTCAAGGAAGATACTTTTGAGCTTAGCGATACCAATTATGTCCTCATTCCAACTGCTGAAGTTCCTTTGACAAACTACTATCGCGATGAAATTCTTGATGGGAAAGATCTTCCAATCTACTTCACCGCTATGAGTCCATCTTTCCGTTCAGAAGCTGGTTCAGCCGGTCGTGATACCCGTGGCTTGATCCGTTTGCACCAATTCCATAAGGTTGAAATGGTGAAATTTGCCAAACCAGAAGAATCATATGATGAATTGGAAAAAATGGTTGTCAATGCTGAAAATATCCTTCAAAAACTGAACCTTCCATACCGTGTGGTAGCTCTCTCCACTGGAGACATGGGCTTCTCAGCTGCTAAGACTTACGACTTAGAAGTATGGATCCCAGCACAAAATACCTACCGTGAAATCTCAAGCTGTTCCAATACAGAAGATTTCCAAGCTCGTCGTGCGCAAATCCGCTACCGTGACGAAGCAGATGGCAAGGTAAAACTCCTTCACACTTTGAACGGTTCTGGATTGGCTGTCGGACGTACCGTCGCTGCTATTCTTGAAAACTACCAAAACGAAGACGGTTCTGTGACCATTCCAGAAGTCCTTCGCCCATACATGGGTGGCGTAGAAGTCATCGCACCAAAATAAAGTTTAAAAAAACTGAGTCTTGCAAATTGCAAGCTCAGTTTTTTAATATTTACGAAAACGTTGGTAGCGTTGCTCCAGAAGATCTTCGAGAGGCAAGGCTTGTAAAACCTTTAACTCTTCCTGTAATTCCTTCTTCACGTTAGCCAGTAGTTCTCCATTTGAAAATCCATGCTCGGGAATCACCTTATCGACAATTTCCATATTTAACAATTCGTGAGAAGTAATCTTCATCAACTCTGCTGCTTCCATGGCACGACTTCCATCTTTCCAAAGAATAGAGGCGAAACCTTCTGGACTCAAGACTGCATAGATAGAGTTCTCAAGCATCCAGACCTTATCTGCTACAGCAAGAGCCAAGGCACCACCAGAACCACCTTCTCCGATGATAATCGCGATAATCGGCACTTTTAAATCACTCATTTCCATAAGGTTACGGGCAATGGCTTCACCTTGTCCTCGTTCTTCAGCACCAACACCAGGATAAGCACCCGCTGTATTGATAAAGGTCACAACTGGACGGCCAAATTTCTCTGCTTGCTTCATGAGGCGCAAAGCTTTTCGATAGCCTTCTGGATGGGGTTGTCCAAAATTACGTTTTAGATTATCCTGAAGATTTTTCCCTTTTTGGATCCCAACGACTGTAACCGTTTGATCGCCTAAGCGTCCAATCCCACCAATCACCGCACCATCATCACGGAAGTTTCGATCTCCATGCAATTCGATAAAATCATCAAAAATTCCTTGAGCAAAATCAAGAGCAGTCAATCTTCCTTGGTCACGTGCTTCTTTAATAATCTGTGTTATTTTACTCATGTTTACCTCCATGAAGGGCCAATAATTGTCCAACTGTTGCTCGGATTTGGCTTCTCTCCACGATCAAGTCTACAAATCCATGTTCTTGTAGAAATTCTGCTTTTTGGAAATCATCTGGCAATTTTTCACGCACAGTTGATTCGATCACGCGACGACCTGCAAAACCAACCAAGGCCTGACTCTCTGCCATGATAATATCACCTTCCATAGCAAATGAAGCCGTTACCCCACCGGTTGTCGGATCTGTCAATACCGTCAAATAGAATAATTTTTCTTTAGAATGACGTTGAACAGCCGCAGAAATTTTTGCCATTTGCATCAAACTCACGATTCCTTCTTGCATCCGAGCACCACCAGAAGCGGTAAAAAGAACAACTGGCAATTTTTCTTTTGTCGCAAATTCAAATAAACGAGTAATTTTTTCACCTACTACAGAACCCATTGAAGCCATGATAAAGTTGGAATCCATGATCCCAAGCGCAACTTTTTGCCCTTTAATCAAGGCAGTTCCAGTTAGCACAGCTTCATCCAGTCCCGTCATTTCCCGCACTGCTGCTAGTTTCTTCTTATAATTAGGAAAATTCAAAGGATCTGTCGTTTCGATTCCTGTAAACATTTCTTCAAAGCTAGCTGGATCCACTGTCAGCGCCAGGCGTTCTTTAGCAGAAATACGGAAGGTATAGCCACAATTCGGGCAGACCCGTTCACTACCTAAATCCTTTTGGTAAATGGTATGTTTACAACCTGGGCATTGTGAAAATAGTTCATCAGGAACTTCAGGTTTTGGCTGAGGCTCCTTCCAGGCTGACCTATTCGGATTGATCCGAATATATTTATCTTTTTTAGAAAATAATGCCATTACTTACTCCTTATAATATGCTACAGTATCTGCAGCATTACTATAAAAGCCTGAAACTGTGAAGATGATGTTCATACTTCCCTCACAAGTCCAGGCTTTTTCATCATTCCTTATTATAATTTGGAAGGAATTGTTCCATCAAAAATGCAGTGTCATAATCACCAGCGATCACATGTGAATCTGAAATCAAATCCAACTGGAAACTGCTATTGGTTGTGACACCATCGATTTCCAACTCATAAAGAGCACGCTGCATTTTCATCAGTGCATCAAAGCGATTTTCACCATGGACAATGATCTTGGCAATCATACTATCATAGTATGGTGGAATCGTATAACCAGGATACACAGCAGAATCCACACGCAAGCCAACCCCACCACTTGGAAGATAGAGATTAGTGATCTTACCTGGGCTTGGTGCAAAGTTGAAGGAAGGATTTTCCGCATTGATCCGGCATTCAATCGCATGGCCTTTAATGACAATATCCTCTTGAGTAACGGATAATTCTTGGCCAGCTGCGATTTTAATCTGTTCCTTAACGATATCAACTCCTGTTACAAATTCTGTGACAGGATGCTCCACTTGCACACGGGTATTCATTTCCATAAAGTAGAACTCACCCTTGCCTTCATCATACAAGAATTCAATCGTTCCAGCATTCTCATACCCAACTGATTCAGCAGCCCGAACAGCAGCAGAACCAATTTGATTACGAAGAGTTTTTCCGATAGCAATTGAAGGGGATTCTTCTAGAACTTTTTGGTTGTTCCGTTGAAGAGAGCAATCGCGTTCACCTAAGTGAATGACATGTCCATGCTGATCCGCTAAAATCTGTACTTCAATGTGGCGTGCCGGATAAATCACCCGCTCCATATACATAGCACCATTCCCAAAAGCAGCTTGAGCTTCTGAGGAAGCAGATTCAAAAGCAGCAACCAAATCTTCTGGTTTTTCAACCTTCCGAATTCCCTTACCACCGCCTCCTGCAGATGATTTCAACATCACAGGATAACCGATGCGTTCGGCAATCTCGAGAGCTTCTTCAGCAGTATACACTTCACCATCTGATCCAGGAATAACAGGCACTCCTGCTTTGATCATCTGTTTACGAGCATTAATCTTATCCCCCATCAAATCCATGACTTTAGCAGAAGGACCAATAAATTTAATGCCCACTTCCTCACACATGGTCGCAAATTTTGAGTTTTCACTTAAAAATCCAAAACCAGGGTGGATAGCTTCTGCTCCTGTTAGAACAGCTGCAGACAAGACAGCACTCATATTCAAATAAGATTCTGTTGATTTAGCAGGGCCAATACAGACTGCTTCATCCGCTAGTAAGGTATGCAAGGCTTCTTTATCAGCAGTAGAATACACCGCAACCGTCTCGATGCCAAGTTCACGAGCCGCACGAATAATGCGCACTGCAATCTCACCACGATTGGCGATTAAGATCTTACGAAACATAGATAGGCCTTTCTTAATTTCCAATTGCAAAAGTAAGCGTTCCTGAAGCTGCAAGCTTACCGTCTACCTCTGCTTTCGCTTCAACAACAGCAATTGTTCCACGACGTTTGACAAAAGTAGCTGTCATCACCAGTTGATCTCCTGGAACGACTTGTTTTTTAAACTTCACCTTGTCCATCCCTGCATAAAAGACTAATTTCCCTTTATTTTCAGGTTTTGACAACTCTAATACACCTGCTGTTTGTGCCAAAGCTTCCATGATGAGAACACCTGGCATAACAGGATATTGTGGAAAATGTCCATTAAAAAATGGTTCATTAATTGTCACGTTTTTAATGGCAACGATCGTATCTTCGCTTGTTTCTAAAACGCGATCCACCAAAAGCATTGGGTAACGATGCGGCAAAGCCTCACGAATAGCATTAATATCAATTGTCATTTGATTCGAACCAATCCTTTTCCAAATTCAACCATTTCTTCATTCGTTACCAAAATTTCAGTGACTACCCCATCTTTTGGTGCTGGGACTTCATTCATCACTTTCATGGCTTCGATAATCAAGAGTGTTTGACCCTTAGTGACCTTATCTCCTACAGATACAAAGGCTGGTTTATCCGGAGCTGGCGACAAGTAAGCCACCCCAACCAATGGACTTTCAACCACATCACCTTCTGCAGCCTGAGCTGGAGCAGCAACTGGTTCAGCCGCTACAGCTGGAGTTGCTGTTGCTTCAACAACAGGGGCTACTACAGGAGTTTGAGGAGTTGCTACCACTTCAACAGCAGGAGCAACCGGTGTAGCCACAACTGAACTCGTTTGGTTTTTACTCAAATTCAATTCTTCGCCATTATTTTTATATGAGAATTCACGCAAAGTTGACGCATCAAATTGAGCCAACAAATCTTTGATTTCAGAAATATTCATGAATTAACCCTCCCAACGTTTAAAGGCCAGAACAGCATTGTGTCCTCCAAAACCAAAGGTATTTGAGATAGCGTACTGAATATCCGCTTCTTGACCTTCACCATAAACAACGTTTGCTTCGATATAGTCAGACAATTCTTTAGTACCAGCAGTTTTTGGTACAAAGCTGTGACGAATCGCTTCGATAGTAGCAATCGCTTCAACTGCACCAGCAGCACCTAACAAGTGTCCTGTAAATGATTTAGTAGATGATACAGGAACTTCTTTACCAAGTACAGAAACAATAGCTCCGCTTTCACCTTTCTCATTGGCAGGTGTAGATGTACCATGCGCATTGACATAATCGACATCTTCAGGCTTGATACCCGCTTCATTGATCGCTAATTTAATCGCTTTGGCCGCACCTGAACCATCTGGTGTTGGTGTTGTCATATGGTAAGCATCACAGTTTGAACCGTAACCAACAATTTCAGCCAAAATATTAGCACCACGTTTTTGAGCATGTTCCAAACTTTCGATGACAAGAACCCCTGCACCTTCACCCATCACAAAACCATTGCGGTCTTTGTCAAATGGAATAGAGGAACGTTCTGGGTCTTCCGTTGTTGAAAGGGCCGTAAGAGCATTGAAACCACCGATACCAATCTTAGTAATCGAAGCTTCAGCACCACCTGCCAAAACAACATCATGCATACCAAATTTAATCTCACGGAAAGCTTCACCAATTGCATCATTAGCAGAAGCACAAGCTGTTGTCACGGATTTACATACCCCTTGAGCCCCAATCTTAAGTGCGATGTTTCCAGCACCCATGTTTGAAAGAGCTTTTGGAATAAACATTGGTTGGATTCTCTTCATCCCACGTTCATGCATCCGGATAATTTGATCTTCCAATTCTTGTAAACCACCGATACCAGATGATACAATCACACCTACACGATCGCGGTCTTCTTCTTCCATGTTCAAGCCTGAATTTTCAATAGCTTCCATCGCAGCATAGATTGCATACAATGAGTAAGTATCCATACGATTTTGATCTTTTTTCACGAAATATTTATCGAATGGGAAATCTTGAATTTCACCAGCATTAAAGACTGGAATTTCAGAAGCATCAAATTTCGTAATGGGCTTGATTCCAATTTTTCCTTCATGAAGGCTATTCCAGAACTCCTCTGGTGTATTTCCGATTGGTGAGGTTACACCGTAACCTGTAACAACAACACGATTTGTAGACATATATATTCTCCTTTTGTCGGATGGATATTTAAGTAAGTGATTTTCGATCAGTAAGCATTCATTATTGCATAGTCATGCCGCCATCAATGGCAATTGTTTGACCAGTTAAATATTCTTGACCTGCCAAGAAAGCCGCAACTTCTGCCACTTCTTCAGCTTGACCAATTCGTTTCATTGGCACTTGAGCTAGCATGGCATCTTTCATTTTCTCTGGAATAGCGTCTGTCATATCTGATTCAATGAAACCAGGTGCAATGGCATTCACACGAACGCCACGAGCCGCAACTTCGCGCGCAACGGATTTGGTAAAACCAATCAATCCAGCTTTTGAAGCTGCATAGTTCGCTTGACCAATATTCCCCATTAGACCAACAACAGATGACATATTGATGATGGCACCTTGACGAGCCTTAGACATCGGTTTTAAGACAGCTTGAGTCATATTAAAGGCACCGGTCAAGTTGATTTTCAAGACCCGTTCAAAATCTTCTTCAGTCATTTTCAACATCAACTTGTCGTTTGTAATGCCAGCGTTATTGACCAAAACATCAACACTTCCAAGCTTTTCAATTGCTTCAGCCACCATACGTTGCGCATCTTCGCCATTAGAAATATCTCCAGAAATACCAACAACAGTCACACCATAGTCAGCAAACTGTGCAAGCAAGTCCTCAGAAATTTCAGAACGTCCATTTAGGACAACATTGGCACCGAGACTCGCAAATTTATGAGCCACAGCCAATCCAATTCCGCGTGTTGAACCTGTTACAAAAACATTTTTATTTTTAAGTTCCATCTTTACCTCGTTTTAAGCATTCAGAAGTGCATCTAGACTAGCCTGATCTTCGACGTTATGAGTTGGAAGAGTTTTATCAATTTTCTTCAAGAATCCTGACAAGACTTTTCCAGGTCCGATCTCGATGACCTCATCTACACCAAAGTCTTGAATCGTAGCAATTGAATCATAGAAACGAACCGGTTCTTTTACTTGACGGGCCAAAAGTGCTTTCACATCTTCTGACTTCATGATAGTCGCTTCTGTATTCCCAACTAAAGGAAGATCAAAATCATTAAATGATACTTTTTCTAGTTCAGCCGCCAATTTTTGACTAGCAGATTCCAGTAAGGCTGTGTGGAATGGACCTGACACATTCAAAGGGATCAAGCGTTTGGCACCTGCTTCCTTCAATAGTTCCACAGCATAGTCCACAGCCGCAACCTCACCACCAATCACAATTTGTGCTGGCGTATTGTAGTTAGCTGGTGTTACTACACCCTTTTCGGATGCTTGTTGACAAATCTCTTCGATCAAACTTGGATCTGTATTCATAACAGCAACCATTTTCCCACTTCCAGCAGGAGCTGCCGTTTCCATGAATTCACCACGTTTCGCAACCAAAGCTACTGCATCTTCAAACGAAAGAGCTCCAGCCGCAACTAAGGCAGAATATTCCCCCAAAGAGAGGCCGGCAACAATATCAGGAGTGATACCATTTTCTGCTAAGAGACGATAAATGGCTACTGACGTTGTCAAAATAGCTGGTTGAGTATAGCGTGTCTGATTCAGTTTTTCTTCGTTAGAATCAATCAATTCACGCAAATCATAACCTAGAATACGACTAGCCGTATCAAATGTCTCTTTAACAACGGGATAAGCCGCATACAAATCGCTCGCCATGCCCAATTTCTGAGCCCCTTGACCAGCAAATAAGAACGCACGTTTTGTCACTATCCTAATCCTTTCGACGTTTTTAGACGTTTACATCTGCCCAACGAGCAGCCTCTTTTTGAATTACCTTGGCTGCACCATAATAGATATCTTCTAGAATTTCAGCACAGGTTTCTTCCTTGCTCACAAGACCAGCAATTTGACCTGCCATTACAGATCCATTGTCAACATCTCCATCAACAACGGCATTGCGAAGAGCACCTGCCCCTAATTCTTCAATTTCTTCTTGAGTCTTCTTACCTGCCAAGAAATCTTTTTCAGCTTGGTTATAGGCAGAAGCCAATTTATTCTTGATCGCACGAACAGGGTGTCCAACAACTGATGCTGAAACTACCGTATCAATATCTTTCGCTTTCAAGATTTTATTCTTAAAGTTTTGGTGAGCATTAGATTCTTTAGCAACCACGAAACGAGTTCCCACCTGAACAGCTTCGGCACCTAACATAAAGACAGCTGCAGCACCGGCACCATCAGCGACACCTCCAGCACCAATTACTGGAATAGAAACAGCTTCAACCACTTGACGAACCAAGGTCATGGTCGTCAATTTACCAATGTGACCTCCAGCTTCCATCCCTTCTGCAATCACCGCATCGGCACCCAATTTTTCCATCCGTTTTGCAAGGGCAACAGATGGAACAACAGGAATGACAGTGATCCCTGCTTCATGGAAACGATCCATGTATTTCCCAGGATTTCCAGCACCAGTTGTAACAACCTTTACACCTTCTTCAATCACCAGGTCAACAATGTCATCCGCGAATGGGGACAAAAGCATGATATTTACACCAAAAGGTTTATCTGTAATAGACTTCACTTTATCAATGTTAGCCTTTACAACTTCTTTTGGAGCGTTCCCGCCACCAATGATTCCAAGACCACCGGAGTTTGATACTGCTCCAGCCAAGTCACCATCAGCGACCCATGCCATCCCACCTTGGAAGATTGGATATTTAATATTCAATAGTTCAGTAATTCGTGTTTGCATTATACCTACCTCTTTTTTCGCTTAAGTAATAGTTTGAGTTTAAAAGATTGTTTCTTTGAGCCTCAAACTATTACCTAAACAAGAGAGAATATCTTTCGATACTCTCATCTATCATTATTTTGTTTTTTCTTCTACGTAAGCGACAAGGTCACCAACTGTAGACAATCCTTCTTCAGTTTCGATTTGGATGTCAAAAGCATCTTCAATTTCAGAGATAACTTGGAACAAATCCAATGAATCTGCTTCTAAATCTTCGAATGTAGACTCAAGAGTTACTTCTGATGGTTCTTTACCAAGTTCTTCAACGATAATTTCTTGTACTTTTTCAAATACTGCCATGATAGGCCTCCTTAAAAAATAATATATAAATTTTTAAAATGTGTTTCCACATGTTTAACTAGATTGTAACAAGAAGTGTGCCCCATGTCAAACCTCCACCGAATCCTGTTAGAAGAATTTTTTGACTTCCATCCATCTTGATTCGATGATTCTCGACACACTCCGATAATAGAATGGGGATACTAGCAGCACTAGTGTTCCCATATTCCATCATATTTGCTGGGATTTTCTCTCTAGAGACACCCAGCTTCTTTGACATCTTATCTAACATTCGGTCATTCGCCTGGTGTAACAGAAAATAGTCAATCTCTTCTGCTTCCATAGAGGCGTCTGCTATCATTTTTTGAATACTTTTCGTGACATCACGAATGGCAAAATCAAAAACTGCCCGTCCATCCATCGTCAGATATCTTCGATCAGAAACTTCCTCTGAATATGGGGAAGAGAGACCCAAATAGCAAGACTCAAGACTAGTACCTCGGCTACCATCCGTAAAAAGATTTTCAGCCAAAAACGATTTTTGGTCACTTGCTTCAAGCAAGACACCACCAGCTCCATCTCCAAAAAGGACTGAAGTGGAACGGTCTGACCAGTCTAATACTTTTGAAAGCGTCTCACTACCGATCACAATTCCTCGCCGGTACATACCTGAAGAAATGTATTTTTCAGCAGTGGCTAATGCAAATACAAATCCGCTACATGCTGCAGTCAGATCAAATGCAAAAGCTCGAGAAGCTCCAATATTAGCTTGTACTCGGGCTGCAGTTGATGGCATTAAGCTGTCTGGAGTAATCGTAGCAACAACGATGAAATCAATTTCCTCAGCATCTAAGTTTGCTTTTGCTAATAATCTTTGTGCAACAATTGTTGCTAGATCACTTGTCGTCTCATCTTTTGAAATGTGACGCCGAAGGATACCTGTCCGACTACTGATCCATTCATCACTTGTATCCATGATCTCAGCCAAATCATCATTTGATACGACTTGGTCAGGTGCATAATGAGCAACTTGACTAATTTTAGCAAAGACCATTATTTAATTTCCTCCAAGAAACGATACAGATTTTGCAATCCTTTTTGCATCACTTTCTTCTCTTCGGGACTCATATCTCCAATAATCTGGTTGACCATCCGTTTATGGAATTGCTGATGAAGACGATAAAGTAGACGACCGTTCTTCGTTAAACTCAAGTGTACAACCCGGCGATCAACTTCCGATCTTCTTCTTTCGATATACCCTTTGCGCTCAAGATTATTCAAACTTGTCGTGACAGTCCCCAAAGTCACCATCAACTCCCGTGAAATATCACTCGGGGTTGCATTCGGTGTCGAACCAATCACATCGATCGTATGCATTTCTTTAATAGAAACATCTTTGAATCGACTTGCTCTTAGGCTCGACTCCTCAATAACCAAAACATTATTAAAGATGGATGTTAAATAGTCGTTAACTAATTGGTAATTCAAAACTCCACCTCCTAATTTTACTTTGATAGTCAAATTTTATCAAAAATGAAAATAATTTGCAAGCTTTTTTTCACAAAACATGGAAAAGATACAAATTTATTTTCCTTTAAATTGTGGCCGACGTTTTTCAGAGTAGGCAATAACCCCCTCTTTAAAATCTTCTGTAAATGCTAGTTTCTTTTGCAAATTTAATTCAAGATTCGCATATTGGTCCCATTCTTTCAAGAAGGCTTCCCAAACCATTTCTTTCATAGCAGCATAAGAATTTGAAGATCCTCTTCTTAATTTTTTAAGCAATTGATCAACCGTTTTCTCAAGTTTTTCAGATTCACAAACGCGGTAAGCTAGGCCATACTCCAATGCTTTTTCTGCAGTCAAAGCTTCACCTGTCATTACTAAATGAGTAGCCCGAGACATACCAATAGCTTTTCCTAATAAGAATAACCCACCCGCATCCGGTGCTAAACCAACCCCAACAAAGGCTTGGATAAATTTAGTACGATCACTAATAATACAAAAATCAACAGCTACTGCAATGTTAGCAGCTGCTCCAGCAACCGCTCCATCTGCCACCATAATAACCGGTTTTGGCAATTGCTTGATTTTCTTTGAAATCGTATTAACTAATTCGGCAATTAAAACAAGAGACTCGATGTCATCCGCATCGACTGCGCGTTTCATTTCGCTCAAATCTCCACCAACTGAAAAGATTTTCCCTTCTGCTGATAGAATAATGAATTTTACTTCCTCATTTTTTTCTGCATCTTCCAGGGCAGCTAAAATTTCCTGACACATTGGAATGTTAAAACCATTGGATACTTCAGGACGATTTAAAGAGATTGTCGCGAGGTCGTTTTCGACAGAATACAAAATTGTTTCAAACATCACAGACTCCTTTTGTTTAAATATAAAATATTTTGATATTAAAACTTTTGAATTATAACATATCATACCACAAAAAAGTAAAATAGTAAAATATATCTATAAGATGTAACAAAATTGTAAAATTTGAATAATTACAATTTCTCTCCTCTACAGAATCAATTATTTTATGCCCTATCTGTAAATACATTGTATCAATAACTGAACTTTGGTATAATGTATTAATGAAACTATTAAGGAGAAAATATGAAAGTAACTAAATTCGGTGGAAGTTCTCTAGCATCAGCTTCTCAATTAAAAAAAGTACTTGATATCATTAAAGATGATCCAGAAAGAAGATTTGTAGTTGTATCAGCTCCAGGCAAACGCAACGCTGAAGATACAAAAGTAACAGACGCTCTGATCCGGTATTATAAAGAATTTACTTCAGATAAGGATGTCACACAAACACAACAGTGGATTATTGAACGTTATCGTGCCATTACAGAGGAATTGGGTCTCAAAGATTCTATTATTCAGGAAATTGCTGAAGATATCTATGATTTAACAAATTTACCTAAAAAAGGGAATCCATTTACATACGATGCATTCCTAGCAGCAGGTGAAAATAACAATGCTAAACTCATTGCTGCCTATTTCAATCAAAATGGATTAGAAGCAAGATATATCCATCCAAAAGAAGCAGGAATTACGGTCACTGCAGAACCTTCCAACGCTCGTATTTTACCATCTAGTTACGATAAAATTGAAGAACTAAAAGATTCAAGTGAAGTGATTGTCATTCCAGGTTTCTTTGGTGTTACTCAAGATGGCGACATTTGTACATTTTCTCGTGGTGGATCTGACATTACAGGATCGATCATTGCAGCAGGTGTAAAAGCAGACTTATACGAAAACTTTACAGACGTAAATGGTATCTTTGCAGCACATCCAGGTATTATTAAACACCCACATTCTATTCCCGAATTAACCTACAAAGAAATGCGTGAATTAGCCTATGCTGGTTTTTCAGTCTTGCATGATGAAGCACTCGTTCCAGCATACAGAGGTAAAATTCCATTAGTTATTAAAAATACAAATAATCCAGACCACCCTGGAACCCGCATTGTTTTGGAACATTCAAATGATCATGTGACTGTTGTAGGAATTGCAGGTGATTCAGGATTCGTTAGTATTAACACTACAAAATACCTTATGAACCGTGAAGTCGGTTTTGGTCGAAAAGTCCTTCAAATTTTAGAAGATCTCAATATCAGTTGGGAACATATGCCAACAGGAATCGATGACTTGTCCATCATTTTGCGTTCTCGTGAACTGACTCCAATCAAAGAACAAGAAATTTTAAAACAATTAACGCAAAAGCTCGAAGTTGACACAGCCGAAATTGAACATGATCTTTCCATCATTATGATTGTTGGTGAGAAAATGAAGAGTCAAGTGGGGGTTACTGCCACTGCAGCCAAAGCACTATCAGAGAATGAAGTGAATATTCAAATGATCTCGCAAGGTTCTAGTGAAGTTTCCATCATGTTTGTTGTAAGTAAAGATCAAGAAGAAAAAGCAATTAAAGCCTTATATCAAGCATTTTTCCCAAATAACTAAATAGAGAAAAGCTCCGTTAACTAAACGGAGCTTTAATTAACATTAAAATGAAAAGTAAAAAAGAGATCAATTACTTGATCTCTTTTATTCTATACTCCGCCAGTAGGACTCGAACCTACGACATCATGATTAACAGTCATGCGCTACTACCAACTGAGCTATGGCGGAATCAAGCTAAGCGACTACCTTATCTCACAGGGGGCAACCCCCAACTACTTCCGGCGTTCTAGGGCTTAACTGCTGTGTTCGG
>NZ_JACLQX010000006.1:0-92348 GCF_016648925.1 Streptococcus parasanguinis | reverse complement strand
ACAGCCCTACTCAACTGTGCGGAGGTGGGACGACGAAATCGAATTCTAACGAATTACCGATTTCTGTCCCACTCTCTCTTTATTTGATAAAAGTTGTCACGATCAAATTGAAATTTAAGATAGTTAAGACAATCGCAACGAGATAGCCTAAGAAAGTATTCCATTTCGCATTGACATGCTCTCCCATGATTTCCTTGTTGGAGGTGAAATAAACCAGAGGGAAGATGGAGAATGGAAGAGCCGCTGATAGGAAGACTTGAGAATAAACCAGAAGGTCATCAAGGACATGTTCCTGATCTCCAAATAAGATCGCAACGATGATGACAGGAAGAAGGGCAATGATCCGAGTCATGAGACGAACGACCCATTGTGGCAGGCGGAATCTCAAGAAACCTTCCATAACGATTTGACCAGTTAGGGTCCCAGTAATGGTTGAATTTTGACCACTGGCTAACAAAGCGATGGCAAAGAGGGTGGACAAGAAGGGACTAGCGATAGCACCGGCAATGTGGTTATCCTTGAGGGCATTGTACATGCTAGAAAAAGCACCGATCTTATCCCCGTGACCGAAGAAGAGGGCCGCTCCAAGAATCAAGAGGAGGGAGTTGACGACGAAGGCCAAACTCAATTCAATATTTGAATCCCAGGTCATAAAGCGCACTGCCCGTTTGATATCTGCTGGATCTTTGTAATCGACCTTACGCGTTTGCGAAATGGAAGAGTGGAGATAGAGGTTGTGGGGCATCACCGTTGCTCCGATGATTCCAAGCGCCAGGGTTAAGGCTTCATTTCCTTTTGGTAGCCCAATTCCTAGCACCTCTTTTTGAGGGAGGAAGCCAGCGAAGATTCCCCCGATATCTGGCTTCGAAAGAAAGACGAGATAACCAAAAATCGCAAGGATCGTGAGGATCAAGGTTGATACGATGGCCTCGATCTTTCGAAATCCTAGATGCATGAGCCCCAATAAGAGGAAGACATCAAAGATGGTGATCAGAATGGAAAAAAGCAAGGGCCAGCCAAAAAGAAGGTGGAGGGCAATCCCTGATCCGATGACTTCTGCTAAATCTGTCGCCATCAGGGCAAGCTCGATCACAATCCAAAGGGTATAGCGAAGCCATTTTGGCAAGTGATGGGCGGTTGTTTGGGCCAGGTCCTTACGATGGACAATTCCTAGTTTACCAGCCATTTGTTGCAACTGCATGGCGATTAAAGAGGAGAGAAGAACCACTGATAAGAGGAGGTAGCGGTATTGTGCCCCTCCGACCACACTAGTAATCCAGTTTCCCGGGTCCATATAGCCGACAGCTACCAGACTTCCTGGTCCTGAAAAGAGCAGGAGGGTCTTCCAAAAAGGGATGCCTTTTGGCACGTCAATAGACTGGTTGATTTCTTGAAGAGATTTCCTTTCAAACTGTTGTAAACTCATGATGAGCCTTCTTTCTAAGAATAAATCAAATTTCTCTCTAATTATAGCATAAAATTTATAATAGTTCATGATAATGAGGAAGAATCACTATTGGTGATGCCTCGATTTCTTTGTAATCTATACGAAAAGGACTATAATATAGATAGGAAATAGGAGGGAGGAGAGAAAAAATGGCCTACATCGAAATGCAGCACTGTTACAAGCGATACACTAGTGGAGAAACGGAGATTCTCGCTAATCAGGATGTTTCTTTTGAGATTGAAAAAGGCGAATTGGTCATTATTTTAGGGGCGTCAGGAGCTGGAAAATCAACAGTTCTCAATATCTTAGGAGGGATGGACACGAATGACGAAGGACAGGTCCTGATTGATGGGGTGGATATTTCTAAGCTCAATTCCCATCAACGAACGGATTATCGACGAGATGACGTTGGCTTTGTCTTTCAATTTTATAATTTAGTAGCCAATCTGACAGCCAAGGAAAATGTCGAATTGGCTTCAGAAATCGTCTCTGATGCCTTGGATCCGGAAGCCGTTTTAAGAGAAGTAGGACTTGGCAATCGTCTTGATAATTTTCCTGCACAATTGTCAGGTGGAGAGCAACAACGGGTGGCGATTGCTCGGGCAGTGGCGAAAAACCCTAAAATTCTCCTTTGCGATGAGCCTACAGGAGCCTTAGACTACCAGACAGGTAAGCAAGTATTGGGGATTTTACAGGATATGTCTCGAAAAAAGGGAGCGACGGTCATCATCGTAACCCATAATGGGGCTCTAGCTCCGATTGCAGACCGTGTGATTCGCATGCATGATGCCAAGGTCAAGTCAGTAGAAATCAATGAGCTTCCTCAAGATATTGCTACACTAGAGTATTAGAAGAGGTGCTAGCATGAAACGAAAAGTCTATTGGAAGGATTTGTTTGCTTCCTTTACACATTCAAAAGGACGTTTTCTCTCCATCTTAACCTTGATGTTATTGGGAAGCTTGGCCTTGGTAGGCTTAAAGGTGACTACTCCAAATATGCATCGAACGGCTAACCAGTTTATTCAGCAACAAAAGATGCTAGATCTTGCTGTCATGGGGGACTTGGGATTAGACCAGGCAGACCAAGAGGAGCTTTTAGGAGTCAAAGGGGCGCGTGTCGAATTTGGTTCACTGCTGGATCTGACAGTGAAAGGAACAGGAAAGGCAATTCGACTGTTTTCTGCCCCAAAAAGTCTTTCTTTCTTTCGTGTGACCAAGGGGCGCCTGCCCAAAAAAGAAGGGGAACTGGCCCTAGCAAGTTTTTGGGAGGATCGCTATCAGATAGGGGATACCCTCACACTTGAAGAAAAGGCTGGAACGCGCTCTAGTTTAAAGCGAAAGCAATTCACCATTGTTGGTTTTGTTCAATCCTCTGAGATGTGGTCTCAAAAGAATTTAGGCACTGCCATGAGTGGTAGTGGAAATCTAGATGCCTATGCACTAGTTTCAAAAGAGGTCTTTACGACTAAACTTCCCGCGATGGCGCGGATCCAGTTTGATGATCTGAAGTCTTTAGATTCTTTTTCGCAAGTCTACCAAAAAGGGCTCAAAGCTCATCAAGAAGAGTTAGAAAAACTTCTGAAAGACAATGGAAAGGCTCGCTATCAAAGACTCAAGCAGGAGGCGGATGGGCAGATTCAAAAAGGCCAGAAAGAACTCAGTCGTGCCAAGGAAACCCTCCAGTCAGCTAAAAATCAGATCGATCAGGCTCAAAAACAATTAGACTTGCAGGAGGCCCAGTTCAAGAAATTAGCTCCATTTCTGCCAGCTAAAGAGCAAGTAGCCAGTCAAGAAAAGCTCCATCAAGCCAAAGAACAACTGGATCAGAAAAAGAAGGACTGGACTGCAGGTGAAACGGAGCTTGAAAAAAAAGAGGGTGAGCTGAAAAAAGCCCAAAGGGAGCGAGATCAGCTGGAAATTCCAACTTATCATGTCTATGATCGCAAGACCATGCCAGGTGGACAAGGTTACCTGATGTATAGCAATGCCAGTAGTAGTATCTCCGCTGTCGGAAATATTTTTCCGGTTGTTCTTTATCTGGTAGCCGCCATGGTGACCTTTACCACGATGACCCGCTTTGTCGATGAAGAGCGGACCAATGCAGGTATATTTAAGGCACTGGGCTATCGTACCAGGGACATCATTCTCAAATTTGTTCTCTATGGATTCTTTGCAGGGACGATCGGTACCCTTCTAGGAACCTTGCTGGGCCATTATTTCCTATCGGGGATCATTTCCAACATTATTACGCAAGGGATGGTGATTGGAGAGAGCAGAGAGTATTTTTATGGGGATATGACTCTGATTGCGCTCGGACTGTCTTTCGTTGCGAGTGTGCTTCCGGCTTATTGGGTTTCGCGTAAGGAATTAAAAGAAGAAGCCAATCTTCTATTACTTCCCAAACCACCGGTATCCGGTTCGAAGATTTTCCTGGAGCGTCTCCATTTTATTTGGAAGCGTCTGAGTTTCACTCACAAGGTCACTGCTCGTAATCTCTTTCGTTACAAACAACGGATGCTGATGACCATTTTTGGAGTGGCAGGTTCTGTTGCTCTCCTCTTTGCAGGGCTAGGGATTCAATCTTCTGTAGGAAGTGTTTCCAAACGCCAATTTCAAGAGATCCTATCTTATGAGTTGATTGTAGCCAAAAAAACGAATGCCTCCTACCAAGAAAGCAAAGAACTAACCAATCGTCTGGCAAAATCAGACATCAAGGATTATCGAGCCATCTATAGTAAGGTCATTGAAGCTTCTTTAAAAAATGGACACGACAAACAGACCGTTACGATGTTGGTTACGGATCGTGCAGATTTTTCTCCCTTTGTCAGCCTGCGTTCTTTCAAGCAAGGGGAGTCCTTGTCTCTAAAGAAAGGGGTTATCATCAGTAGCAAACTGGCACAACTAGCCCAGATTACAGTTGGGGATCGACTGACCCTAGATGGCCACTCTTTTAAGGTGGCAGGAATCACTGAAAATTATGTCGGCCATTTTATCTATATGGATCAGGCAAGTTACCAAAAAATCTACGGAGAGCGGACTTCAGAAAACAGCTATTTGGTACAGCTGCGAAATTCATCCACACAACAAGTGCAAGCAGTTAGTCGGGACATGATGGCTCTTGCAGCTGTGAAGGCAGTCAGTCAAAATGCTTCGATGATTTCCCTCTTTAACTCAGTTGCCAAATCGTTGGACACCACCATGATGATTCTAGTAGTTGTATCGGTTTTGTTAGCTATCGTGATCTTGTATAATTTAACCAATATCAATGTGGCAGAACGGATCCGTGAATTATCGACCATCAAGGTCTTGGGATTCCATAATAAGGAAGTGACACTCTATATTTACCGCGAAACCATCTTATTGTCTATCATAGGGATCCTCATGGGGTTAGTGGGGGGCTATTATCTTCATCAATTTCTTATTGCCATGATTGCACCAGATGCCATTCTCTTTTACCCCAAAGTAGGACTTGGTGTTTTCCTCTTCCCTGTAGGGGGACTGATCCTTCTTTTGGTCCTGTTAGGAATTTATGTTGACCATTATCTCCGAAAAGTAGACATGCTCGAAGCCCTCAAATCAGTAGACTAAGATACAAAGCCCGTAGCTGATAGCGACAAAATGAGTCCTCTAACCTTATTTTTCATTTCGAGCAGCATAGAATTCTCATAAAACTTTCACCCCAGGGTGGAAGTTTTTCTACTCTTTGTTATAATGGATAGTAGGAGAAGATCATGACTAAAATTGCTTTACTTTCAGATATTCATGGAAATACGACAGCTTTGGAAGCTGTCCTAGAGGATAGTCGAAAAGCCAAGGTGGATGAATATTGGCTCTTAGGAGATAGTTTGATGCCAGGAACAGGGAGACGGGCCCTCTTGGAGATGTTAGAGGAGTTACCGATTACGGTAAAAGTCCTTGGGAACTGGGAAGATAGTCTTTGGCGGGCCATGAGGGGGATGCTGGATGAGACCAGACCCAGTCATCGCTACCTCATGCGCCAGTGTCAATATATTCTTGAAGAAATCACGCCCCAGGAAATTGAAGACATGCAGGAAATGCCCATGCAGGTCCATAGAGAAATCGCAGGTTTAAAGATCGGCATTACCCACCACTTACCTGACAAGAATTGGGGTCGGGAATTGATCCACATTGGTGAGCAGAAGGATTTTGATCGCTTGGTGACAAACCCGTCTTGTGATATTGCAGTCTACGGACACATTCACCAGCAGTTTTTTCGCTACGGGACAGGAGGAGAACTGATCATCAATCCTGGGTCGATCGGTCAACCCTTCTTTTTGGAAAAGAATCTTCGCAAGGATCTTCGGGCCATGTATGCCATTCTTGAATTTGATCAAATGGGGCTAAAAGATGTCGATTTTAGACGGGTGGATTATGATGTGCAAAAAGAACTCCAACTTGCTAAAGACCTCCATCTTCCTTATTATCAAGTGTATTATGAAAGTTTGGTCAATGGCATTCATCATACCCACAATCATGAGCTACTTCATGAGATTGAGCAGAGAGAAGGTCATGATCGAGAAATCGATGCTTGGTTAGAGGATTTTTTCCAATAGTGTAACTGTTGACATTACAACAAAAACTAGTATAATAAGGGTAGTAAGAGTCATCTGTTGACAATCGTTCAATAGATACCACTTTCAGAACTGGCAGAAAGGAGTAAAAACATGCAAATTTCGAGTCGCTTTACCATTGGGACTCATGTCTTGATCATGATTGCTCTACAAGGAGAAAAAACAAAAGTAACCAGTGATTTTTTGGCAGGAAGTGTTGGCGTGAATCCTGTTATTATTCGAAAGACCTTGTCTCAGTTGAAAAAAGCTGGATTGATCCATGTAGCGCGTGGGACAGGAGGAGCTGAACTCGCTAAAGCAGCCGATGAGATCAGCCTGCTGGATATCTATCAAGCGGTAGAATGCTTAGGTTCGACAGGTCAATTATTTGGTTTTCATGACAATCCGAATCCAGCCTGCCCAATTGGTCACAATATCCACAATGTTTTAGATGGGAAGCTTGAGGACATTCAGACTGCTATGGAAAAAGAAATGGCTCAAACCACTTTAAAAGACGTCGTAGAAGATACGCAGAAAAGAATGAATTTCGAATCGGTTTCATAAGAAAAATGAGAGTGGGACAGAAATCGGTAATTCGTTAGAATTCGATTTCATCGTCCCACCTCCGCACAGTTGAGTAGGGCTGTAAAAGCTGATGAAATCAGCGTAGTAGAGCCCACTCAACCACTGCGTCTTGCTCGACAATCCAAAGATGATTGAGAGGCTAGGACTTTTATCCCAGCCTCTTCATTATTTCAAGGTCTTGTTTATTTTTTATAAAAAAATGTTTAAAAATTTTCGCTGTAAGGGTTTACAAAACAAAAAGTTTATGATAGAATAAGTTTATAAGTTGAATAGCAGTGAGCGTTACTAAGTTAGATTAGGCGTGACCACAAGTAGACTGAACAATTAGTGTATGCTAGTTTTTTCAGTTGCTTCGTGGTCATTTTTATTTGCTTTTAACAAATTTTACAAAGGAGAGCCTCATGTATCGTATTATCCATCCAATGAACAATAATGTTGCTTTGGTTCAAAATGAACTACAACAAGAGTTGATTGTTATTGGGAGTGGGATTGCATTTGGGAAAAAGAAACATGATCTAGTAGCTGATGATAAGGTCGAAAAAGTATTTCGTTTAAACACGGATGAGTCAAGAGAAAACTTTATGGCCCTTCTAAAGAATGTTCCTCTTGATTTCATTACAACCACTTATGAAGTGATTGATACCTTGTCTAAGAAATATGCCTATCCTGTTCAAGAATATATCTATGTGACATTAACAGATCACATCTTTTGTTCTTACCAGGCAGTTCAACAGGGAAGATATAAATACAGTGACCTTCCTGATGTGTCTGCTATGCATCCGATTCCCTATAAAATCGCAAAAGAAGCGATTGAGATCTTTCGAAAGCGGCTCTTGGATCAATTTCCTGACGATGAAGTGAATCGCATCGCTTATCATTTCATTAATGCACAAGGGGAAATGATTCATGAGCAAGATCCAGATGTTCAGGACCGACAAGTTATTTTGAAAGCTGTAGAAGAAAAACTAGCTCAAAATGGATTGAAACGGAAAGAAGAAAACAGTCATTTCTATGATCGCTTTATGATCCATCTCAATTATTTCCTAGATTCGCTAGATAAGGGAAGAGAAGATCCAGAAGGTTTGAGCGAGATGGAACAACTGATTCAGCTAAGTTATCCAAAGGCTTATGAGATTAGTCATCAAATCTACCAAACCATCGCTGAACAGACAGGAGCCAAGATATCTCCTAATGAAAAAGTCTATTTAGCCCTTCATATTCAACGTCTATTATAAAAATTTTCAAAAGGTATCATAAGGAGGAACCAACATGAATAAAGAAGAAGTCCAATTACTTGGCTTTGAAATTGTCGCTTATGCCGGTGACGCTCGATCAAAATTAGTGGAAGCCTTAAAAGCTGCTGAAAATGGTGATTTTGCTAAAGCAGAATCCTTAGTAGAAGAAGCGGGGTCTTGTATCGCTGAGGCTCACAAATCTCAAACGACCATGCTAGCGCATGAAGCAGCAGGAGAAGAAATCCCCTATAGCATTACCATGATGCATGGTCAAGACCATCTCATGACAACAATCCTATTAAAAGACGTGATTCACCATCTGATTGAACTATATAAAAGAGGAGCGAAATAATGAATAAACTGATTGAACTGATTGAAAAAGGGAAACCTTTCTTTGAAAAGATTTCTCGAAACAAATATTTGCGAGCGATTCGGGATGGCTTTATTGCAGGGATGCCTGTTATCCTTTTCTCATCTATCTTCATCCTAATTGCGTATGTACCAAACGCTTGGGGATTCCATTGGTCTAAAGATATTGAAACTTTCTTGATGACTCCATATAGCTATTCTATGGGCATCTTGGCCTTCTTCGTTGGTGGTACAACGGCTAAGGCTTTGACTGATTCAATGAACCGCGACCTTCCAGCAACTAACCAAATCAACTTCATTTCTACAATGTTGGCTTCTATGGTTGGCTTCTTGCTCATGGCTGCCGAACCTGCTAAAGAAGGTGGATTCTTAACAGCCTTCATGGGTACAAAAGGTCTGTTGACAGCCTTCATTGCAGCCTTTGTTACCGTTAATGTTTATAAGGTCTGTGTGAAAAATAATGTGACGATTCGCATGCCAGACGAGGTTCCACCAAATATCTCTCAAGTATTTAAAGACTTGATTCCATTCACTGTATCAGTGGTTCTCCTTTATGGACTTGAATTGATTGTTAAGGGCGGTCTCGGTGTAACAGTAGCTGAATCTATCGGTACGCTTCTTGCTCCTCTCTTCTCAGCAGCAGATGGTTATGTTGGAATTACGATCATTTTCGGTGCTTTTGCATTCTTCTGGTTTATTGGTATTCACGGCCCATCTATCGTTGAGCCTGCGATTGCAGCGATCACTTATGCAAATGCCGAAGTAAACTTGAACTTGATTCAACAAGGAATGCACGCTGATAAGATCCTTACTTCAGGTACTCAAATGTTTATCGTTACTATGGGTGGTACTGGTGCGACTCTTGTCGTTCCATTCATGTTCATGTGGTTAACGAAATCAAAACGTAACCGTGCAATTGGACGTGCATCTGTAGTTCCAACATTCTTTGGTGTTAACGAACCAATCTTGTTCGGTGCTCCATTGGTATTGAACCCAATCTTCTTCATTCCATTTATCTTTGCTCCAATTGCAAACGTATGGATCTTCAAATTCTTTGTTGATACCTTGGGAATGAACTCATTTACTTCTAACCTACCATGGACAACTCCTGGACCTCTGGGTATTGTTCTTGGTACGAACTTCCAAGTACTTTCCTTCATCCTTGCTGCACTTCTTGTTGTAGTAGACGTGATCATTTACTACCCATTCGTTAAAGTTTACGATGAACAAATTCTTGAAGAAGAACGTTCAGGTAAATCAAACGATAGCTTGAAAGAAAAAGTTGCTGCAAACTTTAACACTGCAAAAGCAGATGCTATTCTTGAAAAAGCTGGTGTTGAAGGTGAACCAGTTCAAAACAATATCACAAAAGAAACAAACGTATTGGTTCTTTGTGCCGGTGGTGGAACTAGTGGACTTCTTGCCAATGCTTTGAATAAAGCTGCTGCAGAATACAATGTTCCTGTGAAGGCTGCTGCTGGTGGTTACGGTGCTCACCGTGAAATGTTGCCAGAATTTGACCTTGTTATCCTTGCTCCTCAAGTAGCTTCAAACTATGAAGATATGAAGGCTGAAACAGATAAACTTGGAATCAAATTGGCTAAGACTGAAGGAGCTCAATACATCAAGTTGACTCGTGATGGTAAAGGCGCTCTTGCATTCGTTCAAGAACAATTCGATTAACGATAGGGACTGTGAAACAGTCTCCTATCGTAACGGAAATCGCTATGGCGATTTTCCTAATCGACTTGTTAATTCGTCGGTAAAAATATATCGTTTTTACCTCCTCATGTCACAATTCGGTGGCTTGGAACAAGAAGTGAGATGGAGATGGATGGCTCACTAACTCCTCTCCGCTCACTTTTCATTTGGTTCAATTAAGAAATAGGTGAAAAAATGACAAAAACACTTCCTAAAGATTTTATTTTTGGTGGCGCTACAGCCGCCTATCAAGCAGAAGGGGCTACTCATACAGATGGGAAAGGCCCTGTTGCATGGGACAAATACTTAGCTGATAACTATTGGTATACAGCAGAACCTGCTAGTGATTTCTACCACAAATATCCAGTAGACCTTCAATTAGCTGAAGAATACGGTGTCAATGGTATTCGGATTTCCATTGCCTGGTCGCGTATTTTCCCAACTGGTTATGGTGAAGTCAATCCAAAAGGGGTAGAATTCTATCATAAGTTATTTGCAGAATGTCATAAACGTCATGTAGAACCATTCGTAACTCTCCATCACTTTGATACCCCTGAGGCTCTTCACTCAAATGGAGACTTCTTGAACCGTGAAAACATCGAACATTTTATAGATTATGCGGCCTTCTGTTTTGAAGAATTCCCAGAAGTCAACTACTGGACAACCTTCAATGAAATCGGCCCAATCGGTGATGGTCAGTACTTGGTAGGGAAATTCCCACCAGGAATTCAGTATGACCTTGCCAAAGTCTTCCAATCACACCACAATATGATGGTTTCTCATGCGCGTGCTGTGAAATTGTACAAAGATAAAGGTTATACAGGTGAAATCGGGGTTGTTCACGCCCTTCCAACTAAGTATCCATTGGATCCTAAAAATCCTGCAGATGTACGTGCGGCTGAGTTGGAAGATATCATTCACAACAAATTTATTCTAGATGCAACCTACCTTGGTCACTATTCCGATGAAACTATGGAAGGTGTTAATCACATCTTATCTGCCAATGGTGGTAGCTTGGATCTTCGTGACGAAGACTTTGCAGCGCTTGAAGCAGCTAAAGATTTGAACGACTTCCTTGGAATTAACTACTACATGAGTGACTGGATGGAAGCTTTTGACGGCGAAACAGAAATCATTCATAACGGTAAAGGGGAAAAAGGAAGCTCTAAATACCAAATCAAAGGTGTTGGACGTCGTGTAGCTCCTGACTATGTCCCTCGTACAGACTGGGATTGGATCATTTATCCTCAAGGGTTGTATGATCAAATCATGCGTGTTAAGAAAGATTATCCAAACTACAAAAAGATCTACATCACTGAAAACGGATTGGGATACAAAGATGAATTTGTGGACAATACGGTTTATGATGATGGCCGGATTGATTATGTGAAGCAACACTTGGAGGTCTTGTCTGATGCGATTGCAGATGGTGCTAATGTCAAAGGTTACTTCATCTGGTCTCTCATGGACGTCTTCTCTTGGTCTAATGGTTATGAAAAACGCTATGGTCTCTTTTATGTGGACTTTGAAACCCAAGAGCGCTATCCAAAGAAATCGGCTCATTGGTACAAGAAAGTAGCTGAAAGTCAAGTGATTGAATAAGTATAAGAGGCTGGGACAGAAGTCCTAGCCTCTCAATTGTTTTTGGATTGTCGAGCAAAACGCAGTGGTTGAGTGGGCTCTACTAAGCTGATTTCATCAGCTTTCACAGCCCTACTCAACTGTGCGGAGGTGGGACGACGAAATCGAATTCTAACGAATTACCGATTTCTGTCCCACTCTCTTTTTTATTTTTACTAGAAGAGGGTCTCTTAAACGGATCTCTTCTTTCAGCCCCTAATTTATGGTATAATAGATCGATACTGTAATAAGGAAAATAGAATGAATATACAACAATTACGATATGTAGTGGCGATTGCCAACAGTGGTACTTTTCGTGAGGCTGCTGAAAAAATGTATGTAAGTCAGCCTAGCTTGTCCATCTCCGTCAGAGATCTGGAAAAAGAACTGGGGTTTAAGATTTTTCGTCGGACCAGTTCTGGAACTTTTTTGACCCGTCGGGGAATGGAATTTTATGAAAAAGCGCAGGATGTGGTCAAAGGGTTTGATATTTTTCAAAATCAATATGCCAGTCCTGAAGAAGAGAAGAAAGAATTCTCTATTTCTAGTCAACACTATGACTTCTTGCCACCATTGATGACGGAATTCTCGATCCGCTATCCGGAAAATAAAAACTTCCGCATCTTTGAGTCAACGACGGTCCAAATTTTGGATGAAGTGGCTCAAGGGCATAGTGAGTTAGGGATTATTTATCTCAACCGTCAAAATACCAAGGGAATTATGCAACGGGTTGATAAATTAGGACTTGAAGTGGTGGATTTGATTCCTTTTCAGACTCATATTTACCTTCGCAAGGGACACCCTCTGGCTAAGAAGAAAAAACTGGTCATGGAAGATCTAGCTCAATTGCCAACTGTTCGCTTTACCCAAGAAAAAGATGAGTACCTCTATTATTCAGAGAACTTTGTCGATACCAGTTCGAGCTCCCAAATGTTCAATGTAACCGACCGGGCTACCTTGAATGGGATCTTGGAGCGGACAGATGCTTATGCGACAGGATCAGGCTTTTTAGATAGCCAGTCAGTGAATGGCATTACCGTGATTCCTTTAGAAGACAACTTGGACAATAAAATGGTCTATGTCAAACGCGAAGAGATGGATCTCTCCCCTGTAGCAGAGAAGTTTGTCGAGGTCATGGTAGAGTATTTTGATCAAAAGAGGTAAGAAATGAAGAGAAAAACAATGGTTCCGGTAGCAATCGTGCTATTGATCCTACTGGATCAGTTGGTCAAATGGTGTGTAGTCAAGAACATTCCACTGGGTGTCGTTAAGTCTTTTATTCCCCATGTGGTCAGTCTGACCTATCTTCAAAACACAGGTGCAGCCTTTTCACTTCTTGAAAATCAGCAATGGTTCTTTACCCTCATCACTCTAGTCGTGATGGTGGGGGCCTTTTATTATCTTTATAAGCACCTCAAGGGGTCGCTTTGGATGGTGACGGGTTTGACCTTGGTGATTGCAGGTGGCTTGGGGAATTTTATCGATCGCCTGCGTCAAGGCTTTGTGGTCGATATGTTCCACCTGGATTTTATGAATTTTGCCATTTTTAATGTAGCAGATAGTTATTTGACAGTTGGAGTTTTCTTGCTCCTGATCCTGATGTTGAAAGAGGAAACGCATGGAAATTAAAATCGAAGTAGCCGGTGCGCGACTGGATAAGGCTTTGGCGGATTTGACTACCTTGTCACGAGCTGTGGCCAATGAGCAGATCAAAGAAGGGAAAGTTCTGGTCAATGGGACTGTGAAAAAAGCCAAGTACACGGTCAAAGAAGGAGACATCATCCAGTATGAAGTCCCAGAAGTGGAAGAGGTCAGTTATGAAGCAGAAGATCTGCCCTTAGACATCGTTTATGAGGACCAGGATGTTGTGGTGGTTAATAAATCTCAAGGCATGGTTGTTCACCCAAGTGCGGGTCATACCAGTGGAACCTTGGTCAATGCGCTGTTATACCATGTTAAGGACCTTTCAGGGATCAATGGGGAATTGCGTCCAGGGATCGTTCATCGGATCGATAAAGACACGTCAGGTCTCCTGATGGTCGCAAAAAATGACCAAGCTCACGTCGCCTTAGCAGAGGAACTAAAAGACAAAAAATCTCTACGGAAGTATTGGGCCATTGTCCATGGCAACCTTCCTAACGATCGGGGCATGATTGAAGCACCAATTGGTCGCAGTGAAAAGGACCGGAAAAAACAAGCGGTGACGGCAAAAGGAAAACCAGCAGTGACCCGTTTTCAAGTCTTGGAACGCTTTGGGAATTACACCTTGGTAGAGTTGCAACTGGAGACTGGTCGGACCCACCAAATTCGGGTGCATATGGCCTATATTGGCCATCCAGTAGCTGGAGATCCTGCTTATGGTCCTAAGAAGACACTTAAAGGACAAGGACAGTTTCTTCATGCGCGGACACTAGGTTTTACCCACCCCCGTACAGGCGAGACCTTGGAATTTACAGCAGAAGTGCCAGCGATCTTTGAGAAAACGCTGGAAGACCTTCGAAAAGGATAGTGAAGATGGCTGAATGGAGATTCAGTCACTTTCATTAGATACGAAATAAATAGTATTAGAAAGAATCATAGCGATGAAAGCAAAACGAATCGTCTTTAAAGTAGGGACCTCGTCTTTGACCAATCCCGATGGGAGTCTCTCCAGACAGAAGGTCAAGGTCATTACGCAGCAGTTGGCTCTCTTACATGAATCAGGTTATGAGTTGATCTTGGTCTCATCAGGGGCAGTTGCTGCTGGGTTTGGTGCCCTTGGTTTTAAAAAACGGCCGACCAAGGTGGCAGACAAGCAAGCTTCTGCGGCAGTTGGGCAAGGCTTACTGATGGAAGAATACACAGCCAACCTGCTCTTGCGCAACATTGTTTCTGCGCAGATTTTGTTGACCCAGGATGACTTTGCGGATCAGCGCCGCTATAAGAATGCTCACCAGGCCCTTTCTGTCTTGCTTAATCGTGGGGCCATCCCGATTATCAATGAAAACGATACGGTCTCGATTGCTGAGTTAAAAGTAGGAGACAATGATACATTGAGTGCGCAGGTTGCAGCCATGGTTCAAGCTGATCTTTTGGTGCTTCTAACAGATGTAGATGGTCTCTATACAGCCAATCCTTCTCAGGATCCAACAGCTAAGCGCTTGGATCGAATCGAACACATTTCCCGCGAGATGATCGAGATGGCTGGTGGTGCTGGCAGTAGCAACGGAACTGGTGGAATGCTGACCAAACTCAAGGCAGCGACCCTTGCGACCGAGTCAGGGGTTCCTGTCTATATTTGCTCGTCTCTCAAGTCTGATGCCTTGCTCGAAGCTGCGCAAGAGCAAGCAGATGGCAGTTACTTCCTTGCAGAGGATAAGGGCTTAAAAACCCAGAAGCAATGGCTAGCCTTTTATGCTGAAAGCAAAGGAGCCGTTTGGGTGGATGCTGGAGCAGCGGAAGCCCTGTTGGATCATGGGAAGAGTTTATTAATTTCTGGTGTGACCAAGGCAGAAGGGGATTTCTCTTATCACGACATCGTCAGCGTCTATCATCAAGAGACTGGTCAATTACTAGGAAAAGGCAAGGTTCGTCTGGGCCAATCAGCTGTGCGCGATCTACTCCAATCTAAAAAAGCTAAGGGAATCCTCATCCACCGGGATGATTGGATCTCGGTAACTCCTGAGATTGACCTACTCTTTACAGAATTCTAGAGGAAAACGTATGGGAACAACACAAGAACAATTAGCCTTAGCGAGATCTGCTAAGAAAAGCATCAATACAGCCAGTACCGCACTTAAAAATCAGGCCTTGGAGGCCATGGCCAGCCAGCTTCTGAAAGCTACGGATGCCATTTTAGCAGCCAATCAGATCGATATGGAAGCAGCACGTGGGAAGATCTCTGAAGTCATGCTGGATCGCCTCTTTCTTGATCAAGAGCGGATTGCAGGGATGGCACAAGGAATTCGTGCTTTAATAGACCTGCCAGATCCGATTGGGGAAGTGCTGGATACTGAAGTCTTGGAAAATGGTCTTGAAATCCAGAAAGTTCGAGTCGCCATGGGTGTTATTGGCATTATTTATGAAAGCCGTCCAAATGTAACGTCTGATGCTGCAGCGCTTGCCATTAAGAGTGGAAATGCAGTGGTCCTTCGTACTGGAAAGGATGCCTTTCATTCTGCTCAAGCGATCGTGACAGCCCTCAAGGCTGGATTGGAAGAAGCCGGACTGAATCCAGATCTTCTTCAACTGATCCAAGATACGAGTCGAGCTTCTAGCCTTGCGTTGATGAAGGCTAAGGGCTATCTGGACTTGCTCATTCCACGTGGTGGTGCTGGCCTGATTCAAGCGGTGGTTGAAAATGCCATTGTCCCCGTGATTGAGACGGGAACTGGCATTGTCCATGTCTATGTGGACAAGGAGGCTGACTTCCAGAAGGCACTCGCCATTATTGAAAATGCTAAGACCAGCCGCCCATCCGTCTGTAATGCCATGGAGGTCTTGTTGGTCGATCGAGCGATCGCGTCTGACTTCTTGCCTTTGGTCAAAGAGCGTTTAGTGGATGCACGGGAAAAATCCGTTGAGTTGCGCCTAGATGAGCAAGCACAGACTATCATTTCTGGAACAGCAGCACAGGAGCAGGATTTTGATACGGAATTTTTAGATTATATTTTAGCGGTTAAGGTCGTTGATGGAGTTGAGGAAGCGACGGACCACATTGAAGCTCATAGCACCCATCATTCAGATGCTATTGTGACTGAAAATCCTGAGACTGCTGCTTACTTCACCAAGCAGGTGGATTCAGCAGCCGTTTATGTCAATGCTTCTACACGCTTTACAGACGGGGGACAATTTGGTCTAGGTTGTGAAATGGGGATCTCGACCCAAAAACTCCATGCGCGTGGACCGATGGGACTCCGGGAAATGACCAGTTACAAATATATCGTCAATGGAAATGGTCAAGTGAGGTAAGTCATGAAAGTAGCATTTATCGGTCTTGGAAATATGGGAGCTAGTCTGGCCAAAGCGGTCGCAAAAGAAGTGGCTAGCACAGACCTGCTCTTGGTCAATCGTTCCCCACAAAAGGTGGAAGAGTTTATCAGCCAGTATGGGGGAACGGCGTCTGATCTTGAACAAGTCTTTCAAGAGGCTGAAGTGATTTTTTTAGGGGTCAAACCCTATCAGATTTGCCCTCTCCTAGAGGAGTATCAGGGCATCTTAGCCCAACGCTCCAATCTCTTACTGGTTTCCATGGCTGCAGGCTTGGAACTAGAAAAGATGGCTGACGTGATCCAGAACGACCAGCTAGGGCTCATTCGCATCATGCCCAATACGCCTGTGGCCATTGGTCAAGGTGTTATCAGTCTAGCCCGCTCTCAAGCAGTGACAGACCAGCAAGTAGCTAAAGTAAACCAGCTCTTAGCAGGAGCAGGGGCCCTATTCGAAATTGAAGAAAAATTGATGGATCCTGCAACGGCTGTCGCAGGCTGTGGTCCAGCCTTTGTCTATCAGATGATTGAAGCCATGGCAGATGCAGGAGTAGGATTAGGACTTACACGAGAGCAAGCCTTGCAGATGGCTGCACAGACCTTCCAAGGCGCTAGTCAAATGGTCCTAGAGACAGGTGAGCACCCAGCCCGCTTGCGAGATGCAGTTTGTAGCCCGGGTGGCTCTACCATCGCAGGTGTCAACCGCTTAGAACAAGTCGGCCTACGGGGCGACATCATTGCAGGAGTGGAAGCAGCCTACAAACGCACCCAAGAAATGGCACAAGAGGCAGCGAAGGAATAGAAAAAAAGATTGGTTTTGGCCAATCTTTTTTACGTTAGAGCGAATCTATTTCTACCAAACCGTTTTCGGTCAGACGATAGATTTTTTGGCAGACTTCTTTGAGGAAGGTCCGGTCGTGGGAGACTGTGACTAGTCCGCCTGGGTAGTCTGCGAATAGGCGTCGAATTTCTGGTTGGGAAGTGGGGGAAAAATTGCGAGTAGGCTCGTCCAAGAGCAGAAACTGGGGACATGTGAGCACTAATTGAAGGAGAATGAGTTTTCCTTGCTGGCCACCAGAAAGTTCAGAGATCGGATGGTGCATTTCAGAATAGGTAAAATTTAGAGAGGCTAAATGCAATTGAATGGTATTGATTTCTTCGCGATCACCTGAATGCTGTAAGAATTGAACTGGTGTCCGAGTCAGAGGGAGGCATTCAGTGTAATCTTGAGGCATATAGGCAGTGCGGATACTTTCATTCTTCTGTAGACTTTTCCATATCATTTTTAGGAAAGTGGATTTCCCCACACCGTTGGAACCGATAATCCCTATTTTATCCTGTCCTAGAAGTGTAAGGGATAGGTTCTTGATCAGGACACGGTCACCAATTGCGAGCTCTTCCTGATCTAATAGAAGGACTCGTTTTTGAGGAGACAAGGGAGTGAGGGGAGGGAAATGCAGATTGATGACTTCCTCATCATAGGGTTGGGGAGTCATGGATTGGAATTCTCGCTCGTAGCGCTTTTCTTGTGAGAGGAGGGACTTCATTTTCTTTGCCAGGAGACGTCCAGCAGTGCTATCCTTGGTGTTTCGTAAGGATGTTTCAACTTGCTGACGGACGCGACGATGCTTCTCCATTGTTTTTCGGTAGGTTCGTTGATCGTTTGCAGCTTGCTGGGACTGCTGCTTGAATTGTTGCTCCCTCTGGCTACTGTAGTCTTGATAGCCTAGGTGCTCTACAATGGTTTCAGCCTCCTTGCGGTGTTTGACCTGTCTTAGATGGATGATCGTATCCGCTGTCTGAGTCAAAAAATCCTCATGATGGGAAATAAATAGAATGGTTTGGGGGCTTGTTTGGATCATCTGTTGGAGCCAGTCCAGGGTTTCCAAATCCAGATCGTTCGAAGGTTCATCTAAAAATAGTAATTCATGAGGACGACAAAGTTCGTGAAGCAGTTGGACTTTGAGGGCTTCTCCTCCAGATAGACTTCCAATAGCTTGGTCGCTCGCAAAGCGGTCGCTATCAAATTGCAATTGATCAGCCAGTCTGTAGAGGGTGGCATAGTCTAGCTCGTCTTCTCCAAAAAAATATTCTTCCAATGTTTTTCCCTTCAATACTTCCGGCAAAGACTGGGGAATATAGGCATAGGAGTGAAAGGAAGTGGTGATTTCGCCTTCTATTGTCAGATAATCTGGTAGGGATTTTGGGGACATGAGGACGTGAAGTAAGGAAGATTTTCCATTTCCTTCTTCGCCAATAATGGCAACTTTTTCTCCTTCATGAATGGTTAAGGACAGATCGCGAACCAGATCGCGTAAATCTTTTGTATGGCGGATGGTGAGGTGGGATAGTTTTAGCATAAGATTCCTTTCTACTGGGACAAAAAACAGCTCTACCTATTTAGTAGAGCTGTATTCAAGTGGAACCCAAACAGAAAAAGATCTAATATAGCCAACAAGAAGTTGGAGAATAGGCAAGAGGGTACACAAAAAGAGATAGAACAAGCAGTCCACTAAATAAAGTATTTTATTTAACGAAACTTAGTTGTTCATATCTCCTTACCTCCGAATATGATTAAATTCATTCTATTCCTTTTATTCCTTCTTGTCAAGGAATTCCTGGCTTCTTATTCCCTTTTCTTTTCGGACTTAGGGGGATTTTATGGTATAATTAAAGGTATGCATACAAAACCAACGTCCGCTTATGTCCACATCCCATTTTGTACCCAGATTTGTTTTTATTGTGATTTTTCGAAGGTTTTTATCAAGAACCAACCGGTCGATGCTTATTTGGATCATTTGATCCAAGAATTTCGTCGGGAAGAAATCACAAATTTACGGACTCTCTATATTGGGGGTGGGACACCGACAGCCTTAACTGCGGATCAGCTAGAGTATCTGCTCAAGGAGCTGACCAAGTCACTTGATCTTTCTCAGATGGAGGAGTTGACCATCGAGGCCAATCCTGGTGATTTGGATCCGGATAAGATTGCTGTCTTAAAGGATTCACCGGTTAATCGGGTTTCTTTAGGCGTACAGACCTTTGATAATCGCTTGCTCAAAAAGATTGGTCGGAGCCATCAAGAGCAGGATATCTATGACAATATCGATCGTCTGAAGCTGGCTGGTTTTGACAATATTTCGATCGACCTCATCTATGCCCTTCCGACGCAAACCATGGAGCAGGTCAAGGAAAATGTCGCTAAGGCTCTTGCCCTCGACATTCCTCATATGAGCCTCTATAGCTTGATTCTGGAGAATCACACGGTCTTTATGAATCGCATGAGACGGGGCAAGCTTCCTCTACCAAAAGAGGAGTTAGAAGCGGAGATGTTTGAATACATCATTCAGGAGTTGGAGCGTGCGGGCTTTGAGCATTATGAAATTTCTAATTTCTCCAAGCCTGGTTTTGAAAGTCGACATAATCTCATGTATTGGGACAATGCTGAGTATTATGGTCTGGGAGCTGGAGCATCCGGCTATGTCGATGGGATTCGCTACAAGAATCATGGCCCCATTCGTCACTATATGCAGGCTGTCGAAGAGGGAAATGCGCGTGTCCAAGAAGAGTATCTGACTCAGACAGAAATGATGGAAGAAGAGATGTTTCTAGGACTACGTAAGAAAACAGGCGTTTCCAAGAAGCGTTTTGAAGAGAAGTTTGGTGTGAATTTTGACCAACAATATGGACCAGTGGTTGAGGAATTGACCCAGCAGGGCCTTTTAGTACCTGACAAGGACATTGTACGAATGACCAAGAAAGGTCTCTTTTTAGGAGACACTGTAGCAGAGAAGTTTATTTTGGAGTAGAAAATGGCAAAAACATTTGAATACAGCATGAAAATTCCGTTTGATATGAGCGATGTCAATGGTTATATTAAGATTCCCCAATTGATCTTGCTGTCTTTACAGGTATCGGGCATGCAATCGATTGAGCTGGGTATGAGTGATATGTACATTTTAGAGAACTACAATCTAGTCTGGATTATCACGGATTACAATATGAAGATCGAGCGTCTCCCTGTTTTTGATGAGAAAATCACTATCGAAACCTATGCCAAGAGTCACAATCGACTTTTCTGCTACCGGGCCTTTAATATCAAGGATGAAGCAGGAAATACTATCATTGAGATGGTCGCGACCTTTGTCTTGATGGATCGTGATACACGCAAGGTTCATCCTGTTATGAGTGAAATCACGGATGCCTTTGACTCTGAATTTTCAAAAACCATGCTCCGTGGTCCCCGTTTCAAAGAATTAGAAGGCGGCGTCGAACAAGAATACCGGGTTCGGTTTTACGACTTGGATATGAACGGACATGTCAACAATAGCAAGTACTTGGACTGGGTTTTTGAGGTGATGGGAGCAGACTTCTTGACCCATCATATCCCTAAAAAAGTTCATCTAAAATATGTCAAAGAAGTGCTAGCAGGAGGTCTCATCACCTCTCAATATGAACAAGAGGGCTTGAAAACTCAGCACCAAATTACTTCAGATAGTCAGATCAATGCCCAAGCTGAAATTGAGTGGGAAGAAGTAGAAGAAAAGGGTTGGAATTATGGAAAGTAGAAGATTAAAAAATAAAAAACAGGAACTTGAAAGCTATCAAAAACGGGTTGTGGCCTATGCCAAGCGTCAAAAGAACCCTTTGTACATGTTGGGAGATTGGCTCTTGACTCTTTGTGCTTTGGGCATCATCCTGGTAGAGGAAATTTATAAATTTTTCCGCTATCGCTTGAATTTAGAGAGTTTTAATCGCTTTTTAAGAGAAGATATACGCTGGTATCGGGTCTGGATCCATTTCACCTTGGCCTTTCTTTTACCGGTCATGATCTTCTCGATTGGGATTACTAGCCAATCAGGATCCTTCTGGTCCAATTTCTATCACCGCTTGTCTCAAGGCGTGCTCTTTAGCACAACAGTCAGCCTCGCTGCGACCTTAGTGACGGATTTTGTCGAGAATTTGCAACCAGAAACTAAGTCTGACGGGAAAAATCGGAGCACTAAACGCACGGTTTATCAAATCAGTGTGGATCAGGCAACCGTGATAGGCTTGTTATTGACCATTGTCATCCTCATGGTAGCATCCTTCTTGTTCACCCAATCGGGAAGTCAAGGGATTAATTTTACAGGTTTGGTGTTACAATTTGTCCTCTATGCTGGAGCCTTGCTCTTATATGGTTCTGGTGGACGAGTCGATGCAGAGAAGTTACATGACGAAACGGAAACAGAAAAGGAAGAATAAATGCACTATAAGGGCTATTTGATTGATTTGGATGGCACTATTTACAAAGGAAAATCACGAATTCCTGCAGGAGAAGCTTTTGTTCATGAATTGCAGGCGCGTGAGATTCCCTATCTCTTTGTCACCAATAACACAACCCGTACACCAGAGACTGTTCGGGATATGCTGGCGACTCACTTCAACATTGAAACCCCTGTTTCGACCATCTATACAGCTACCCTTGCGACCATTGACTACATGAATGACCAAAATTTGGGCAAAAAGGTCTATGTGATCGGAGAAGCGGGGCTCAAAGACGCTATTGAAGAAGCTGGCTATATCATCGATGAAGAAGCACCTGATTATGTGGTGATTGGCCTCGATTGGCAAGTGGATTATGAGAAGTTTGCTATTGCGACCTTGGCGATTCAAAAAGGAGCACACTTTATTGGGACCAATCCGGACCTGAACATTCCAACAGAGCGTGGCTTGATGCCAGGAGCAGGATCCCTGATTGCCCTTGTCGAAGCAGCGACACGGGTCGAGCCAGTGATCATTGGGAAACCAAAGGCCATCATCATGGATAAGGCTATTGAACATCTGGGGTTTGAAAGAGAAGAAGTCGTTATGGTAGGGGATAATTATCTAACAGATATTCGTGCTGGTATTGACAATGGGATTCCAACCCTTTTGGTGACGACAGGTTTTACCAAACCAGAAGAAGTGCCGACCTTACCAATTGCACCGACACATGTTGTTTCCAGTTTAGCGGAGTGGGATTTTGATGCTTAGAAGTTTGAAATCAATCAACCAATTTTTCTTTATCTTGTCAGCTACGATTCTTCTCACCATTGCTCTCGCTTGGGCCCTCTATCCCGTGGAGATTCATTGGTTGGGGATTCAAAGTCGAACTGGTTTTTCGGCTTCAGTCATCATGAAGAATTTTAATGTCTTGATGAACTATTTGACCAATCCTTTTCAATGGGTGTTGAAGATGCCTCAATTCCCCTCTTCAAAAAATGGTTTGCACCATTTTGAGGCTGTCAAGTACCTGTTTCATTTGGTGACGGTCGTTTTCTTGGTCACTCTACCTGGTTTTATCCATTTTATGCGGACAGTCGTCAAAAAAGGCTACCTGGCCTTGTACCGAAGTCTCTTCTTTTGGATGATGGTTTTACCAGTAGTGCTTGCAGTGATGACTGTTATAATTGGTTTTGATCAATTCTTTACGCTTTTTCATCAGGTCTTATTTGCTGGGGACAATACTTGGCTCTTTGATCCGCGCGTGGATTCGATTATTCTTGCATTACCAGAAGACTACTTTATGCATGCCTTTTTGATTTTCTTTGTCTTATACGAAGGAATGTGTGCGAGTTTTTATCTATTTTCTAGGAGGAAGAAATGAACCAATACAACCGATTATTAGACCCTAAAAAAGATATAGGAAGGTATTCCGGGACCCTTGCCATTTATCTCTTGGTAATGACCTTGGTAACCGTCCTGTGGGAAGTCCTCCTTGGATTGACCATAGCAGGCTCTCTCAGAAAAGATCCAAGTCAAGTAACGGAAAAACTCAATGCCCTGAATGTTTGGGCTGGTATTCCCTACCTTATCTCTATTTCCATTGGACTCTTTCTCTTTAATGCCTATCGCAAGAAGGCCCTTTATAAATATGATCTTAAGCACAAGGGACGTAAGATGACTCTTTCAGTCTTCTTTATTCTTCTCGCCTTTCTTGGCTTTTCTCAAGTCTTTTCATCTGTGATGACACAAGTGATTGAGCGCATGTTTGAGACCATTGGCCTTCATTCTCCAACACCCGATCTAGGTGATACGATTGAGCGATCATGGACCATGCTCTTGTATGCTGGATTTTTTGGTCCTATCACAGAGGAATTCTTCTTCCGTGGGGCCGGCTTGCGAGGCTTGGAACGGTATGGGAAGATTTTTGCTATTGTCATGACGGCTATCTTGTTTGGTCTCTTCCATGCCAATTTTGACCAGCTCTTTTTCGCAAGTATCATTGGTCTAGGTTTCGGCTACATTGCCTTTGAATACAATATCTGGTGGGCTATTTTCTATCACATTTTCAATAATTTTGTGATTTCCCAAGGCTTGCATTATGTGGCCTATCATGTGGACGAGGGACTAGCGAATTGGCTCCAAATTGCTGTTTTAGCTATTGGTTCCATTGTCATGATAGTGGTTCTTGCGACTAAATGGCCAGCTATCAAGGCTTATATTCAAGCCAATAAACCTCAGCCGGGAGTTTTCCAGCGTGCCCTCGCGTCCTTCTGGTTCTGGTTCTTCGTGCTATTCACTATCCTGATGTCTATTGTTCCTTATGTGATTCCGATCTTTCAGATGGCTAATCTCAAAGGATAAAGTTTATCGATTGCTAGTAAAGGGGGATCCTTTTAGATCCCTCTTTTTTGCTATGAAAAAGGGCAAGTGAAGATAAAGGATTGAGGATGAGGGTCTGATATACTATTTAATAATTATTTTTTACTTGATGAAGGTGGATAACAATAATACAAACATACTAGAGAGAGGCTAACCCCTCTCTTTTTTGCTATAATAGAAAGTATGAATAACTTGATTAAATCCAAGCTCGAGCTCTTGCCGACGAGTCCGGGCTGTTACATTCACAAAGACAAGAACGGTACCATCATCTATGTGGGGAAGGCCAAGAATCTTCGCAATCGGGTGAGGTCCTATTTCAGAGGAAGCCACGATACTAAGACGGAAGCCCTGGTATCTGAGATTGTGGATTTTGAGTTTATCGTTACCGAGTCCAATATTGAGGCCTTGCTTCTTGAGATCAACCTCATCAAGGAGAACAAGCCCAAGTACAATATCATGCTCAAGGACGATAAGTCCTATCCCTTCATCAAGATTACCAATGAGCGTTATCCCCGTCTTATCATCACGCGCCAGGTCAAAAAAGATGGCGGTCTCTATTTCGGTCCCTATCCAGACGTAGGAGCGGCTAATGAGATCAAAAGGCTTTTGGATCGGATTTTCCCTTTCCGCAAGTGCACCAATCCGCCTTCCAAGGTCTGCTTTTACTACCATTTAGGGCAGTGTATGGCTCACACAGTCTGCCACAAGGACGAGGCCTATTTCAAGGGCATGGCCCAGGAGGTTTCTGACTTCCTCAAGGGGCAGGATGACAAGATTATCGATGAGCTCAAGCTCAAGATGAATACCGCTGCGCAAAACATGGAATTTGAGCGGGCAGCCGAGTACCGCGATCTGATCCAGGCCATCGGGACCCTGCGGACCAAACAGCGGGTCATGGCTAAGGATTTGCAGAACCGGGATGTCTTTGGCTACTACGTGGACAAAGGCTGGATGTGTGTGCAGGTCTTCTTTGTCCGTCAGGGTAAGCTGATCGAGCGCGACGTCAACCTTTTTCCTTACTACAATGATCCGGACGAGGATTTTTTGACCTATGTGGGGCAGTTTTACCAGGAGAAATCCCACCTGATCCCCAATGAAATCCTGATCCCTCAGGATATCGATGAGGAAGCGGTCAAGGCCCTAGTGGATACCAAGGTCCTCAAGCCCCAGCGTGGGGAGAAGAAGCAGTTGGTCAATCTGGCTATTAAAAATGCGCGTGTCAGTCTGGAGCAGAAGTTCAATCTCCTTGAAAAATCCATGGAGAAGACCCAAGGTGCTATTGAAAACCTTGGAAAACTACTGCAAATTCCAACCCCTGTGCGCATTGAGTCCTTTGATAACTCCAACATCATGGGGACCAGTCCGGTCTCAGCCATGGTGGTCTTTGTCAATGGGAAGCCAAGCAAAAAGGACTACCGCAAGTACAAAATCAAGACCGTCGTCGGACCAGACGACTATGCCAGCATGCGGGAGGTCATTCGCAGACGCTACAGCCGTGTCATGCGGGATGGCCTGACGCCACCAGATCTGATCGTCATCGATGGGGGTCAGGGCCAGGTCAATATCGCTAAGCAAGTGATCCAAGAGGAGTTGGGGCTGGACATTCCCATCGCAGGCCTGCAAAAAAATGACAAGCACCAGACCCATGAATTGCTCTTCGGTGATCCCCTTCAAGTCATCGAACTCTCTCGGACTTCACAGGAATTTTTCCTCCTCCAACGGATCCAGGATGAAGTCCACCGTTTCGCCATCACCTTCCACCGCCAGCTAAGGTCTAAGAATTCCTTCTCCTCCCAGCTGGACGGCATCGAAGGTTTGGGACCAAAACGCAAGCAGTTGCTGATGAAGCACTTCAAGTCGCTGACCAAGATCAAAGAAGCTACTGTAGATGAGATTGTCACGGTTGGCATCCCACGAGCAGTCGCGGAGGCAGTGCAAGCCAAGCTCCATCAAGGAAAGCAAGAAGAAGCAAGTCCCTTGATGGAAGTTGCGGAGGATTCTGAATCATACCAATCATAAGGAGTTTAAAATGAACCATCGAATCGCTATTTTATCTGATATCCACGGAGATACGACAGCCCTGGAGGCAGTGATTGGGGATGCGCGTGCTCAAGGCGCGACAGAATACTGGCTTTTAGGGGACATTTTGCTTCCTGGGCCTGGAAGAGATGACCTTTTTGAGTTGCTGGATGCGATTCCGATCACAGCGGCTGTTCGGGGAAATTGGGACGATTGTCTCTTAGAAGCCTTGGATGGCGAGTACGGACTTGAGGATCCGCAGGAGATCCAACTCCTTCGCCTCACTCAGTACCTTATGGAAGGACTGGATCCTAAGCGAATTGATTGGCTTCGATCCCTTCCATTGGTAGAGAAGAAGGAGGTCAATGGCATTCGCTTTTCACTGACCCACAATTTGCCAGAAAAGAATTATGGTGGGGATTTGCGTCCAGCTAATGCGACGGAGAACTTTGACCAATTGCTGGATGACCAGACGGATCTGGCGATCTACGGTCATGTCCACAAGCAGTTGCTTCGCTATGGCAGCCAGGGTCAGCAGATCCTCAATCCGGGGACTATTGGCATGCCTTATTTTGACTGGGAACCAATTCAAAACCACAGAGCTCAGTATGCGCTAATCGATGTCGAAGCAGATGGGGTGACCAACCTGCAATTTCGTAAGGTGGCCTATGACTATGAAGCAGAGCTCCAAGATGCCAAGGACAAGGGCCTCCCCTTTATTGAGATGTACGAAGAATTGAGACGCGAGGATAACTATCGGGGCCATAACATCGAGCTTCTAACTAGCTTAATTGAGAAATACGGTTATGCCAAAGAAGTAGCTGCCTATTTCAATCTTTCTAATGAATCATAGATGGGTCTCTTATGTATTCAACCTATAACAAAGAAGCGGATCTTCAAAATGTCTGCTTCTTTTTTCACAATCTTAGGCTGTAAAACCCTGCAAGCTCTTTCATTTTGTGTTAAAATAGAGGTAACAGAAATAGAAAAGGAAGAAGCTTATGAAATTTCTAGAGCTCAATAAAAAACGCCATGCGATCAAGCATTTCACTGACCAACCGGTCGATCCAAAGGATGTACGGACTGCTATTGAGATCGCAACCTTGGCCCCTAGTGCCCACAATAGCCAGCCTTGGAAATTTGTGGTCGTTCGTCAAAAAAATGCTGAATTGGCAAAATTAGCCTATGGTGCAAACTACGATCAAGTCATGGAAGCACCTGTGACCATCGCCCTCTTTACAGATACTGATTTGCAAAAACGGGCTCGCAAGATTGCGCGTGTCGGTGGGGTGAAAAACTTCACAGACGAACAGTTGCAATACTTTATGCAAAATCTTCCTGCTGAATTTGCGCGCTATGATGCCCAACAAACAAGTGATTACTTGGCTTTGAATGCTGGTCTTGTGGCCATGAACTTGGTACTTGCTTTGACAGACCAAGGCATTGGAACCAATATTATCTTGGGATTTGATAAATCGAAAATCAATGAAGTCTTGGATATCGAAGAGCGTTTCCGTCCGGAAGTCTTGATTACGGTTGGCTATGCGGCTGAAAAAGTAGAGCCAAGCTATCGCTTACCAGTAGACGAAATCATTGATAAACGCTAAGCCAATTAGCAAATAGAAGATCGAGGAGGAATGCATGACAACAGTTGACTTTAAAGCAGAAGTAGAAAAACGTCGCGATGAGATGATGGCTGACTTATACAGCCTCTTGGAAATCAATTCTGAACGCGATGACAGCAAGGCAGATGCAGAGCATCCTTTTGGACCTGGTCCTGTAAAAGCTCTTGAAAAATTCTTGGAAATTGCCAAACGTGATGGCTATGAAACCAAGAATGTCGATAATTATGCCGGTCACTTTACCTTTGGTGAAGGAGAAGAAGAGCTTGGGATCTTTGCTCATATGGACGTCGTGCCTGCAGGTAGTGGTTGGAAGACGGATCCCTACAAACCAGAAATTATCGATGGCAAGCTCTATGCGCGTGGTTCGTCTGATGATAAAGGGCCTACAATGGCCTGCTACTATGGTTTGAAGATCATTAAAGACCTAGGACTCCCTGTTTCTAAGCGCGTGCGCTTTGTTGTCGGTACGGATGAAGAATCAGGCTGGGGCGACATGGATTACTATTTCAAACACGTCGGACTTCCTGAGCCAGATTTTGGCTTCTCACCAGATGCGGAATTCCCAATCATCAATGGGGAAAAAGGAAACATCACTGAGTACCTTCATTTTGGAAATGACAACACAGGAAGTGCCCATCTTCATAGCTTTACAGGCGGCCTTCGTGAAAACATGGTACCAGAGTCAGCGACTGCAGTCGTTTCTGGACAACTACCAGATCTTGCTGGCCTCTTAGATGCCTTTGCCAAGGAACACCAGCTCAAGTATGAAATCTCAACTGTTGACGAAAAAACCTATACCGTTACGATTGTCGGGAAATCTGCTCATGGATCAACTCCTGAAGATGGGATCAATGGTGCAACCTACTTGGCTCTCTTGTTGAACCAATTTGATTTTGGTGGTGCTGCTAAGGCTTACCTTCATGTGACAGCTTCACTTCTTCACGAAGATTTTGCAGGTGAAAAATTAGGAATTGCCCATACAGATGCCAAAATGGGACCATTGAGTATGAATGCAGGTGTCTTCCATTTTGATGACAGCCAAGCAGACAACACTATTGCCCTCAATATCCGTTACCCTCAAGGTACAGATCCTGAAACTATCAAAGCTATCCTTGAAAAGATCGAAGGAGTGGCTACAGTAAGCTTGTCAGCCCATGGTCACACACCTCACTATGTTCCGATGGATGATGAATTGGTATCCACCCTCTTGCGTGTTTACGAAAAACAAACTGGCCTCAAAGGACATGAACAAGTGATCGGTGGTGGTACCTTTGGTCGTCTCTTGAAACGTGGCGTTGCCTTTGGTGCTATGTTCCCAGACTATGTCAATACTATGCACCAAGCTAATGAGTTCGCAGATGTTGAAGATCTCTATCGTGCAGCAGCTATTTACGCAGAAGCCATCTATGAACTAATCAAATAATCCACTACTCGGCCAGTTTTTCTGGCTGAGTTTTTCCATAGAAGGAGGACTTATGTCAACGATTGAAAGCATTAAACAAGCCATTATGGCAGATCCTCAAAATAAAGAATATACAGAGAAAGGGATAGAGCCCCTCTTTGCAGCCCCAAAGACAGCTCGTATCAATATTATCGGACAAGCTCCAGGGATGAAGACGGAAGAAGCTGGTATTTACTGGAAGGATAAGAGTGGTGACCGCCTGCGCGAATGGTTAGGAGTTGACGAAGACACCTTTTATAATTCTGGTTTGTTTGCGGTCATCCCCATGGACTTTTATTTCCCAGGGCATGGGAAATCTGGTGACCTTCCACCTCGCAAAGGATTTGCGGAAAAGTGGCACCCTCAACTTCTCAAGGAGTGTCCGGATATTGAGTTAACCCTCTTAATTGGACAATATGCCCAAGCATACTACCTTCATGAAAAGGTTAGTGGCAAGGTAACCGAACGGGTTCACCATTTTAAAGATTATTTGCCAACCTATTTTCCACTCGTTCACCCTTCCCCTCGCAATCAAATCTGGATGGCTAAAAATCCTTGGTTTGAGGCAGAGGTGGTTCCAGAATTGCAAACCTTAGTACAAGAGATCATTCAAAAATAAAGGAGAGCGACGATGGATCCTTATCAACAAGTTAAAGAGAAATTAGACGAGTTAGGCATTTCATTTGACGTGGTGGAACACCCACCTGCATTCACAACTGAGCAGGCCGATTCTTACATTGAAGGCTTAGAAGCTGTTCGGACCAAGTCCATGTTTTTGACCAACAAGAAGAAAACCCAATACTATCTGCTCATCATGGATGACCAGAAGCCATTGGATATGGATGATTTCAAAGAGCAAGTGGAAGCCAACCGGATCCGCATGGCTTCAGCAGATTCTTTAGCTGAAAAAATGCAATTACCGGCAGGTACGGTTTCTCCATTTGGTTTATTGAACAATGGAGAAAAAGATATTCGAGTCTATTTCGATAAAGACATTGTGTCAGAGGAGATCATGACTTTCCATCCCAATACCAATGAAAAGACGATCTTTATTAAAACCCAAGACTTGTTACGATTTTTAGAGGCTGTTGGCTTTCATTATGAAATTCTAACCCTCCCATAACATACCTGATAGGAGAAATCATGAAAGAAATTCCATTTTCAAGCTTTTACCAAGCTTATCAAAAAGGAGACTTACACGTTCTTGATGTACGCGAGCAGGAGGAATATGATGCCCTTCACTTAGACGGAGTTCGTCTTCTTCCCTTATCTGAGTTAGCAGATCGCTACCAGGAATTAGAGAAGGATCATCCCTATTATGTCATCTGCAAGTCTGGTCGACGATCAGCACGTGCTTGCCAATTTTTGGAAGAGCAAGGCTATGATGTGACCAACGTCCAAGGTGGCATGGATGCATTTGAATCCTAAGAAACGGGAGTGGGAAAGAACTCCTTAAAATAAAAAAAGTTGAAAAGGTTCCCCAAACCTTTTCAATCTTCCCACCTCCGCATAGCTTCAACAGTCTGGGAGACTGTTGAAGGTTGTGGATAAAGGAAACTTTGTTTCCCTCATTAGGTCATCTTTGGAGCTTAAAAGGCGAACAAAGATGCCAATCAACCACTGCGTCTTGCACTTATTCCTATCAAACATCAAAGGCTGGACAGTTTTTGCCCAGCCTCTTTTTCTTTACTAATTTCTAAAAATGAGTAGAATTTGTATGTTTTTCAAAAGATCTTGCAGGGATTTTCCAGTCTTTCATTGAAAATGGTTCAGAAATTTTGTATAATACCCTAGTATAAACAATAGTTAAGGAGATTCATTATGTCAAAACAAGATTGGCTGGATTATTTCGAAGCCGTAAATGGTCGTTCTGCTAGTGCAGAAGAAATTGCTCAAGCACTGGCTGCAGGAGAATTTCAAGAAGAAGTAGTGGTTCCAGAAACCCCACAAGCTCCAGAATTTGTCGCAGCACCAACTGCCCCTGTTGAAGAACCAGTAGCAGCTCCACAAGCCCCAGAGTTTGTTGCAGCGCCAACTGCCCCTGTGGAAGAACCAGTAGCAGCTCCACAAGCCCCAGAGTTTGTTGCAGCGCCAACTGCCCCTGTTGAAGAACCAGTCGCAGCGCCACAAGCCCCAGAGTTTGTCGCAGCGCCAGCTGCTCCTGCAGAAGAACCAGTTGCAGCTCCAGTTCAAGAACCGGCTCCTCAAGCTGCTCCAGCGAATGGGCCAGCTTTCCAACAAGCTCCACAACAAGCCTACCAACAACCTACTCAAGCAGCTTATCAACAAGCTCCTTACCAAGGTCAACCAGGACAACCTTATCCTGCCCAACCAAGTCAATTTGGTGTAGCCGTTGGTGGTTACTGGAATTGGTTCCTTTCAGCTTTGAAACGTCCAACGGCTGTAGAAAATCCAAAAGCACTTAACGGAATTTTACAGTATGTCTTGACTGCCTTTGTCTTGACCTTGGGGACATTCTTCACAGCTAGTGGATTTACAGGTGGTTATGGAATGGATTTCCGTGCCTTTATGTTGACATTGATTTCCCTATTCTTTAGCGTTTTCGCCTTCCAAATAGCTGGATTCTTTGTTCGTCGTGTGGTTCTTCAAGATAAGGAATACAGTTACGGTCGTTCATTTGAAGAGTTTGGACGTTTGTCTGTCTACACTTTGCCACTTGCCCTTCTTGCTTTCTTAGTAGGTCTTGTAAAAGTTTATGAATTTTATGGCTTTGTAAACTTCCTTATTTTCTTCTTGTTCTTTGTTGGAACATGCTATGTCGTTCATCAAGGATTGAACAAGACAAGCTTTAAAGCAGATAAATTCTTGCTTCTAGTAGCATCATCTGTTGTCTTGCTTCTCATTGCCATCTTTGTTCTTTATGTAAATGCTCGTATTTTAGAACAAGTAGCTACTGGATTTATTCCAAGTGCTCCAAATTTCTCTAACTTTGGATTCTAACAATATCACAAAATGGAAGGTGGGAGGACCCACTTTCCCTATTTTATAATGAGGGAGAAGAGATCCATGCAAAAGAAATGGGTTGAATTATTTGAAAAAGTGATCGGTCGCAAACCGTCACCAGAAGAGTTTATGGCTGGGAAAGCCTGTGGATTTGATTTAAAACAAATTCAGTCTATCGCAGGCAATGCCCCAGAAGAGAATGTAGCACCTGTCGAGGAATCAGTGCTTGAACCAGTTGAAGAAGTGAAGAATGTTGATCCACTTCTGGCAGCTCGTCAGGCTTGGTTGCAACATTTTGAAGAAACCTATGGACGCAAGCCAAGTGCAGAAGAATTTACCGCTGCTAAAAGTCAGAACTTCGAGTTTTTTGCAGGACCTGTTCCTGAAGCAGAATTTGTGAACACAGATTCAACTGAAGAAACACAGGAATATGTCCCTCAACAGCCTACTCAAGAGTATACGGCTCCACTTGCTACTGAGCAAACGCAGATCTTTGCTGGTCCAAATGTCACAGAAGCAGGTCCAGCTCAAAAAAAACAAAAGGCCCCTAAAACGAAGGGTGGAAAGAAATTTTCCAAGAAGAAAATTGGGATTATTTCTGCTATCGCAGTCCTTGTGATCGCTTTGGTGGCAGCCTTCTTTTACTTCCAGTCAACAACGCGTGTCGAAGTGACTGCAGATAAATTTATTAAGGCAGTGGACACCAAGGATTATCGCGAGGCAGCAGACCTGCTTTCAACCGATAACGATAAATGGACAAAGGATGAAGCCGAAAGCTTTATTACCAGTATGGAAGATCAAGGGGTCGATATCGGCACAGAGTTGAACAAGATCATTGATAATGGTGGAGAAGGCAGCTATACGGATAAATCTGGAAACAAGATCTTTGGTTTGGAAAAAGCGGACAAGAAATTTGTAATCTTCCAAGAATACCGTGTGGCCAGCTATCCAGTGCAAGTGAAGGTCAAGACCAATTTGGATCAAGCCAAACTCAAAGTGGCTGCCAATAAAACAGTGACCTTGAAGAAAGATGCAGTGACAGACCTTGGTTATTTCCATTACAATACAAAAGAAATGGAATTGACTGCTAAAACAGAGGTCGGAAATGTTACTTCTAAGATCCATCTCAATCCTAAAAAAGCAACAAAGAATAATTTAGAATTGCAGTTGAATTCTGAAAAACGCAATTTAGAAGTTGAGTTCCCAGATGAAGTTGAAAACCCAACAGATGTGAAGGTTGTGGTCAACGGCAAAGAAGTCGGAACCAGCACGACCTTTGAAGTAGACAGCATTCCTTATCAAGAAATTGAAGTACATGCCGTCTTCAACATGAATGGGGAAACCTATACAACTGAAAAGGCTAAGGTGACGATTGAAGAGGGTGAGAACGATCCGATCGAACTTAAACTAGCCAAAGATACCCTAAAACGCATCAAGAGTGCACAAGATGCTAAGAAAGCGCAAGCAGCCAAAGAAGAACAAAATCGGACCTTGGCAGAAGAGTTCTTGAAAGAGTACCGCGACGCAGTCTTTAGCTCCGTTTCAAACCGAAACAACACCTACTCTAAATACTATGACACACAAAGTCAAGCGTACAAGGACATGGTTGAATTCACAACTGGTGATGGTGTTCGAAAGGCTAAAATTGACTACTATACTCCAGGAGCATTGGACATTCAAAGTGTCACGGAAGAAAATGGTGTGGTGACGATCAAGACTTATGAAGACTTTACCGTGCATTATACCGATAGCCATCCAGATTCACAAAACCGCAAGTACAAGACCTACACTTTGAAAAAAGTAGGTGCAAGTTATGTGATTACGGATATTGTCGTAACAAAAGAATCATAGGAGATTCCTCATGAAAGCAAGATTTTCCAAATTAACTTTGGTGACAGTTGCCTTGTTAACCTTGACAGCTTGCTCCCAATCTCAATCCACTAGTTCTAAATCTTCTGCAAAAGAAGAAACTAAACAAACGCAAACTAAGTCTTCCAAAGGAACGTCTTCTGCAAAGGATACGTCAAAAGAAACTGGCAAAGAAGAGTCGTCAAAAGCTGGTAAGTCAGATGTGAAAGTGGATTCTGGTGTCAGCTATAATGGTTCCTACTATAGTGTCAAAGGGAAATATGGTGAGGTCATGATCGCCAACAAACATTATCCCTTGTCGCCTGACTTTAACCCAGGTGAAGATCCTGAAGCTGTTTCAGCCCTTCATGAATTGATCGCAGCCATGCAGGCAGAAGGTTATCCGATCAGTGACCAATATAGTGGTTTTCGTAGCTACGATACCCAAGTTGGCCTCTATCAAAACTATGTCAATCAAGATGGTCAGGAGGCAGCAGATCGTTATTCCGCAAGACCGGGTTATAGTGAACACCAAACTGGTTTGACCTTTGATTTGATCGATACCAGTGGTAATTTGGTAACTGAACCTGGACCAAGTAAGTGGTTGCTCAAGAACGCCGCTAAATATGGCTTTGTGGTTCGCTACCAAGAAGGAAAAGAAAAAGTGACAGGCTACATGCCAGAGAGCTGGCATCTCCGCTATATCGGAAAAGAAGCACAAGATATCGCTGACTCAGGTTTGAGTCTGGAAGAATACTATGGCTTCACCGGTGGCGATTACGTTGATAAATAAAAAAGGTTGGGATTGACATCCCAACCTCAGATTGAAGACAAAGTCATATAAAAAACTTTCCTTAGGTGAGTACGGACGTCAGCGAACTTCTACGAAGTTCCATGACTAATTATTGAGCCTAAGGTCTCAATAATTCCGAGTGCCTGAATCGTTATTGTTTCAGGCACTTTACTCACAGCGGAAAGTCTTGGTATTTTCTTGATTCATCTAAAAAATTGAACTCAATTTTATTTCTTATCAGAATCGCTTAATTTATTTTACTTTAAAATAGTTTGTCTACATTTTAAGGTTGGGATAGATATCCCAACCTTTTTATTGTATGTTTTTTAGAAACTCATCCAGCTCTTTTTGATTCTTGAGAGAGAGAAATTTGTCTGGATAGTTTTGGCCGATAGTCTGATAGCGTGTGACCTGTCTAGCTTGGCGACCGTCCCAAAGGATCCAACGGATGAATTCCCAGTCAAAGCGTTCGGGGCAACCTGCCGCCATACTCTCACGGACTCGGCCTTTATAACGGCGGTATCGTTTCCAGGCTCTAAAGAGGCAGTTCCAACGAGAGAAGTTGAGAAAGATAATCTGGTCGGCTTGCTCCATTCTTTCCTCATAGCAGCACCAAGAGTAATTGCCATCAATGACCCAGTCTCTATGATCGCTGAGAAACTGTCTCATCTCTTTCTCCATCCAATCCCGGTCACTGTCTATCCAGCCCGGTTGAAATTGAAGGGTGTCCATATGGAGCTTGGGAATGGAGTAGTAGCGAGCTAAGTTTTCAGCCAAGGTAGATTTTCCAGATCCAGAATAGCCGATAATAACAATTTTCATAAGCACCTCTCAAAAAATTAGGCACAAAAAAAGCTCCGGAGAGCTTGATTTTTATGCTGTTCTTGATTAACCAAGTTTCGCTGCAAGACGTGCTTTATCACGGCTAGCTTTGTTCTTGTGGATCAAACCTTTAGTTTCTGCTTTATCGATAGCTGAGCTAGCAGCGCGGTAAAGTTCTTCAGATGGGTTTGCTTCAAAAGCTTTGATTGCAGTACGCATAGCTGATTTTTGAGCTGAGTTTTTTTCGTTTTGTTTAACGTTCAATTCAGCGCGTTTGATAGCTGATTTAATGTTTGCCAAGTTATTCACCTCCATTGATAATCTAACTATCTCATTATATATGAAAAGTTAAGATTTGACAAGCCTAAAATAGCTTTTCCTTAAAAAAGTACCGTTAACAGGCCATTTTCTCTAGCGTTTGAGATAAATTTCGTCGATTTCATGGTTGGTTGCTTTATGGAGAATCAGATCAGCTCGGTTTCTGGTTGGTTGAATGTAATGTTGTAAGTTAACTAAATTAATGGATTCCCAGACCTGATGGGCCATGCTTAAAACTTCTTCTAGGGGTTGCTCTGTAAATCGATAGTAGTAGTTATTGGGATCATTTTGAGCTAATTCAAGAAGTTTTTGGAAGCGATCGATATACCAAGATTCGATATCGTCGACCGCGGCATCCACATAGATCGAAAAATCAAAGAAATCGGTCATATAGAGACTGTCATTTTGCGGATTTTGAAAGACGTTGATCCCTTCTACAATGACAAAATCAGCTGGTAAAATGGTTTGCTTCTCATCTGGAACAATATCGTATATTTCGTGGGAATAGACAGGGATTTCTACGCTCTTGTTGTTTTTAATTTGATTGAGAAAATCAAGGAGCAATTCCATATCATAGCTTTCCGGAAATCCTTTTCGATTGAGGATCTCTTGTTCTTTTAAGATAGCATTTGGATAGAGGAAGCCATCTGTTGTCACCAATTCCACGGTCGAGCCTTCGAAGGTCCGCGAAAGTAGGATTTGGAGAAGACGGCTAGTAGTCGATTTCCCAACAGCGACACTCCCAGAAACCCCAATGATAAAGGGTTGGCGTTCACTGTTTTTTTGAAGAAAAATCCCTTTTGAAAAGGCCAAATCTTCTTTGGAACGCTTGTAGATTCCGATCAAGTTTGTCAAAGGCAGGTAGACGTCACGCACATCCTGGAGGTTGATGCGGTCGTTAAAACTTTTAATAGAATTAAGCTCTGTTTGAGAGAGAGGCGGGGTGGTTTTGCGATGCAAATTTTGCCAGGTTTCCCGATTGATTTTTTCAAAATGTAGAAATTCTTTGTCCATATGTCACTCCTATTTGTAGTCTTTAGTATACCAATTTTTAGAGGTCGTGTAAACGATTTAAAAAACGAATGAATTATGATAAAATAACCTTATGAGTAAAATGTATTTCGATATAAACCCAGATGCAGCCCATGATATTCATGATCTGGCTGTTGTTTTATTGGGACAAAAGATGAATTTCTATACAGATGCGGGCGTCTTTAGTAAAAAAATGATAGATTATGGAAGTCAGGTGCTCTTATCAACCCTGGATTTCCAAGGAGGGGAAAGCGTTCTTGATGTCGGTTGTGGCTATGGTCCAATTGGCCTCTCTCTAGCTAAAGCACAGGGAGTCGCCGTGACCATGGTGGATGTCAATGAGCGGGCGCTAGACTTGGCTAAGAAAAATGCCAGCCGAAATGGCGTGGAAGCTCAGATCTTTTCTTCGGATGTCTATGAAGCGGTTGAAGGGTTTTTTGACCATGTGATCAGTAATCCGCCGATCCGAGCTGGTAAGAAAGTGGTTCACCAAGTGATTACGGGTAGTTTTGAACATTTGAAACCAGGTGGAGATTTGACCATTGTCATTCAGAAAAAACAAGGGGCTCCCAGCGCTAAGGTCAAGATGGAAGAGACGTTTGGAAATTGTGAGATCGTAAAAAAAGACAAAGGCTATTATATTTTAAGAAGTGAGAAAGAATCATGAGAGCGGTAGATATCATTCAGAAAAAAAGAGATGGTCTTGCCTTAAACAAGGAAGAAATTGAATGGCTGATTGAGGGCTATGTGGCTGGAACAGTACCAGATTACCAAATGTCTTCTTTTGCTATGGCCGTTTATTTTAAAGGGATGACGACAGAAGAAATCTCTCATATGACCATGAAGATGGTCCAAACAGGGCAACAGTTTGATCTGTCAGCTATTCCAGGGATCAAGGTGGACAAACACTCGACTGGTGGTGTCGGAGACAAGGTGACCTTGGTCTTGGTGCCTTTGGTTGCAAGTTTTGGTGTGCCGGTTGCTAAAATGAGTGGTCGTGGCTTAGGCCACACGGGTGGAACCATCGATAAGTTGGAATCCATTAAAGGCTTTCAGATTGAACGGACTCAAGAGGAATTTATCCAGCAGGTGCAGGAGATCGGCTTATCGGTCATTGGTCAATCCGACCAACTCGTAAAAGCAGACAAACTCTTGTATGCTCTTCGGGACGTGACAGCGACAGTGGATACCATTCCTTTGATTGCTAGCTCCGTCATGAGTAAGAAAATTGCTGCTGGTGCGGATGCCATTCTTTTGGACGTGACAGTGGGCGAGGGTGCCTTTATGAAGAATATTGAGGATGCTCGTCGCTTAGCCCGTACCATGGTGGATCTTGGAAATGCAGTGGGTCGGAAAACCATCGCTGTCATTACAGATATGAGCCAACCTTTGGGAACCAGCATTGGTAATCGTTTAGAGATTTTGGAAGCCTTGGATATTCTGAAAGGGCAGGGCCGAGCGGACGTAACTGAGTTTATTTGTGAATTAGCGCAAATCATGTTGAAATTGGCCAATGTAGAACAATCGATTGAAGCCATCCATGAACACTTGACCAATGGTCAAGCTTTAGCGAAGTTTGAAGAAATGGTGGTGGCTCAAGGTGGAGACTTAGAAGATTTGCATCGTCCCGTTAAAGTGGATCAGGTCCTTGAAGTAACAGCGAACCAAGATGGCGTCATTGCTGCTTTACCTGCCATGGAGTTTGGCTTGTTTGCCATGCGCTTGGGTGCTGGCCGTGCTGTCAAATCAGATCCCCTCGATTACGAAACAGGAATTGTGTTTGACAAAAAAGTGGGAGAGCACGTCAAAAAAGGGGAACGCATTGCCCGTATTTTCATGAATGAAAAAAATTCACAAGAAAGAGTTACAGAATTTAAAAAAAATGTTAAAATACTAGAAAGGGCTGAAAGCGTTAAAGAAATTATTGAAATAATATCTTAAGCAGCTCAGGAGATTGTATGAAGTTAAATAAATATATCGATCACACTCTTTTAAAACCAGATGCACAACAAGAACAGATCGAAAAGCTGATCGAAGAAGCCAAGGCTTATGATTTTGCGAGTGTCTGTGTGAACCCGACATGGGTGAATTTTGCGGCTGAGGGCTTGCGTGATTCAGACGTTAAAGTTTGTACCGTCATTGGTTTTCCTTTGGGAGCAAATACACCATTTGTCAAAGCGTGTGAAACAAAAAATGCGATTCAAAATGGTGCCGATGAGATTGACATGGTCATTAATATCGGGGCTCTTAAGTCTAAGAATTTAGCACTAGTTGAGGAAGATATCCAAGCTGTAGTCGAAGCGAGCGGTGATAAGCTCGTCAAAGTCATCATTGAGACTTGTCTCTTAACAGATGATGAAAAGATCGTTGCTTGCCAAATTGCTAAGTCAGCTGGCGCAGACTTTGTGAAGACTTCAACTGGCTTTTCAACTGGAGGAGCAACGGTAGAAGATGTGGCCTTAATGCGTCAAACTGTTGGACCCGACATGGGTGTTAAAGCTTCTGGTGGTGCTCGCTCTTATGAAGATGCTCTTGCTTTTATCGAAGCTGGTGCGACCCGTATCGGGACTTCTTCTGGTGTAGCCATCATGGAAGGTAAGGTGGCTCATGGCGACTACTGAGTTGATCAACTTAGCAGTTGAAGTGAGTAAACAAGCCTATGTGCCTTACTCTCATTTCCCAATTGGAGCTGTACTGCTAACGAAGGATGGAGAAATCTATACAGGTGTCAATATCGAAAATGCCAGTTTTGGTTTGACCAACTGTGGAGAACGGACAGCCATTTTTAAAGCTGTTTCTGAAGGAGCTCGTGAGTTTCAAGAGCTCATTATCTACGGGCAAACAGAAAAGCCCATCTCTCCGTGTGGTGCTTGTCGCCAGGTCATGGCTGAATTTTTTGAGCCAGACCTTCCTGTAACCTTAGTATCTAAAGATAAATCGACGGTCGTGATGACGGTCAAGGAATTACTTCCATATTCCTTTACAGACCTGACTTTATAGGTCTGTGAGGCGGTCTTTTGACCCTTTCAATACTTCGCAACAATGTTGCACAATAATTTAGGAGGTTCAGTAATGAACAAGAAACAATGGCTAGGCCTTGGTCTAGTAACTGTCGCTGCTATCGGACTTGCAGCATGTGGAAATCGTGCGTCTAAAAAAGATAGCGCAAACTCAGAATCTAAAACAGATTTGAAAGCTGCTATCGTTACCGATACTGGTGGTGTGGATGACAAATCATTCAACCAATCTGCTTGGGAAGGTTTGCAAGCTTGGGGTAAAGAAAACGGTCTTTCTAAAGGGAACGGATTTGACTACTTCCAATCAACAGATCAATCTCAATATGCGACAAACCTTGATGAAGCTGTTTCTAACGACTACAAATTGATCTTTGGTGTTGGTTTTGCCTTGAGCGACTCTATTAAAAAAGCTGCAAAAGACAACGAAGATGTGAACTATGTCATCATCGATGACCGTATTGAAGGACAAAAGAACGTAGCATCTGCTGTTTATGCCGATAACGAAGCTGGTTACCTTGCTGGTATCGCTGCTGCAAAAACTACAAAAACTAAACAAGTTGGTTTTGTAGGTGGTATGGAAAGTGAAGTTATCACTCGTTTCCGCGCTGGATTTGAAGCTGGTGTTAAATCTGTTGACCCATCTATCAAAGTTCAAGTAGACTACGCTGGTTCATTCGGTGACTCTGCTAAAGGTAAAACAATTGCCGCTGCACAATACGCTGCAGGTGCAGACGTTATCTACCAAGTAGCTGGTGGTACTGGTGCAGGTGTCTTCTCTGAAGCTAAAGACTTGAACGAGAAGAAAAATGAAGACGAAAAAGTTTGGGTTCTTGGGGTTGACCGTGACCAAAAAGCTGAAGGTGAATACACTTCTAAAGATGGCAAAAAATCTAACTTCGTATTGGCTTCAAGCTTGAAGAAAGTCGGAGAATCTGTAAAAGACTTAGCTAAGAAAGCTGCTGACGGTAAATTCCCTGGCGGTAAAGTGATTACTTATAGCTTGAAAGATGGTGGAGTTGATTTGACAACTGACAACCTTTCTGCAGATGCTAAAAAAGCTGTAGAAGATGCTAAAGCTAAAATCCTTGATGGGTCTCTTAAAGTTCCTGAAAAATAATATTTGATTGGAGCGGCCCTCCCTTTAAGGGCCGTTTCTTTTAAAGTGAGACATTTTTGTCTCAATAAAATCTGTTAGTCACCTAGCAGATTTTATTGAAATAAAAAAATTTTGAAAGGAAACACCCCATGACACATGAATATGTCATCGAAATGCGTGAGATTACCAAAAAATTTGGTGACTTTGTAGCAAATGATAAGATTAATCTTCAGTTGCGCAAAGGTGAAATCCATGCACTTCTTGGAGAAAATGGTGCAGGGAAATCTACACTGATGAATATGCTGGCTGGTTTATTGGAACCAACAAGCGGAGACATCGTGGTAAATGGAAAAACTGTTAACCTAGACTCACCTTCAAAAGCAGCTTCTTTAGGAATTGGAATGGTACACCAACACTTTATGTTGGTTGAAGCTTTCACTGTTGCTGAAAATATTATCCTTGGTTCTGAAACCACTAAACATGGTGTTTTGGACCTTAAAAAAGCCAGTCAAGATATCCTTGAGTTGTCTAAAAAATATGGCTTGGCAGTAGATCCAAATGCCAAAGTTGAGGATATTTCCGTTGGTGCGCAACAACGTGTGGAAATCTTAAAGACGCTTTATCGTGGAGCCGACATCCTGATCTTCGATGAACCAACTGCGGTGTTGACACCAGCTGAAATCGAAGAATTGATGACAATCATGAAGAACTTGGCGAATGAAGGAAAATCTATCATCTTGATTACGCACAAGTTGGATGAAATCCGTGCTGTTTCAGACCGCGTAACGGTTATCCGCCGTGGGAAATCTATTGAAACAGTCGAGATTGGTGGAGCTACTAACCAAGACTTGGCCGAAATGATGGTCGGCCGTTCTGTTTCCTTTAAGACTGTAAAAGGTCCTTCTGAACCAAAAGAAGTTGTCTTGTCGATTGAAAACTTGGTTGTAAACGAAAACCGGGGAGTCCCAGCTGTTAAGAATTTGTCACTGGAACTTCGTGCTGGTGAAGTCGTTGGGATTGCAGGGATTGATGGAAATGGTCAATCTGAGTTGATCCAAGCGATTACAGGTCTACGGAAGGTAAAATCTGGTTCAATCAAGATTAAAGGCAAGGACGTTGTAGGACTTCGTCCACGTCAAATCACAGAAATGAAGGTAGGGCACGTCCCTGAAGACCGTCACCGGGATGGTTTGGTCCTTGATATGATGATCTCCGAAAACATTGCCCTTCAAACCTATTATAAAGAACCTCTTAGCAAGAATGGTATCTTGAATTATCCAAATATTACCTCTTATGCCAAGAAGCTCATGGAAGAGTTTGACGTTCGTGCAGCCAGTGAAGTGGTACCTGCTAAGGCTCTCTCTGGAGGAAATCAGCAAAAAGCCATTATCGCTCGCGAAATCGATCGCGATCCAGATCTCTTGATCGTCAGCCAGCCAACTCGTGGATTGGACGTTGGAGCGATTGAATATATCCACAAACGTTTGATTCAAGAACGGGATAATGGGAAAGCCGTTCTGGTTGTCAGCTTTGAATTAGATGAAATTTTGAATGTTTCTGACCGTATTGCGGTTATTCATGATGGGAAGATCCAAGGGATCGTAACCCCTGAAACAACGAATAAGCAAGAACTTGGAATCCTCATGGCAGGAGGACAAGTAAAGGAGGGAGCATCAAATGAATAAGAATTTAAAACAAATTGCCGTTCCATTGGTGTCTGTCCTTTTAGGATTGGTCTTGGGTGCCATTATTATGTGGGCCTTCAGCTATGATGCCCTTTGGGGATATGAATTGTTGTTTAAGAAAGCCTTTGGTTCGATTAAGAGTTGGGGAAATATTTCCCGTGCCATGGGGCCACTGATTTTAGTTGCTCTTGGGTTTTCAGTAGCCAGCCGGGCCGGCTTCTTTAACGTTGGACTTCCTGGTCAGGCTTTTGCAGGATGGATCATGGCGACTTGGTTTGCCCTTTCCTTCCCAAATATGCCTCGCTTACTGATGATTCCGATGACCGTTTTGATTGCGGCGATCGCAGGTGGATTTATTGGAGCGATTCCTGGTTTCCTTCGTGCCTATCTCGGAACCAGTGAGGTCATCATCACCATTATGATGAACTACATTGTTCTCTATGGTGGGAATGCCTTGATTCATAGCTTCCCAGCTTCCTTGATGGAAAACAAGGACTCAACCATTGATGTGGGAGCCAACGCTGTCTATCAGACAGAGTGGTTGCGTAATTTGACGGACAAATCACAAATGAACATCGGGATCTTCTTTGCCATCATCGCATTGGTGGTCATCTGGTTCTTGATGAAGAAAACTACACTTGGTTTTGAAATCCGTGCCGTTGGTCTCAATGCGAATGCTGCGGAATATGCAGGGATGTCTGCAAAACGGACCATTATCCTTTCTATGATCATTTCTGGTGCTCTTGCTGGTATCGGTGGGGTAGCAGAAGGTCTGGGGATTTACTCAAATGTCTACGTTCAAACCAGCTCGATGAGTGTTGGATTTAACGGAATGGCCGTAGCCCTTCTTGCGATGAATTCACCAATTGGTATTCCATTTGCTGCCTTCTTGTTTGGTGCACTTCAAATTGGGGGAGTTGGTATGAAGCCAGCTGCAATCCCTGAAGAAGTCGTTCAAATTGTGACAGCATCTATTATCTTCTTCGTATGTGCCCACTACATTATTGAAAAGATGATCTCGATGCGTTCAGCTAAAAAAGGAGGAGCAAACTAATGAGTATTGTAACGATTTTAAGTATTCTTGTTTCCTCTATGATTGTGTATGCAGCGCCGCTGATCTTCACAAGTATCGGAGGAGCATACTCAGAACACGCTGGGGTTGTTAACGTTGGTCTGGAAGGAATCATGGTTATGGGAGCCTTCTCAGGTATTATCTTTAACTTGACTTTTGAGCCTGAGTTAGGAAGTTTGACACCATGGTTGTCCTTGATCGTTGCTGCAGGAATTGGAGTACTCTTCTCCTTGATCCACGCGGTGGCAACCATTCATTTCCGTGCTGACCATATCGTCTCAGGTACAGTATTGAACTTGATGGCACCTCCATTGGCAGTCTTTCTTGTCAAAGCGATGTATAACAAGGGACAAACTGATAATATCAAAGTTGCCTTTGGGAAAACATCTATTCCAGTCTTATCTAAAATTCCGGTCATTGGGGATATTTTCTTCAACAATGCCAGCATCATCGGCTGGGTTGCGATTCTATTTTCATTCTTTGCTTGGTTTATCATGTTCAAGACGAAGTTTGGATTGCGTCTTCGTTCAGTTGGGGAACACCCACAAGCAGCAGATACATTGGGAATCAATGTATATAGAATGCGCTACTTAGGAGTGATGATCTCAGGTGCCCTTGCAGGAATCGGAGGAGCCATTTACGCTCAGTCAGTTTCTGTTAACTTCGCGGTGACGACTATTGTAGGTCCTGGATTTATCGCCCTTGCGGCTATGATCTTCGGGAAATGGAACCCAATCGGGGCTATGCTTGCTAGTCTCTTCTTTGGAGCTTCACAAAGTTTGGCTGTTATCGGGAATCAATTGCCTTTGCTTAAAGGTATCCCACCCATCTACTTGCAAATTGCGCCTTATGTCTTGACCATGGTTGTCTTGGCAGCCTTCTTCGGACAAGCAGTTGCGCCAAAAGCAGATGGTGTTAACTACATTAAATCGAAATAATGCACAGAGAGAGGTTGGGACAAAAGTCCTAGCCTCTCAATTGTTTTTGGATTGTCGAGTAAGACGCAGTGGTTGAGTGGGCTCTACTACGCTGATTTTATCAGCTTTTACAGCCCTACTCAACTGTGCGGAGGTGGGACGACGAAATCGAATTCTAACGAATTACCGATTTCTGTCCCACGCTCTCTTTTGCTTTCTAAAGGCCCCTCTTAGTCGCAATTTCTTTAGAATTAAGGTACAATAAGAATACAACTTTACACGTATTGGAGGAGCAGATGTTTAAGTGGATGAGACGCCTGATTGGCATGGTGATCGTTTTATTTATTTTATTAGTGGTCCTGTTGGTTCCTGGATCTATTCCTGAAGGGGAGCAGCTGAGAAATGTGCAGGCAGGGAGTTCTTTGATTGAGCTGGCTCAAAATGCAGTTTCAAATGCTTCTGTGAGCACTGATGGGGTCTCAACTGAGCTAAGTCTCAATTCTGTACAATTAAGTCAGGTCGTAAAAACAAGTGCTGGATCCGCCCTTGACAATTCTGACTATCAAAAGATGTCACTAGGAATGGATGGCAATGACCTTCACGTCAAAGTTCCTGTATCATTAGGGCCAGTCGATAGCTATCTAGATTTAACCATGACCGGTCAAGTCGAAAACAATGTCATGAATTTGACTGTGACCGGTGCTAAATTAGGGAAAATGCCCATTCCAAAATTCTTGGTTCTCAACTATTTGAAGGATCAATCCAATCAAAATGGAGGCGGCTTCACAGTGAATGGTGATCAAATCACCCTTGATATCCCTCAAGCAGGCTATAGCATCTCAAAAGCGAGAGTGGAAAATGGCAATGCTAAGGTAACCGTTAGTATATCCTTGTTTTAAGTCTTTGTAATTGGAGTTGTCATGCTTGTCTTTGAATTTTGTGCAGAGAATTTAACTTATATTGATAAGGCGATTGCTGCTGGGGCAGGTCGCATTGAACTGTGCGATAACCTGGCAGTAGGAGGGACCACACCTAGTATAGGTGTGATCAATGAAGCAATCAAACTGACAAGAGAGAAGTCCGTGGATCTATGTGTCATTATCCGACCCCGAGGTGGCGATTTTGTCTATACTGATCTGGAAGTCGAAGCTATGCTGACGGATATTCGTGCTGCGAAAGAAATAGGGGTTACTTGTTTTGTGCTGGGTGCGCTGACGAGTGATCGAAAGTTGGACAAGAGGGTCATGCAGCTTTTACTTGCAGCCTGTGGAGAGGCAGAGGTGGTCTTTCATATGGCCTTTGATGAGTTAGCTCATACAGATCAGCTAGAAGCGATTGAGTGGCTTTCTGATCAGGGTGTAGCCCGCATTTTAACACGAGCTGGAAGTCCAGGTGACCCACTAGAGCAACGTTTTGCACACTATCATCGTTTATTAGATGCGGCTAAGGGAAAGATTCAGATCCTACCAGGTGGAGGTGTGACCCTTGACAATCGTCAGCTCTTTTTGGAGCAATTGGGTGTTTGTCAACTGCATGGCACGCGCATCGTGTTTTAAAAAAGAAACGCTCACTGCCTGAAGTAGTTTTGAAGATCCGTTATCAAGGTTGGAGACGTTGTTTCCAGCCTCTTCTAGTGCAAAAATGAATAAGGGAGAGAAAATGTTTTTAGAGCATTATTTTGACCGATACACCTTTCAGCCAGAAAAGGGATTGGCTTTTGGATTTGAAAAGAGAGGGGCAGGCTATGAGTACCAGTGTCCCGTCTTATCGGACTCTTTTCTCTTAAAGGTCCGTGTCTGCGACCAGAAGATATCTTTTCAGGTCTATGATCAGGATACAGGGGACGAGTATATCCAGATCCATCAGGAACAGCTACAAGGAAATTTCGTTGGCCAAGTCAGAGAAGCTTGTCAGGAAAGTCTTGCAAGGATTCGCCAAGCTTGTTTTGAGGTAGAGAAATTTCTCTATCCTCAAGCCAAGCGTCTCATGGCCTATATCTCTCTGTACTATCAGGGAACGATTGAGTATTTGTGGGAGAGATCTCCAGAATCTGGTGCCATTCGCCACCGAGACACCCTCAAGTGGTATGGTGTCTTTATGACCATTGATTGGAAAAAACTAGATGCTGGCAAGTCTGGGAAAATAGAAGTTTTGAATGTTAAGTCTGATCAAGTAGCCCGTTTCATCCAGCAGAAGGGGATTTATCCAGCTTTTCATATGAATAAAAAATATTGGGTGAGTATCCCCTTAGATGGAACAATTGCTGATGAGGAGTTGTTTGCTCTAGTGGATAGTAGTTGGCAACTCACAAAAAAGGGGAAATAAGATGAATCTGTTGAGGAAATTATCTTGGTTTTTTAATTTAGAGAAGAAGCGATACTTGATCGGGATAGGGGCCTTGATCTTGGTTAGCTTTTTAAATCTCATTCCTCCAAGAATCATGGGCCTTGTGATCGATTTGATCGATAAAAGAAGGCTGACACTGGGGCAGTTAGTTGTGGATATCGCCCTTTTGGTCCTCGCAGCTCTTGCTATGTATGGCCTTCGTTTTATTTGGAGACGCTATATTTTTGGGACGGCCAATAAGTTGGCTCGGATCTTGCGTTACCGTTTGTTCAAGCAATTTACGCTCATGTCTCCGTCTTTTTATCAGCGTTATCGGACAGGGAATCTCATGGCCCATGCTACTAATGATATCAATGCGGTAACCATGTTTGCTGGTGGCGGCGTTATGTCTGCAGTGGATGCTTCCGTGACGGCCTTGGTGACTCTAGTCAGCATGTTTTTCATGATTGATTGGCGCTTAACCCTCTTGGCTATTTTGCCCCTACCGGTTATGGTGGTAGTGACTTCAGCTATTGGCCGCAAAAACCACAAAGCCTTCAAAGAGGCCCAAGAAGGCTTCTCAGAGCTGAACAACTTTGTTCAGGAATCAGTATCAGGAGTCAAGGTGACCAAATCCTTTGGCTTTCAGGCAGATGAGATTCAGGCTTTTGAAAAAACCAATCAAATGGTCTTTCAAAAAAATATGACTTCCGCCGGTTACAATGCTTTGTTTGATCCGACCACTCTTCTTTTTGTAGGTCTCTCCTATGTTTTGACGCTCTACTTCGGGGGGCTATTTGTTCAGGAAGGAAGCCTGACGGTTGGACAAATCGTAACCTTTATTACCTATCTCAATATGCTCGTCTGGCCCCTTCAAGCCATGGGCTTCTTGTTTAATATTAGTCAGCGTGCTAGCGTCTCCTATGATCGGATTGAGACACTTTTAGCAGAAACACCTGATATCCAAGATCCAAGTCAACCAGTTACAGTCATTCAAAACGGAGATTTGGAATATGACATTGAAGAATTCGCCTATGAGAAAGAGCCTGTCCTTGAGAAGGTTGCCTTTCATTTAGAAAAAGGGCAAACCCTTGGAATTGTAGGACCAACTGGATCTGGAAAGACTACCTTGTTGCGTCTCTTGCTTAGAGAGCATGACTTGGAGCAGGGAGATATTTTGCTCAATGGAATCTCCATCAAACATTATCGCTTAGAGGATCTTCGAAGCTTGATCGGCTATGTCCCTCAGGATCAGATCCTTTTTGCCATGACCATTCGTGAGAATGTAGCTTTTTCAGATCCACAGATCGAGGAAGAAGAGGTAATGAAGGCTCTGAGAACTTGTGGAGTCTATGAGGATATTCTGGTCATGCCAGACCAGATGGAGACAGTGTTAGGAGAGAGAGGGGTCTCTCTTTCTGGCGGGCAAAAGCAAAGAATTGCCATGAGTCGAGCATTGGTCATGAATCCTGAGATCTTGATTCTGGATGATTCCCTGTCTGCAGTAGATGCTAAAACGGAGCACCAAATCATTGAAAATATGAAGCTAGAACGCAAGGGGAAAACAACGATCATTACAGCCCACCGCCTATCAGCGATCGTTCATGCGGATTTGATTCTAGTAATGGAGAATGGACAGATCAAGGAGCGAGGAAATCACGAGGAATTAATGGCTCAAAAAGGTTGGTACTATGAAACCTACCAAGCCCAACAATTATCAGAAGAAATGGAGGGAAAGCTGAATGAAAACATCTGAAGCTCATGTGATGAAGCGGCTCTTGACTTACATGTGGCGTTATAAATGGCTAACAGCCCTAGCCTTAGCCTTTACCTTTCTAACTAGTCTGTTATTGACGGCGATCCCACTTGCAGCTCGCTGGTATATTGACCACCTAGTGGATCCAACAGAAGCAGGCTCACCAGTTTTGACAGCTTTTCAGTTTTTGATTCTCTACTATGGGTTATTCATTGGGCGCGTGCTGGCAACTTATCTGAGTCAGTTAACCTTTGCGCGTGTATCCAATTCTATCGTAAGAGACATTCGTCTAGATATTTTCCAAAATCTTCAAAGGCTGGGTATGTCCTTTTATGACCAGACAGCAGCAGGTTCGATTGTTTCGCGCGTGACCAATGATACCCAGGCAGTCGCAGACATGTTTTCTACGGTCTTTTCAAGCCTGGTTTCATCCTTTTTACTCTTTCTAGTCACTCTTGTAACCATGTTTAGCTTGGACTGGCATTTGACTATTTGGATCCTGCCTTTTCTTCCCATTATTTGGTTTTCCATTCGTCTCTATCGCAAGTTATCCAATCGCTTGGTCAAGATGACACGACAAAAATTATCAGATATCAATGTGAAATTATCGGAATCCATTGAAGGAATGCGGATCGTACAGGCCTTTCGTCAAGAAAAGCGCTTGACGGATGAATTCGAACAGATAAATGGGGAACATTTAGACTATGCCAACCGATCTGTGGATGTCAATTCCCTCTTTTTGAGGCCAGCTATGACCCTGTTACAGGTTCTGGCTTATGCGGTTATTCTAACCTTTTTCGGCCTAAATTGGCAGTCCTCTGGCTTTACAGCAGGTCTTATCTATGCCTTTATCCAGTATGTTAGCCAGCTTTTCCAGCCCTTGATTGATGTCACCCAAAATTTTGCAACCTTGCAGACCTCAACCATTTCTGCAGGGCGTGTCTTTGAAATGATGGATCGAGATGACTACGAGCCAAAGCAAGCTGGTAGCCTGAAAGAAATCGAGCGGGGAGATATTCGCTTTGACCATGTATCTTTTTCTTATGATGGCAAACGGGATGTCCTAAAAGATATCTCCTTTGAGGTTAAAAACGGACAAACCATCGCTTTTGTTGGTCATACTGGTTCTGGTAAATCCTCTATTATCAATCTCTTCATGCGCTTTTATGAATTTGATCGTGGCCAGATCTTGATTGATGGACAGGATATCAAGAACTACAGCCAGGAAGCCTTGCGCAAGTCCATCGGTTTAGTGTTGCAAGAACCCTTCCTCTATCATGGAACCATTGCTTCTAATATCCGAATGTATCATGAAGAACTGACAGATGAGGAAATCCGACAAGCAGCTGCATTTGTGGATGTAGCAGACTTTATTGAGAGTCTACCCGGTGGCTATGATCATCCGGTAACAGAGCGGGGTTCTACCTTATCGACTGGTCAGCGTCAGCTTCTGGCTTTTGCTCGGACCATTGCTGCCCAGCCTAAGATCCTCATTTTGGATGAGGCCACTGCCAATATCGACCAAGAGACGGAAGAGATGATCCAAAATTCTCTGAAGAAGATGCGCCAAGGGCGGACAACCATTGCCATTGCCCATCGCCTTTCTACCATCCAAGATGCCGATTGCATCTATGTTCTCGATAAAGGAAAAATCATCGAATCAGGCAACCACGACCAACTCATTGCTCTAGGAGGAACGTATAAGAAAATGTATGACCTCCAGGCTGGTATGATGAAATAAGGATAAACAAGGTCTAAATGCAAATTTAACCTTGTTTTTCTTTCTTGAAAGCTGTAAAATAAAGAAAAGAACAGAAAAAGGGAGCATAAACCATGTCAAACGATCTGATCATGATGGGAGTTGTGATTGTCTTATTTGGACTTTATTTCACCCTTCAAGTTGAGCTCAATAAAGTCAGAAATCAATTCACTCACTATCTTCTTAAACCAGGTAGTATTTCTAAGGAACAAAAAGAGAAGTACCTCAAAGAACCAGAGATGGAAGCGATTCGCCTGATTCGCCTCGATTATCGGATCGGCCTTCAAAATGCTAAACTGATCTATGAGCAATTAAAGAAATAAGAAAAACCCTCGTATAGTCTATACGAGGGTTTCTCTTTCAAAAAAAGGCGTAAGCTTTGGTAAAACATTGGTCACATCTGCCGATTTGATCTTGGCGAGTTGATAAGGACAAGAAGTGATGTAGGCTGCTTCAAAGAAATCAAGCGGGAGTCCACTGTGTTTTAAGGCAGCAAGGGATTGAACTTGGCTGAGTCCTAGAAGGATCCCATCGTGGGTCAGGGTCAGATGGGGAAGAAGAGGAGACTGGGCCATCAAGGTCTTTAGACTGGCTTCTACCTCTCTTTTTCTGGCTAGGAGTCGCTTTTTATTGGTCAGATACATACCGTTATCAATGTAGAGACTCAAGGCCTTTTGCATGATGAGATTGCTATCATAGTCCAGAATCGTCTTATAGGTTAAGACCGGCTTTAGAAGGGCTTGGGGAAGGATCATGGAAGTGATGCGAAGAGCAGAAAAGAGATTGGTCGAAAAAGATTTGATATAGATGACACGGTTCTTTTGATCCAAATAATGAAAAGAAGGAGCATTGCTGCCATCAAGATCTCCAAGATAGTCGTCCTCAACAAGGTAAACATCATATTGGTCAGCTAGTTGCAAGATCGCTTCTTTCTGCTTGGTCGAATAGCTATGACCGAGCGGATAGTGAAAACGAGGGATCGTGTAGAAGAATTTGATATGGCCACTTTTGAAAATCTCTTCAAGTTCCTCGAGATCAATTCCCATTAAATTTCGTTGAATGGTACGGTAGGCAAGTTGCTGCGAATCTAAGAGTTGGTTCATCCGATGATAAGTCGGTTGCTCGATCAAGATCTGAGACTTTTTATTGGGAAAGTCAATCTGGCTGAGGATATTGAGCGCCTGCTGGGTACCAGCAGTCAAAACAATCTGATCCGCAGTCGTATAAATACCTTCTTCCTTCAATAAGTCTTGGATCGATTGGCGTACCTCTAGTAATCCTGCTTGGTCCGAAAAGTTATTGAAGAGATAATTCTCCCGTCCAATCAAGGTTTCATTGATACAGGTTCGGAAGTCCTCGAAAGCCTGGTTGCGGTCTTTCTCTAATTTTAGTGGAAGATCCTCATGTCGATCAGGTTCTTGCTCCAAAACATAGTAGCCACTCTGAGGCTTAGCATAGAGGAAGTGCTGGTAAGTCAAGTCCAGCAAGGCCCGTTGCACCGTGTCCTTACTACAAGAAAATTGACTAGCTAACTGGCGAACAGAAGGAATTTTTTGTCCAGTTTCCAGTTCTCCATCTTGAATAGCTTCTTTTAAGAAATCGATAATTTGTTGGTATTTGCTCGTCTTCATTCCGACTGTCCCCATACAGTTTTTTTCTATTGTACAGAAAAAATCAAAAAAAAACCACTCATAAGAGTGGTGAGCGTATTACATAAAGTATACAATCGCTAAATACTGAAGAGCAGAAGCTGCAAGGATGAAGAGGTGCCAAATCATGTGGAAGTATGGTTTTTTCTTAGCATAAAAGCCAGCTCCAACCGTGTAGCACAGACCGCCCATGAGCATGAGACCCCAGAAGATCGGATTGGTTTGGCTAACGATTTGGGGAATAATAAAGATGACCAACCAGCCCATGATCAAGTAAAGAGCCAGACTGAATTTTTCATTGACTTTTTTGGCAAAGATTTTGTAGAGAATACCAAAGATGGTGGTTCCCCATTGGATCAAAATAATGCTGTAGCCCATCCAGTTGTTCATCAAGGTAAGGACAACTGGTGTGTAACTACCTGCGATCGCAATGTAGATCATGGAATGGTCGATAATGCGAAGCACATACTTTTGAGGTGAATCGTAAGACATGGCATGGTAGACGGTCGAAGACAGAAACATCAAAAAGAGACTGATCACAAAGATAGAAGTCCCAAAAGCACTGAGCAGACCATGTTGCTCAAAGCTATAGACTGCTGAGATCGGAAGTAAGATCAACATGAGAAGGGCGCCAACAGCGTGTGTTACGCTATTTGCGATCTCTTCTCCAAAGGATAATTTTTTACTTAGTTTCATGGTGTAATTCATCAGTTTCTTCCTCCGTTTTTACTGGTTGAATATAAGATAGGGTTTCAAGATAAAGTTGAACCGTCTGACAGGCAGAGCGAATAATAGGAGCGATCGGCTCTTTTTGCTCATTGAGATAAGCGACAAAGCTATTATAGAGAAGATCTGAACTCGCCTGGTCCTGCAAGAAATTTAAGGTAGAAGCGATCTCCTGAATAGAAAAGACCGTTTTTAAGGTTGTAATAGCGATCAAGCGAGCCACCTGTCTACGCTGGTATTTCTTCTTATCTGGTTTTTCGACATAGCCATGTTTTACGTAATTGTTGATCATAGCAGCCGTCAAGCCCTTATCTGAAGAAGAGAGAACAGGTGCACAGGTTTTATTGACATAAAGTAGGACCTGATCGAGATAGAGGTCTAGCTCAGGCAGTTGCTCCCACGTTGGATAGGAAAAAGTGGACACGAAATCTTCACCTTTCTTTAATCTAGTTTTCATAACTAGATAATAACATTAATAAAAACTCCTGTCAAGAAAATTTGAAAAATATGGTACAATAGACCTATGAAACTATTAATTCCATCCGCCAAAGAACTGAACGAACAGGCTCGTATCGTCGAGCCCCAACCCTTGTCAGAGAACACAAAAACCATCCTCCAAGCTTTGAAGGCATTCTCCCTAGAAGAATTAGCGACCTTTTACGGGATCTCAGAGGAAAGAGCTCAAGTAGAAAAAGAAAGAATTGAGGCTTTGTTAGCTGGGAGTGCTAAAACCTATCCTGCTTTGGAATTGTTTGATGGCCTTATGTATCGTAGTATCGAGCGTCAAGACTTATCCGAAAAAGAGCAGGCTTATCTGCAGGAGCATTTGTTAATCACGACCGCTTTATACGGTGTACTACCTGCCTATGAAGGGATTGCGCCCCATCGCTTGGATTTTATGATGAAGCTAAAACCAACTGGAAAATCTCTAAAGGCATTCTGGAAAGAGGACTATGATCAGGCAGTAGAAGGTGAGGAGCAGATCCTATCCCTTTTGTCTTCTGAGTTTGAACAGGTCTTTTCAAAAGCCACTCGTGAGCGAATGATTCGGATCAAATTCATGGAGAATCGTGGTGGGACACTAAAAATTCACTCGACGATTTCAAAGAAAGCACGTGGTGCCATGGTGACAGCTATGATGAAGGAAGAAATCATCCATCTAGAAGCTCTGAAATCACTAGAAGTAGCAGGTTTCTCTTATCGTGAGGATTTATCGCAAGAGAAGGAATGGGTCTTTGTGAAAGAATAAATAAAAATATTCCTGAGAAGCGTCAGGAATATTTTTTTGAACTGTTAGATAAAGAGAATGCACGATGAAAACTCCAAAATAGAGGATTTTGGAGTCAGAATCGTCTTGAGCAGTAGGCTTAGGCGATATGTTTGAATTTCTTCAAGAGTTCTGTCAACTCAGCTTGCTCGCCACTATTAAAGACTTGCATCAAGCGTTGAATATTTTTGATATGATCTGGAAGAGCTTCTTCGATCTTTTTACGACCGGCATCTGTAATAGATACAAGATAAGCACGGCGATCTTCTGGATCGGTTTCGCGTGTAATCCAACCATCGCGGACCATATTGCGAATAACCACAGTCATATTTCCAGAGGTCGCAAGAATGCTATCAATCAGATCTTGAATGCGGAGATCGCCCTTGCTGTACAAGGTCTCAAGTACAGAGAATTGAGTTGGTGTCAACTGGTGCTTTTTAAAGATATGAGCCTCAGAGGCACGGATCAATCGTTCTGCCTTGTGGAAGACGATCATGGTTTTTAAATCTACGTTTGCTTCTTTGAATAATCTCTTTAAATTTTCCATATCTATATTTTATCAATAAATAGTATTTCTGTCGTTTAATTTTATTTTCAAATTAGTTACAAAATTGTGACAAAGTTATTAAACTATCAACAAATGATAGCATAGATGTTAATTTTACTTTGTTTATCAAACAATTTTATACTAAAACATTGTAACAGGTATGAAATATTAGTAACAATTCTTTCTTGAAAATCTATAGAATTCTAGGTGGCTTTGGTGTATAATGAGGGAGTGAAACAGAAAAATAATCTTTTTATAATATGGCAACATATAATAGGAATCTGTATCTTAGTATTGACGATCCTTTTTTCTTGGCTATTTCTTGCTGAAAAAACTTCTGATCACATGCAGGATCAAATGGCGCAAGCAAGAAAAATAGCTCTGTCTCACTCTTCGATTGCTACCATTGAGACGGAGAGTTTCTTTCATGGCAAAGAAGCCTATCTTTCCTTTATTGGAAAGGACCAAGAGGGGCAAGGACTAGCGGTTTTGGTGGCGCAGGCGGATGATGCAGTCTATACCTACCCTTTGAAAGAAGGAGTTAGCTCCAAAGAGGCAGCTTCTGTCGTCAAAGTGAAGAGTCAGGACGCGATTGATCGGGTAACTTTTGGACGCTTTAAAGGCAAACCGATCTGGGAAGTCAAGGCCGGGAGCTCCTATTATGTGGTGGATTTTAAGACTGGAAAAGTCACCGGTGTTTTTTAGGATTTGAGGAGGAAATATGAAATTATCAAATCGTGTATTGGAAATGGAAGAAAGTGTGACCTTGGCTGCAAATGCGCGTGCCAAAGCTTTGGCAGCAGAAGGTCGTGATATCTTAAGTTTGACCCTTGGTCAACCTGACTTTGCGACTCCAAAAAATATTCAAGAAGCAGCAGTCGCATCCATCGAGGATGGTCGCGCTAGCTTTTATACGGTCGCATCTGGACTTCCAGAATTGAAGGATGCCATTAGCGACTATATGAAAGAGTTTTATGGCTATGCAGTGAACCGAAATGAGGTTGTGGTCGGTACTGGTGCTAAGTTTATCCTCTATGCCTTCTTTACTTCTGTCATCAATCCAGGTGATGAAGTCATCATTCCAACCCCTTGCTGGGTTTCTTATGTAGACCAGGTTAAGATGGTAGAAGGCACACCTGTTACTTTCCAAACAACAGAAGAAAATCACTTCAAGGCAACGGTAGAGCAACTGGAAGCAGCACGGACAGACAAGACCAAGGTTGTCTTGCTGAATTCGCCATCCAATCCAACAGGAATGATCTACAGTAAAGAAGAACTCGAAGCAATCGGAAATTGGGCTGTCGAACATGATATCTTGATTTTAGCGGATGATATCTATGGTCGATTGGTTTACAATGGCAACACCTTTACGCCCATTTCTAGCTTATCAGAAGCGATTCGCAAGCAAACTATCGTGATCAACGGAGTTTCTAAAACCTATGCTATGACTGGTTGGCGGGTTGGTTTTGCAGTGGGTGATCCAGAGATTATCGGAGCTATGGCCAAGGTGATCAGCCAAACAACTTCCAACTTAACAACCGTTTCCCAATATGCCGCAATCGAAGCCCTCACAGGAGACCAATCTTCTATTGAGATCATGCGTCAAGCTTTTGAAGAACGCTTGAATACTATTTATCCTTTGTTGAATGAAGTACCTGGTTTTGAAGCCATCAAACCTCAAGGAGCCTTCTATCTCTTCCCAAATGTCAAGAAGGCCATGGAGATGAAGGGCTATACAGATGTGACGGAATTTACTACAGCAATTTTAGAAGAAGCAGAGGTTGCTTTAGTAACGGGAGCTGGCTTTGGTGCCGCTGAAAATGTTCGCTTGTCTTATGCGACAGATTTGGACACCCTGAAAGAGGCTGTTCGCCGCCTCAAGGCCTTTATGGAAAAATAAAATCGCAAGATCCTTAGTAATGAGCTGAGGATCTTTTTCTTTAAAAAAAATCTGGTTTTCACAGGTAGAGCCTAGCACTGAAAGCCTTTTTATGATACAATTAAGAAGATAATGTCTTCGGACAAGTTTAACGAGAAAAGGAAGATGAATGATGACAAAACGGATTACTATCATCGAAGTAAAAGACTATGTTGGTCAAGAAGTGACCATCGGTGCTTGGGTGGCCAACAAATCAGGTAAAGGAAAAATTGCTTTCTTGCAATTGCGTGACGGGACTGCCTTTTTCCAAGGTGTGGCTTTTAAACCAAACTTTATCGAAAAATTCGGCGAAGAAGTGGGGCTTGAAAAATTTGATACCATCAAACGCTTGAGCCAAGAAACATCAGTGTTTGTGACTGGTATTGTCAAAGAAGACGAGCGTTCTAAATTTGGTTACGAATTGGATATTACAGACATCGAAGTGATCGGTGAATCTCAAGATTACCCAATCACTCCTAAAGAACACGGGACAGACTTCTTGATGGACAACCGCCACTTGTGGTTGCGTTCACGTAAGCAAGTAGCCGTGATGCAAATTCGTAATGCTATCATCTATGCAACTTATGAGTTCTTTGATAAGAATGGCTTCATGAAGTTTGATAGTCCAATTCTTTCAGGAAATGCTGCAGAAGATTCTACAGAACTTTTCGAAACAGACTACTTCGGAACACCAGCCTACTTGAGTCAATCCGGTCAGCTTTACCTTGAAGCTGGTGCTATGGCCCTTGGTCGCGTCTTTGACTTTGGTCCAGTATTCCGTGCTGAAAAATCAAAAACTCGTCGTCACTTGACTGAGTTCTGGATGATGGACGCTGAGTACTCTTACTTGACACACGATGAGTCACTTGATTTGCAGGAAGCTTATGTCAAGGCTCTTCTTCAAGGTGTCTTGGACCGTGCTCCTCAAGCCTTGGAAACATTGGAGCGTGATACGGAGCTCTTGAAACGCTACATTGCTGAACCATTCAAACGCATCACTTACGATGAAGCGATTGATCTCTTGCAAGAGCATGAAAACGATGAAGATGCTGATTACGAGCATTTGGAACATGGAGATGACTTCGGTTCACCACATGAAACATGGATTTCAAACCACTTTGGTGTACCAACCTTCGTGATCAACTATCCATCAGATATCAAAGCCTTCTACATGAAGCCAGTTCCTGGTAATCCAGACCGCGTGCTTTGTGCAGATTTGCTCGCACCAGAAGGCTACGGGGAAATCATCGGTGGATCTATGCGTGAGGAAGACTACGACGCCCTTGTTGCGAAGATGGAATCTCTTGGCATGGATCTTACAGAGTATGAATTCTACCTTGATCTTCGTAAATACGGTACAGTCCCACACGGTGGATTTGGTATCGGTATCGAGCGTATGGTAACCTTCGCAGCTGGTACTAAACACATCCGTGAAGCCATTCCGTTCCCACGTATGTTGCATCGTATCAAACCTTAATAGACGTAAAAACGCCATTAGGCGTTTTTAACTTTTATATCTGCTCCTAAAAACTATGAAAGGAATTTCAATGCTGAAAATAGATATCATTGATGGGAAAGAATACGAGGATGGTCAGGGGTCTTTGATCGCAGATCTAGACCATAGCATTCAACAGATGCTCAAGACCTCCTACCCGGAAAGTCAAATGGATGATTTTATCACCTATAAAAATTTGAGCCAATATTGTATGGATTATCTAGGTCAGATTATTGATCGTGCCAATGATAAAAATGATGCGATTAAACAGCAGGTAACAGCTGTCATGCCCGAAAGCGAGCGTCCCTTTAACGTTGAAGACCGCTTGACAGCCAGCTATACCTTCGGTCAGCGTGTGGCGGATTCGGTTGCGCGCTTCGGTGGTTCTTGGACCTTTATTATTAGCTTCATCATGATGATGGCTATCTGGATGTTGATCAATGTTTTGCATCCCTTTGGCTGGAATTTTGACCCTTATCCTTTCATCTTGCTGAATCTAGCACTTTCTACGATTGCGGCGATTCAAGCTCCTTTGATCATGATGAGCCAAAACAGGGCAGCAGATTATGATCGCCTGCAAGCGCGAAATGACTTTAACGTCAATATGGAGTCTGAACGGGAAATTCGTTTGTTGCATACGAAAATTGACCATATGGTGCAGCAAGACCAGACGGATTTGCTGGAAATTCAAAAGTTGCAAACCGAATTGTTGGTATCCTTGTCTAATCAAGTGAGCCAATTGCGTCAAGAACTGAATCAAGAAAGAATGAAAGAGGTGGAGAAAATGTAGGCAACTCTAAGTAAGTCTTTTAGAAACACTCAAATAATCTATTGAAAGAGGAAAAACAATGTTTAAAAGAACTTACAAACGCAATATTTCACTCCTAGCAGGACTGGAATTTACATCTTATTTTGGAATCACCAGTTTTTGGATTCTCTTTTTTATTCAAAATGGTCTTTCTTTGCTTCAGATTGGTTTATTAGAGAGTATTTTTCATGGGACGAGCCTTTTATGTGAGATCCCATCTGGTATGTTAGCTGATCGATTTAGCTACAAGACCAATCTCTATTTGGCTCGCTTGTCCAGTATTGGATCTTCTATGTTGATTTTATTTGGTCAGGGGAATTTTTGGATCTATGCCATTGCTATGATGGTCAATGCTTGGTCTTATAATTTTGACTCGGGGACCAGTACCGCTTTCTTATATGATTCGGCGGTTGAAGCGGGTCAAAAGGACCGATATCTTCAGATTTCTAGCTTTTTGTCTGGTGTGGCCGAAGTTACCCGAACTTTAGGTACAGTTGTGGCAGGCTTCTTTGTTCATGGCGCATTGGCTTGGACCTACCTGATTGCTATTAGTCTCTCCTTGCTTTCCATAGTCTTGATTTTTCTGATGAAGGAACCAGAGAGCAAGAGTGGTGAAAGAAATCACTTGACCTTAAAACGGATATTGGTGGTAGTGAAACAAGAATGGCAGGAAAAACCAGTACTTTTTTACTGGATGCTCACCTATCAGCTGCTAGGAACCATCATGTGCATGTTTTATTTTTACTACCAACAGAAAATCAGTGACTTAGCCAGTTGGCAAGTTTCGCTCATTATGTTGATTGGTAGTGGATTCAATCTCCTAGCGGTTTATCTGGCCAGTCAAATCGGGAAAAAATGGAATAGTAATCAAGTCTTTCCAATTCTGGTTGCGCTGACAGGTTTGGCCTTGCTTTTGGTAGCTTTCAAGACTCCATTTGCCTATCTGAGTGTCTATCTTTTGACCAATGCACTATACGCAGTTTATCAACCCATTTACTACAATGAGCTACAAGCTTATTTACCTTCTAGTGTACGAGCAACCATGCTGAGTATCAATTCCATGATGTTTAGTCTTTCCATGATCGTGATCTTCCCACTTACTGGTTGGTTGATCGATACTTGTGGATTTGTAGCTATTTTTCTTGTGCTAGGCCTGATAACACTCCTTTCTTTCCCACTCTTACTGATTGGATTGAGGAAAATGGGCAAGATATTAAATAAGGGGACAAAGATGGAATAATATTCCTGACCTTCATTCGTCTAAACAAGTGCAAATGAAACAAGAGCATGTTAAATAAGCTGGTCAAGAAAAACCGAACGAACTCTCTCTGCTTTGCAGGGAGAGTTTTTTTATCTTTAAAAATTGTGATAAAATAGGTACATCTCTTACAATTAGAATCGAGTAGTATGAAATCTTTATTGAAGTATTTTAAGGGTTATCTAAGAGAGACTATTTTAGGTCCTGTATTTAAACTATTAGAAGCTATCTTTGAATTGTGCGTACCTTTAATCATCGCCCACTTAGTCGATCAGGTCATTCCGAAAAAGGAAACGAGCGGAGTGGTGATGATGGTCGGTGCTTTGGTTATATTTGCTAGCTTTGGTGTCGTCGTTGCCATTACGGCTCAGTATTTTTCATCTAAAGCAGCTGTCGGATTTACCCGTGAGATGACCAAGGATTTGTATGATAAGATCTTGTCCCTTCCAAAGGACAAGCGAGATAGAATCGGTACATCTAGTTTGGTAACCCGTCTCACTTCTGATACCTATCAAATCCAGGTTGGGATCAACCAATTCTTGCGCCTCTTTTTGAGAGCACCGATTATTGTCTTTGGTTCTATCATCATGGCCTTCACCATCAGTCCTAAACTCACTCTTTGGTTTTTGGGGATGGTGGCGATTTTAACCCTGATTATTGTGATCATGTCTCGGATTGTCAATCCGCTCTTTGCTAAGATTCGTAAAATTACAGACCGGATGGTCACGGTGACGCGTCAGCAATTTCAAGGGATGCGAGTGATTCGGGCCTTTGGACAACAGGCTAGTGAATTAGAAGATTTTAGAGAGGTCAATCAGGACTACAAAGTCTGGCAAATTCGCGCTGGTATCTTGTCTAGTTTGGTCAGTCCCTTGACCTTCCTTGTGGTCAATACGACCTTGGTTTGTGTCATTTGGCAAGGACAATTGAATATCTCTGCTGGTCTTCTAACCCAAGGGATGTTGGTCGCTTTGGTCAATTATTTATTACAGATTTTAACAGAATTGATCAAGCTGGCTATGCTGGTCACGTCTTTAAATGTCAGCTATATTTCTGCCAAGCGTGTCCAAGAGATTTTTGATTTGAAGGAAGAAGACCTCCTTGAAGCTTTGCCAGAAGAAGCTGCAAGAGAGCAAGAAGCGATCAGCGCAGAGAAAATTTCGTTCACTTATCCAACGGCTTCAAGCCCAGCTCTAGAAGATATTTCCTTTGATCTGGATCATGGACAGATGTTGGGAATTATCGGTGGTACAGGATCTGGGAAATCCACCCTGGTTCAGTTATTGAGTCATTTGTATACCGTGAGTCAAGGGAAATTAGCCCTCTATCATCAAGGTCACTCTCCTAAAACTCTCAAGGAGTGGCGGGAGTGGGTAGCTGTTGTCCCACAGAAGGCAGAGCTCTTTAGAGGGACTATCCGCTCGAATCTCTTACTAGGGATGGAAGAAGGTCTATCGGATGAAGATTTGTGGTGGGCCCTAGAAACAGCTCAGGCGGCTGATTTTGTCCGTGAAAAAGAAGGACAACTCGATGAGCCAGTGGAAGCATTTGGGCGAAATTTCTCAGGAGGCCAACGTCAGAGGTTGACCATTGCGCGTGCCCTTTTGAAGAAGGCCCCTTTCTTAATTTTGGATGATTCGACCTCCGCCTTGGATTATTTGACGGAAGCACGTCTCTTAAAATCGATAAAAGAAGAATTGAGTAATACAAGTTTGATCCTAGTATCTCAACGAACCAATAGTCTCAAGTCTGCTGATCAGATTTTGGTCTTGAACAAGGGACATCAAGTAGGACTGGGAAATCATGATTTCCTCTTGTCTACCAATGAGATTTATCAAGAAATTCATTATTCACAACACGGGAGGGAGGAAGCATGAGTCAAAAACGTTCTAGTTATTTAAAACGTCTGTTTATGGATTTTGCTCACCATCCCGGGCTCCTGATTCTAGCTAGTCTTGGAACCATCGCTCAAGTAGCCTTAACGGTCTGGTTACCGATCCTGATCGGACATGCAGTTGATTTAGTCATCAATCCTCAAGGGATGAAAGTCTTATGGCCTGTTTTGATCCAAATGGTTCTGGTCATTGTGGCTAATACCCTGATCCAATGGATCAATCCTCTTGTCTATAATCAATTGGTCTATCGGTTTAGCCAAAGCCTAAGAGCAGAAGTGATGGAAAAAGTACACCGATTGCCCTTGTCTTATCTAGATAAACAAGGGAGCGGGGACTTCGTCAGTCGCCTCACGACCGATGTGGAGCAACTTAATAGTGGTCTTCTGATGGTCTTTAACCAGTTTTTTGTTGGCCTCCTAACCATTCTTGTCACTATCGTGACCATGGCAGAATTGGATTTCTTTATGATGGTGGCGGTTCTGGTCTTAACTCCTTTATCCCTTGTGATTGCTCGTTTTATTGCCAAGCGTTCTTATACGCTTTTCCAAAAGCAGACCAAGGCGCGTGGTCTTCAAACTCAGTTGATCGAAGAGTCCTTGACCCAGGAAAGCTTGATCCAGTCCTTTAACGCTCAGGATCAATTCCGTGCGGCTTTTAAAGGGACTAATGAAAGCTATGCCAATTATTCCCAATCCGCTGTCTTTTATTCTTCAACTGTCAACCCTGCCACTCGCTTTGTGAATGCCTTGATTTATGCAGTAGTGGCTGGATTTGGGGCTGTACGCATTATTTCAGGATCTCACTTTACTGTCGGTCAATTGGTGACCTTCCTCAATTATGTCAACCAATACACCAAGCCCTTTAATGATATCTCCTCTGTCTTGTCAGAACTCCAAAGTGCCCTTGCCTGCGCAGAGCGCTTGTACAGCGTCTTGGATCAAGCTGAGGTCGAAGAGACGGGGCAACGGGTCCTGGAAAGTCAGGATGTTAAAGGTGCGATTGGTTTTGAACACGTCGCATTTGGCTATGATTTGGGGCGGACTTTGATCAAAGATTTAACCATTCAGGTTCCAGCTGCCAGTAAAGTGGCCATTGTAGGGCCTACAGGAGCAGGAAAATCGACCTTGATTAATCTGCTCATGCGTTTCTACCCTGTTAATTCTGGAGAGATCACGATTGATGGGGTGCCAATTACGGACTACACCCGTGCTTCTTACCGCCAACAGTTTGGTATGGTTCTGCAAGAAACCTGGCTCAAGGTTGGGACCATTCATGAAAATATTGCCTTTTCTCGTCCAGATGCAAGTAGAGAAGAAGTCATAGAAGCAGCCAAAGCAGCCAATGCAGATTTCTTCATTCGGCAGTTGCCACAAGGGTACGATACCTATCTTTCAGATGCTGGAGAGTCTTTGTCCCAAGGTCAACGCCAACTCTTAACGATTGCTCGGGTTTTCCTTTCAGTTCCTAAGATTTTGATCCTGGATGAGGCGACATCCTCCATCGATACTCGGACTGAGGTCTTGATTCAAGATGCCTTTAATCAGCTCATGAAGGGACGGACCAGCTTTATCATTGCTCACCGCTTGTCGACCATTCAAAATGCTGATATGATCCTTGTAATGGTAGATGGCGATATTGTTGAGCATGGTACTCATGAAGAGCTAATGCAAGCGCAAGGTGTTTACTACAAGATGCAGACTGCTCAGCAACAGATTAGTTAAAATGTAGACAAATTATTTTTAAAGTAAAATAAGTAAAGTGATTCTGCAAAGAAATAAATATATGTTCCAATTTGTATAACGAATTAAGAAAACATTAAAACTTTCCGCCGTGAGAAAAGTGCTAGAAACACGGTTGTTTCTAGCACTCGGAATTATTGAGACCTTAGGCTCAATAATTAGTCATGGAACTTCGCAGAAGTTCGCTGACGTCCGTACTCACCTTAGGAAGGTTTTTAATAAGTCTTTATCTTCAATCTAAGCATTTTCAGATTTGAAAATGCTTTTTTCGTCAAAAAAAGCATCTAGCAAAATTGCTAGATGTTTCAAAAACCACTATTTTTTTAAACGTTTAGAACCTTATCCAAGAATTCTTTCAAACGTGGGTGTTGTGGGTTGTCGAAGATTTGATCTGGTTTGCCGTCTTCGAGGAATTCACCATCAGCCGTGAAGATGACGCGGTTGGCTACTTGGCGGGCAAATCCCATTTCATGAGTAACGATGATCATGGTCATGCCTTGCTCTGCCAACTCTTTCATAACGTTCAATACATCTCCAACCATCTCAGGGTCAAGGGCAGAAGTAGGTTCGTCAAAGAGCATAATATCTGGATTCATGGCGAGTCCACGGGCAATGGCCACACGTTGTTTTTGACCACCGGAAAGGCTGTTTGGATTGGCATCGGCTTTATCTGCGAGTCCAACTTTTTCCAACAATTCCATACCGACTTTTTGAGCTTCTTCACGGGTCATCAGTTTGTGCTCTACTGGCGCAAACATGATGTTTTCAAGGACGCTCATGTGAGGGAAGAGGTTGAAGTGTTGGAAAACCATCCCGATATTTTCACGGACCAAATCAACATTGGTTTTTGGATCGGTTAGATCATATCCATTAACTGTAATTTGACCTTTTGTAACTTCTTCGAGGAGATTGAGACTACGAAGGAAGGTCGATTTACCAGAGCCGGACGGTCCGATAATGCAGACCACATCCCCTTCATAGAATTTTGTTGAAATTCCTTTTAGGACCTCATTTTCACCGTAGTATTTATGGAGGTCATGGACATCAATTTTTAATTTAGCCATTAGTTAGCCCTCTTTTCTAATTTTTTTGCAAATCGTGTTAGCAAGGTGATAATCACGAGGTAGAAGACGGCAAGGATCGCATACATCTTGAAACTTTGGTAGTTTCGAGCGATGATGATCTTACCAGTTTGGAAGAGTTCTACCAATCCGATCGCAGAAACGATAGTCGTATCTTTCAGGGCAATGACGAATTGGTTAACAAAGTTTGGAAGCATGAGTTTGGTTGCTTGTGGCAAGATGATCTTACGCATGGTCTTGCCATAAGAGATTCCAAGGCTTCGGCTGGCTTCCATCTGTCCAATCGGTACAGCTTGGATCCCCCCACGAACAATTTCTGCAATATAGGCAGCAGCATTGAGGGAGAGGGCGATGGTACCTGCAACAAAGTCGTTGATTGGGGATTGATGACCTGTGACCGATTCAATCAAGTTTGGAATTCCCCAGAAGATGAAGGCAGCGAGGATCATGAGTGGGATTCCACGAATGACATCGACGAAGATTTCTGCTGTCCAGCGGAGCCATTTATAAGGGCTAACACTAAACATCCCAAAGATAACACCAATCACCATAGCAATCGCGAAAGAGAGAAGGGAAAGGGCAAGAGTCACACCCAAACCACTTAACAATTGTTTGTAGTTGTTTTGGAGCAAGCCCCAGATTGTTGTTTCATCTGCTGTTGTACTTGAAGTACTTGATTTGCTATCTGCTTTAAGGTATTTATCGAGAATCTTTTGGTATTGACCGCTTTTCTTCAAGTTCGCAAGACCGTTATTGAACATTTCGATCAATTCAGGATTTTCACCCTTCTTAACGGCAAATGCTAGTTGACCACTTGGAGTCCCTTCGATAGGTGTTTTGAATTTACGTCCTTGTTTAATAGCGTATTTGATAACAGGTTCGTCATCCATGATCGCTGCAACAGAACCAGAATTCAAACTATCATACATAGAAGCTCCGTCAGAGAACGTTTTGATCTTGTAACCATATTTCTTTTGGTTTTCTTCAAGGAAGTTTTGTGAGGAAGTACCGTTTTTAACACCGACTGTCTTTCCTTTTAGGTCATCATATGAATCAATCTTGCTGCTTTCTTGAACGGCTAGAATAGAATTGGCCGTGTAGTATGGTTCAGAAAAATCAAATGTTTCTTTCCGAGCATCTGTTACGGTCATCCCTGCGATCATTCCTTGCGCATGGCCGGATTGGACATCACTTACCGCTGCGTCAAATCCAGGATTATTAATCTCGATGGTAAATCCTTGGTCTTTGGCAATAGCCTTGATCAAGTCCATATCGATCCCTGTGTATTTGTTTTTTCCATTTTGGAAGACAAATGGTGCAAAAGATGAGTCACTTGAAATTACATATTTTGATTTTTTAGGAGTTGCTTTTTGACCAGCAGGAGTAGTGGTTTCTGGAACGGCACTGTTACTTGATGATTGGCTTTCACCTGTCCATTTCTTGATGATCTCATCAAGTGTTCCATCAGCTTTCATTTGAGCGAGAGCCTTGTTAAATTCAGTGATTAACTTTTCATGATTTCCACCTTTTTTAACACCAAAGGCAAAGCCACCGACTGCTTCCCCGTTCATATTGATAGCTAGGTCCTGACCCTTTTGAATGGCATATTGAATGACGGGTTGATCATCCATGACTGCATCCACTGCACCAGCTGATAAACTGTTGTACATGAGATCGCCAGTATCAAAGGTCTTGATCTTGTAGCCGTACTTGTCCTTGTTTTTATCGAGGAAGCGTTGGGCTGCAGTTCCGTTTTTGACACCGACTGTCTTCCCTTTTAATTGGCTGTACTTCGTGATTTTGTCAGCTTTCGTAGTCGCAATGACAACTTTTGTATCGTAGTAAGTATCAGACATGGTGAAGACTTTTTCACGCTCGGTTGTTTTGGTCATTCCGGCCATGATGGCATCTGCTTGACCAGCTTGAACTGCATTGACCGCTGCATCAAATCCCGGGAAGGATTTGTCCAAATCCCAGCCATTGATTTCAGCGACCTTGTCCAAGATCTCTACGTCAATTCCTTTATAGGTTTGATCTGAATCCTTAAATTCAAACGGTGCATACGCTGTGTCGAAAACGACCTTGATCGTTTCAGCATGAGCATGACCAGCGAATGCAACGAATGGAAATAAGAAAAGCAAACATGCTAGTAATTTTTTCTTCATTTCTGTCTCCTTTTAATTCTTTTCTCTTTGGGGTTTTGACCCATGAGCACATTGACCAAAGGATGGCCTTAAAAAAAACAAATCATTCATACCAAAACGAGTATGAATGGTCTTATGTTTTTCTACAAAAGCTATTATATCAGAAAAGACTTTGCTTTGCAAGAAAAATCCAGTTTTCATGTTAGGTTATCTAACATGAGTTGATCTTGCAGCTCCAGATTTTCTTTGTTACAATGGACCTATTAGATAAAGGAGGTTACGATGAAGAAAGGGTTGATCATTCAAGAAATCAAAACGAAGACGTCTGTGCCAGTTTTCGTTTCTACACTATTTTATGTATTATTAGCATCTCTCTTTATAGAAGGAGGCCTTTGGATTGGTAGTGAACTTGTGGGGCCATTTTCCTTAGTGATCGGTTTTCTAGTGGAGTTCTTTTCACCAGGAAATGGGACAGCAAGTATTCAAGAATTTTTCTACCATTATTTTCTCTATTATGAGCTTTTCAGTTTTGTAATCATTCTGTTACTCTTTATGTTTTGGGTGAAGGTCATAGAGAAGAATGCCTTATCAAGCTTAGGCTTTGTAAAAAGAAATTGGCTCAAGTATCTAGGCTGGGGAATCTTGCTTTCCCTTGTTCAAATGGGAGTGATCGCACTTGTCTACCAAGTAAGTGGAATTGGGTTTTTTGAGTTAAATGAGCTGAGTTTAGAACCCTTGCTTTTTATCCTTGGTTTATTTCCATTTTGGCTTCTCCAAGGAGGGACGGAAGAAGTAGCGACGCGAGGTTGGCTCCTGACTCGGATTGCTACAAGAACTAATCTGCCTTTAGCGATCGCAATTTCTAGTAGTCTCTTTGGTATTCTGCATATGGGTAATGCAGGAGTGACCTTCTTATCCGTTCTGAATATCATCCTTGATGGGATGCTAGCTGCTCTGCTTTTTATCTATACGGATAGTATCTGGCTAGTGGTCGCCCAACACGGCACTTGGAACTATGTACAAGGAAATCTCCTTGGTTTTCAAGTCAGTGGCACAGGCGCAGATGCGTCTATCTTTAGCTTTACCATGGGTTCAGGACCTGACTGGTTGACCGGAGGGGAATTTGGAGCAGAAGGATCGATCATCACCACTCTGGTTCTTCTTGTATCCCTAGTGATTGTCTATCGCTTAGGGGAGAGGAAAGAAAAGTTTGATGACTAACCTCTGTGTAATGTCTGAAAGTCATATATGAAAAAGACAAACACCAAAAATGACGTTTGTCTGCCTTCTGAGTCGAACACATATTGATGAGTTCGGCTTTTTCTATATAATAATGGGAATGATTAGCTTGACTTGTGCACCATTATGAATATTTTCTAAATGCATAGTTCCATTATGAAGTTTCATGACGCGTTTCACGAAAGATAAACCAAGTCCAAAGTGACTTTCTTGAGAGGGTGTTCTTGCTTGGTCCTCTTTATAGAAAAGATTTCCAGCATGGTGTAATACATTTTTTGAAAAAGTAGATTGATTATTCCATATGGTTAGAACTAATCGATTATTTTCTTGTGACATTGTTAGCTGGATCTTTGCATCATTTTCTTTTTGATGTTGTATTGCATTATTAATAATATTGGTGATTGCTCGAAAAAATAGATTGGAATGAATGGCAATTTGTGTTGATGGAGTTACTGTATTTGAAAAAACAAATTGTGTACTTCTAGGGAGTAACGGAGTAATATGTTCCTTCAATTGATGAGTTAATTGTTGAATCGATATATTTTCAAGTTGAATATCATGGTCGTAAAAGGTTTTGGAATATTGGATAAAGTGGTTAAAATAATCGTTTAACTGAATGCTTGCTTGCTCAAGATCTTTTAGACATTCCATTGTTTGAGGTGTTTGCTCAGTGGATTGTAAGAATTCAGCATTTCCTCTGATAACAGTTAGAGGGCTACGAAGATCATGTGCAGCGCTAGATACTTGAAACATGAGTTCTTTTTTTTGATCTTTTTCATTTTGAATTCTATTTTTTATATCAGATTGCATTTTTTCAATCAGATCGTTTGTTTCAATGAATTCTTTAATCTGCAAATGGTGATGTTCATTTTTGGTGAAATATAGTCCACTATGATAAACCATGTTCATTTCTTTTTGAATCTTGGTTAATAATTGTCTAATATTTATTACAATGATAAAAATTAAAATGATGCAAAGATAAATCCAAGAACTGACGCTAAAAAATAAAGCAAAGCGATTAGCATTTTTCTCATTGATTCCAGATACAGAAGATAGAAGAGCTGGAACTATGTAAAAAAGTATCAGACATAGAAGAAATTGCCAAATGATTTTAAGGTAGGTACGCTTAATGAGTTGCTTGATTGTCAATTCTTTTTCCATTTGTATCCTCCTCCCCATACTGTTTTGATGGGATCAATTTGATGAATCTTAAATTTTTGTCTGATTTGATAGATGTATTCAGTAATGGATCGTAGTTGTGCATCAGAGTCTACAGGATAAAGATAATTGTAAAGTTCTTCTATGCTAAATATTCGGTTTTCATTTTTTGCTAAAAGATAAAGTAAATCAAACTCTCGCTTGGTTAATGAAATTCTCTTTGATTGATAATAAACTTCTTGACTATCTCGATAAAAAGTTATATTTGAATCCATCTCTTCTTTAGAGGCGTTGTGAGATCTTTCTTCCCTCCGAAGATGCATTTGAATTCTTGCAATCAATTCCTTTATGCTGAATGGTTTTGTGATGTAATCATCGGCTCCGGCTTGTATTCCTTTTAGTAAATCTTCTTCAAAATCTTTAGCTGTTAGAAATAGAATTGGAGTAGTAATTTGTGAACGAATGGAACGACAGATTTCTAAACCAGAAATAGGCATCATGACGTCAAGTAAAATTAGATCGAATCCAGTAAAGTCACAGATATTAATCTCCTCTATATTTTTACGAGTTTCCACGTGAAAGTTGTTCGCTTTTAATGTATTCGCTATTAATCGTAAGATTTTTTCATCATCGTCAATGGCTAAAATTTTATACTTCATAGTTCCTCCAATTATATGAGCATATTATAGCAAATCTAGAATGCAATTTGTTGAAAATGAAAAAAATAATTATTCTGAGAATTTCCTGATTTTCTCCTGTTATACTTGCTCCAAGTGAAGGTGGAATTTCACTAAAAGTCAGAAAGGAAAAAGAATGAATGATAACAATTCAAAAGCTACATAAGGAATATAATAATAAAATTGTCCTTCAAAACGTGTCTTTCAAAGCCAAAAAAGGTGAGATTACCGGATTGATTGGACCGAATGGATCTGGAAAATCAACTTTAATTAGAATTTTACTTGGTTTAGAAAATAGTCAAATGGGAATGGCGTTGATCGATGGAAAAAAATACTCTCAATTGGGAGATAATCCTTTTTGTATTGTTGGATCATTCCTAGATAGTTGTCAACCTTATCCAACTAGAACAGGATTTCAGCATCTTCGGTGGATTGGCTTGGCTTGTGGCGTTGACAAAAATAGGTGCAACGAATGTTTAGAGTTGGTGGGGTTAAGTGAAGCTAAAAATAAAAAAGTAAAAGACTATTCATTAGGAATGAAGCAACGTCTTGGTTTAGCAACAGCCTTATTAGCAAATCCTGACATCTTAATTTTAGATGAACCAATCAATGGACTAGATCCAGAAGGAATACGCTGGGTACGCAATTTTTTGCAGTCTTTTGTCAATGAAGGTAAGACTGTATTAATGACAAGTCATTATATGAGTGAGTTAGAATTAACTGTAGATCATTTGGTTGGGATTTCTAATGGGAAGATTGTTATTGATGCTCCTACCAAAGACATTTTGAAACAGTTTGGATCTTTTGAGGAGGCATATTTTAAGGCACTCGAAGGGAAAGAAGGTGAATAATATGTTGAAGCGTTCCTTTTTTAGTGACCTCTATAAATATTGTAGTTTACCTACTTTTAAATTCACTTTTTTTCTTATTTTGGGAGTCAGCATATTTTTTTCAATTCAAAATATCCAGGTGATAAATGCTTTAGTAGAAGGAAATGGACAGGCTGTTAACCTTGATCCATCTATGCTATCATCGAATCCAGTCTATACAGTCAGGGATGCTCTTTTATCTTCCCCCTACCAAGCAAGTGTTATTTTCTTACCAATCTTGGTTTCACTTGTTTATTCAACCCATTACCAATTTGGTGATGATAGTTTTACTCAGTTATTGATTCCTAACTGGAAAGTTCGTCTTACTGGTTTTATTGCAAGTTCGGTTGTCTTATCGATACTTTCTACTTTAGTATTTTCTATAGTAAATGCTGTTGTTTTACTCGTTTTTCTGGATTCAACTTTAAAGAATTATTTAGAATTGACTTTGTTCTTAGATGTTACGGTAAGAGTTATGATATTTGCAATCGTTCTTACTCTATTAGCTTTACTCTTAGTAATAGTAACGAAAAAATCAATGACTTCATTAATTGCAGACGTTTTGTTATTGGTAATCACTTTATCAGGTATTTTAAGAGGAATTTCCTCTAAAATAGAAAATCTCTTGCCTTTGATTGGAGCAAAGTCATTTGCTTTTGGCCGAATTGAAGGGACTCAAACGAGCCAATTGTATGGATTTACACTTTTAGTAGTTGAAGGGATCTTGTTCTTGGTATTCATAATGCTTGTAGAAATGATTCGAATGAGGAGGAAGAATGGCAAGAATATTTTTTAGTCTTATTGTCAAAAAATATAGTTTAAAACCCGTAAAGTACCAGATAGCTATACAGTCACTTTTTATAGGTTTTGTGTGTCTCTTAGGTGTTTTACCAGTTTCAATCAATGATACTGTTGTACAATTATCTATAAAGCAAGCTCTTGTTTTTGCATCAATGCTCTCTGTTAGTATTGGGTGTGTTAATGCATTTGTTGAGTTACAAGCTCACGAAACAAAACTGGTTTATTTGGTAAGCGGAAAAAGGATCTTAAGTTCAATTAGGATCCTGTTCGTAGAGTTATGTGATGTACTAATCCAATCAACCTTATATTTCATTGTACTGCTTGTATGGTTTCATTTTTTTAGTAGCGAAAATGGTGTCAGTTTAGAACTTTTCAGTTTCTATTTGATTGGCTCCATCCAATATTTTTTAATTTCTTACTTCTTAAGTTATTTTTTCAAAAGTCCAATGGGGAGTTTAGCTATTTTGCTGCTATTTCCTATTTTGGTACAACCATTCATAGAAAGAGTAGTGGAACCATTGACTAGTTATCTATTTTATAATATTGTTGCGGATACCATTTTAGGTAGTGCTTCCAATTTGCAACTCTGTACTTACGTTATTGGACTTGTATGCTCATTTGGAGCAACTCTCTACCTCTTGGTAAGGAATCAAGAAGTTAAGTAGTAAATTGATCACGTAAAAACAATACTGATGAGCAAACCTTGCTAATTTTGTATATCATGGACACTGATGTTTATTACGTATTGCATTGTTTTAGAATAAAAGACAAGACTTTCGAAGTAATTGCGAGAGTCTTGTTTAGTTTTCGCTCTAATTTGTGTCCAATTAATTATTTTGTAATATGTTGTTTTCCCTTTCATTCCTCATCTCAGAGAATTCTAGTGATTTATGGTAAAATAAGGTCTATATATGTGAGGACAAAGAGATGATTAATCGAGTAACAGATAACAAATTTAAACTAGTATCCAAATACCAACCGTCTGGGGATCAACCGCAGGCTATTGAGCAACTGGTGGATAACATCGAGGGAGGAGAAAAGGCTCAGATCCTGATGGGGGCGACTGGTACGGGGAAGACCTACACCATGAGCCAGGTCATCGCTCAGGTCAATAAGCCGACCTTGGTCATTGCCCACAATAAAACCCTAGCAGGCCAGCTCTATGGAGAGTTCAAGGAATTTTTCCCTGAGAATGCGGTTGAGTACTTCGTATCTTACTACGATTACTACCAGCCAGAAGCTTATGTGCCCTCTAGCGATACCTATATCGAAAAAGATAGTTCGGTCAATGATGAGATTGACAAGCTTCGTCACTCAGCAACATCAGCATTGTTAGAGCGTAACGATGTGATCGTTGTCGCTTCTGTCTCTTGTATCTATGGTTTGGGTTCTCCCAAAGAATACTCGGACAGCGTGGTCAGCCTGCGCCCAGGTCTGGAGATTTCTCGTGATAAACTGCTTAATGACCTAGTGGATATCCAGTTTGAGCGCAATGACATCGACTTTCAACGGGGGAAATTCCGTGTTCGTGGGGATGTGGTCGAGATTTTCCCAGCTTCGCGTGATGAACATGCCTTCCGGGTGGAGTTTTTCGGGGACGAAATTGACCGCATCCGTGAGGTTGAAGCTTTGACGGGTCAAGTCCTTGGTGAAGTGGACCACTTGGCTATTTTCCCAGCCACTCACTTCGTGACCAATGATGACCATATGGAAGTAGCCATTGCCAAGATTCAAGCGGAACTAGAAGAACAGTTGAAGGTCTTTGAAAAAGAAGGAAAACTCCTAGAAGCTCAACGCTTGAAACAACGGACAGAGTACGATATTGAAATGCTGCGGGAGATGGGCTACACCAATGGCGTCGAAAACTACTCCCGTCATATGGATGGCCGGAGTGAAGGAGAGCCTCCTTACACCCTTCTTGACTTCTTCCCAGAAGATTTCCTCATCATGATCGATGAAAGTCACATGACCATGGGACAGATCAAGGGCATGTATAATGGAGACCGCTCGCGCAAGGAGATGCTGGTCAACTATGGCTTCCGTTTGCCGTCTGCTCTGGATAACCGGCCACTGCGTCGGGAAGAGTTTGAAAGCCATGTCCACCAGATTGTCTATGTGTCAGCGACACCAGGTGACTATGAGATGGAACAAACCGATACTGTCATCGAGCAGATCATTCGTCCGACAGGTCTACTCGATCCTGAGGTGGAAGTGCGTCCGACCATGGGTCAAATGGACGATCTCTTGGGTGAGATCAATGCGCGTGTTGAACGGGGAGAGCGGACTTTTGTCACCACCCTGACCAAGAAGATGGCAGAAGACTTGACCGACTACTTCAAAGAAATGGGGGTCAAGGTCAAATACATGCACTCGGACATTAAGACCTTGGAGCGGACCGAGATTATTCGTGATTTGCGTCTGGGTGTCTTTGATGTCTTAGTCGGAATCAACCTCCTTCGTGAAGGAATTGACGTACCAGAAGTTAGCCTAGTTGCTATCCTTGATGCTGATAAGGAAGGCTTTCTTCGTAATGAGCGTGGATTGATTCAGACCATCGGTCGTGCTGCTCGTAATAGTGAAGGTCACGTGATCATGTATGCGGACACCATGACCCAGTCTATGCAAAAAGCCATCGATGAAACAGCCCGTCGTCGGAAAATCCAGATGGCTTATAATGAAGAGCATGGCATTGTACCACAAACCATCAAGAAGGAAATCCGTGACCTCATTTCTGTTACCAAGGCTGTGGCCAAGGAAGAGGACAAGGAAGTGGATATCACCAGTCTCAACCGCCAAGAGCGCAAGGAACTGGTCAAGAAACTGCAAGGTCAAATGCAAGAAGCCGTCGAAGTGCTTGACTTTGAACTAGCAGCCCAAATCCGAGATATGATGTTGGAAGTCAAGGCTTTGGATTAGATAGGATAAAGCGAATGAAGATTATCATTAAAACAATGGAAACTCCTGAAGAGATAGAAGGAAAATCTCTCGTTCATTGGCAAACGTGGAGAGAGGCTTATGACGATCTTTTACCCGCGGAATTTCAGGAGACGATGACATTAGATAGATGTCGTTTCTTTAGTCAAAAGTATCCAGAAAATACCTTGATTGCGATGGATGGAAAGAAGGTCGTTGGATTTATCAGCTATGGAAATTTTCGTGATGAGGCCATTCAAGCTGGTGAAATCATCGCCTTATATGTTTTAAAAGATTACTATGGAAAAGGTGTGAGTGAACAGTTATTGCATGCTGCATTTGCTGTTCTCGATCATTTCTCTGAAATTTATTTATGGGTATTGAAAGATAATAAGCGAGCCATTGCTTTCTATCAAAAAATGGGTTTTACTTTTGATGGCCAAGAAAAAATACTTGAACTTGGAAAACCTGTTAAGGAATTGCGGATGAAGTGTTCTTCGAATAAAAATTCCTAAAGGACCTATCTATCAATCTTTGAACCATTATCAATTAATCAAGTAAAAAAATAAAAGAGATAGAATGAACCAAAGAAATGAAGGAGAAGACGAATGAAAATTCTGGTCATCAATGGACACCCGGATAAGGAAAGTTACTGTCAGGCTATTTTTCAAACCATTGTCGAAACGATTGAATCAAATCGCCACGAGCTCCAAGTGATCAGTCTCAATGAAGAGGACTTTGATCCTGTCCTTCGCTATGGTTATCGAAAGCGGATGGAGGAAGATTCCTTTATCCTTCGTTCTCAAGAATGGATACAATGGGCGGATCACCTGATCTTTGTCTATCCTATCTGGTGGAGTAGTATGCCGAGCCTCATGAAGGGCTGGATCGATCGGGTCTTTACACCGGGGATTGCCTACTCTGCTAATGATCAGGGGAGTTTTATATGGAATTACCTGAGAGGCAAGCAATTCAAGAAGTTACTTAAAGGGAAAACAGCCAGTATTTATGCGACCTCCATGGCGCCTACTTGGTGGTATAAGATCTTTTCAGGCCCTCTCAACATTCCAGATAGTTATGGTATTTCTGTCTTAAAGAATGCCGTCTTGAACCACTGTGGGATCAAAACCAAGCGCGTCTGTATCTTGGGAGAAGTCGGTCGGGATGTGAACACCGCTAGCATGCGAGAGAAGCATCTTCAAAAGGTAGCAGAAGAAGTGAAAAAACTCTGATCCTGTCCTCGTCTTTGTTGGACATGTCCAGGCAAGCGGTTGTATTCTTAACGGATGTTGGATAAAATAGGAATAAAATCTATTAGAAATAGGGGAAATAAATATGTTTCTATTTATGTATATGATCTATGTCATCTATTCCATTTCACAACTGAAAAAAGAAGATAAAAGGGTCTCTCTTATTACGAAGATTGTCGTTTATAGTTTATTGGTTTTATCATTGGTTAAGATCTATTTCGGCTTAGTGGCATTTATATTTTCCCCTTTACCACTAATTGGTTCTATAGTTTCTTTTGCTCTTGGCGGTATGAGACTCGTTCTTAGAATAGTTATAGCTCTTAGCTTACTTTTATTATCGCTAAGTCTATTTTTAGATAGTAAAAAAAATGATCCAGATGCGCCTCAAATTGATCATTGGATTCGATTGGGTTATCATATTCTGTTGATGTTTCTTTAGGAGATCCAGTTTAAACCAATTATTACGAAGGGGAGATCAAACATGAGAAAGTATCTGAACCTGTTTATGATCATGTATCTGATTTTGCTACTTTTTGTTTTTGTCAACTTCCTATTAAGATTGTTTGGCTACGCATTTACGCCACTTCTTTGGAATCCTTGGCTGTATCTTGGAGCTGGGACGGCTTTTGCTCACATCTGGCATCGATTCTATCGAAAACATGCTCCAAATTGGAAGAATCTTATTAGTGTTCTTTTGAGTCTCTTTGCTATGGTGATTTTGGTATTTTTCATTGAGTTGTTCTTTACCTTTGATGGCCATGGTCCGGTAACAATTCACTCGGAATATTCGTTAAAAGAGAAGACCATTGTCTTTGAGAGAGGCTTTCTTTTGGATATTTTTGATGAATACCATGAGCTGGTAAATCCCTTTGTGATGAAGAAAGAGGTAAAGAAAAAAGTTTATTTTGATTAATTGTTAACATTATAGAAAGGAAATTTATGTCACGCGCAACATCTACTGTACTTACCAATCTTTGTTTGGTAGAAGATCCTACGAATGGAAAAGTAGTCCTCCAATACCGCTCGCCAGATCGTTACAAGAAATGGTCTGGCTATGCCTTTCCTGGAGGCCATATTGAAGAAGGAGAAAGTCTTGCAGAATCCGTCATTCGTGAAATCTACGAAGAGACAGGACTTACAATTACAAATCCAAAACTGGTCGCAGTCAAAGACTGGCCACAAGATGAGGGCGGCCGCTACATCGTCTTTTGCTACAAAGCGACAGAATTTACAGGCCAGCTAAGATCGTCTGAAGAAGGAGAAGTTTATTGGGTTGAGAAGGATCAATTAGAAAAGTTGGACTTGTCCTACGATATGCTTCCTCTGCTGGAAGTGATGGAAGACCCGGACTTGTCTGAGTTCTATTATCGCAAACGGACAGACGATGATTGGGAAAAATTAAGATTTTAAGTAAAGGGCTAGAGGTATCTAGCTTTTTTGCTTGCAAGGTAAAAGAAGTAAGAATATTCCATTCGTGCTTGAATCTGCTTAAAAAAAGTACTATAGTATAAGCATAAAATACAATTGTAATCTTTCATACTGTGAATAGAAAGAAGGCAAGATATGAAATTACAATTTAGAATCCTTATAGGAATTTGCTTCTTGATCGGTGCCTTAGTCTTTGCCTTTCAAAAGGAATGGTTATACGCTTTGCTGTTGCTTTTGGTTGGGGCTTCTTACCTTTATAAAGGAGTGCGTCGATGAAGAGTGATTGTTTAAACATCAAGGGGCTAAACGTTTGGTATAAAAAAGGCAAGCCCATTATAAAAGATACGAATTTGCTTGTACCCAATCATTCTGTAGTCGGGTTGATTGGTCGAAATGGAGCAGGGAAGACAACCTTGCTAAAAGCTTTAAGTAGTGTCTTTGATCATCGGCAGTATGCAGTTGAGACTGTTACCATAGAAGACAAGGCGACCTCTTTTCATACGAATTTCTATAAGAGCCGTACCTATACAGTTTTTACTGAAAACAATAGTTTTTTAAACTGGGATTTTGTTCACTATTTTAATTTTGTCTGTCGTTTGTATCATCGAAAGAGAGATGATACGTTATTACAGGACTTGATTTCAGGATTCCATTTTGAAGAATTTCTCAACACCGATATCGGTAGTTTGTCAACGGGAAATAAGAAGAAAGTCTTCTTGATCACAGCTTTTTATCTCAAACCTCCCCTCCTTATTTTGGACGAACCATTTGATGGCCTTGATTTTGATGCGACAGAATTTCTATATGGTTTGCTATTGCAGTATAAAGAAGAAGGCTCTATTCTGATGAGTTCGCATATCGCAGAGAGTATCGTTCGAGTCTGTGATACAGCTTATACTATTGAAGATGGTCACCTAGACGCGATCGAATCGAATTTAGAAGATTGGTTTCATGACGTCAATCGTCAGAGGGGGTAGAGCATGCTACTAGCAATTTTTAGAGATTTGGTATCCAAAAATCGGCTCTTCTTGTTCTTGACTTCCTTAGCTTTTGCTCTTTATTACCATCTTGTTGGGGGCAAATTTTCTACGAGCTTTCAAGTCTTATTGATCAGTACGGCTATTGTCACTGCTCTATCAACCTTTCAATTGTTGTATTCCTACTTTTCGATGGACAGGGTCCAGGCCTATTACCAGCTTCCGTTGTCTCTCAATCGTTTCAAAGGTTCTTTTCTGACGGTAACCTTTCTTCTCAATTTGTTAGAGCGCGTGCTGTTATTGATCCTCTTTTTGGGAGTCAAGTTAGACCTGGCACAATCCTTTAAGCTTGTCCTCCTATCTTTACTGGTGGTATTAAGTGTGTTTTATGTCTTTATCCAGTTCAATACACGGCCCAGTTTTCTAGGAGGGGTGCTCATTTTTGTATCGACTGTTCTCACAGTATCTTCTTTATGGGTCCAACAAGTGTCCTATATGATCTTACTGTCACCCCTCCTTGCTGTCTTAATTTTTAAAAATGAGGACCTGGTCGCGATTTCAAAACATGATCAGTTGCTCGTCGCAAAGAGAAGAAGTGGAAATTATTTTTGGATTTCCTTGTTTCAAGAGCGCTATTTTTCCATCAATTTTGTCTTTACCCTCATCTTCCTCCTTCTCATTCTGATACAGGATTATGATGCTCCTTTAAAAATCATCATTCTTTTAACGATGGCTTCTGTCAATACGCCATTAACCACCCTCATTTCCGCGGATAAAGATTTGATTGATCATGTTAAGTCCCTTCCTAAGAGTCGGTTCTTTTACTTGATGTATTACTGTGTATTGTTGACTTATTTCTTAGCTGTGAATCTATTTGTTGCTCTATTATTAAAAATGGTGGTCATGCCTAATTTGGGGATTCTATTTTTACTAGGAGTCATGATTCTAGCAGTAGTGGAAGCTTTTTTGCACTTACTTATTGAAATCTATTTCCCTTTAAGAAAATGGAATTTAAAGAGAGAATGTTGGAAGCACCCAAGAAAATACATTGTTCCTAGTATCGTCTTCTTACTTAGTTGGAGTCTCCTTTTCTGCTTCTAAGGAATTGCCCCTTTGCTTGTATCTACTCCTTAATTGTAGTATGATAGAGGAGTTGAAAAGATGCTAGAAAAGGTGGCAAGTATATGAAAGATTTTCACTTTGATGCAATTGCTGCATTTGAAAATTATGAAATCGAAAGGATGAGAGATGGCCATGTAGTGGTGACAACCAAGGTCGTAGAATCATCGCTCAATTATTATGGAAATGCGCATGGAGGCTATCTCTTTACCCTGTGTGACCAAGTCAGTGGTTTGGTTGTTGTTTCTCAAGGTGTCGATGGGGTAACCTTGCAATCCTCGATCAATTACTTGAAAGCAGGGCGTCTGGGGGATGTCCTCACGATCCATGGTGAATGTGTCCACAGTGGACGGACGACTCGAGTTGTGGATGTCGATATTACCAATCAAGACGGGGCCAATGTCTGCAAGGCAACCTTTACGATGTTTGTTACGGGAGTGAGAGATGAGTCCGCACAAGTACGCATTTAAAAACTATATTTTTGATTTTTATGGAACCTTGGTCGACATCGAAACCGATGAGTCGAGTCCAATTTTATGGGATACTATGGCTCAGATCTACCAATCCTACGGGGCAAGCTACACAGGAGAAGGCTTGCGACTGCGTTATAAAGAGTTGGTGCAACAAGCCGAAGAAGACTTGGCCAAGGAAAAACAAGTTGCCTACCCAGAGATTGATCTGACGGTCATTTTTGTGCAATTGTATTTAGAAGGTCATCCAAGTGGGGATAGTGTTGCCCACCTCAAAGAGTGGGGGCGTTTGATTGCGCGAACTTTCCGTGTCCTTTCTCGCAAGCGGTTGGAGCTTTATCCTCATACGAAAGAAGTATTAGAGGATATGAAAGCTGCAGGTTGCCGAATCTTTCTCTTATCCAATGCCCAAGCAGATTTTACCAATCCGGAGATTGATTTGGTTGGTTTGAGAGAGCTTTTCCATGCCATTTACTTGTCGTCTGACGCAGGTATTCGTAAACCTCAGCCAGAGTTTCTCTTGGAAGTGATGAAAGAACACCAGTTGAACCCTGAGAAAACGGTCATGGTGGGGAATGACTTTACGACAGATGTCGCTGTTGCCCAAAGTATCGGGATGGAGAGTATCTTGATCAATACCTTCCCATACTCTGATGCTGAACTGCGCGAGAAGAATCAAGCAGGTGTGCGCGTGATTCGAGATATTCAAGAATTGCAGGAAGATTGAGAAATATCATCTATGTAGGGAGGCCAAGTCGCCTCCTTTTTTCTTGAAACTCCTACAGTCGAACAGAATTTGTCAAATTTTCGCTTTCATGGTATACTATGAAAGTTAATTTGAATAAGGAGATAAAAATGAATAACTTACCAAACTGTCCAAAATGTAACTCTGAATACGTCTATGAAGATGGAGCGCTCTTGGTGTGCCCAGAGTGTGCGTATGAATGGAACCCAGCTGAGGTCGAAGAAGAAGAGGGTGTCGTAGCGATTGATGCCAACGGAAACAAATTGGCTGATGGCGATACAGTGACCCTGATCAAAGATTTGAAAGTGAAGGGTGCACCAAAGGATTTGAAACAAGGAACGCGCGTGAAAAACATCCGTATCGTGGAAGGAGACCACAACATCGATTGTAAGATTGATGGCTTCGGTGCAATGAAACTCAAATCAGAATTTGTGAAGAAAATCTAAAGAAAAGTACACAAATTAATAGAGTTATTTAAGTTTATAATGGAACTTTCCGCTGTGAGAAAAGTACTTGAAACAGTATTGATTCAAGTACTCGGGAGTTTTGAAACTTTAGGTTCAAAACTAATTGAACACGGGCTACGGATTCTGTCAAAAAGATAAGTTCTCCTAGAATCGAAAGATTCTGCGTCAAACTTCCTATTTTGACTTTATCCGTATACGCCCTTTGTATCTTAATAAGTCATGGAACTTCGTAGAAGTTCGCTGACGTCCGTCCTCACTTAAGGAAAGTTCCTGATTAAACTGAAGGGCCTAGCCCCTTTTCTTTCAGGAGAATACTATGAAATCCAAACTATTATTTAGCTATCGTTTTCTATTGTTTATCTTAAGTGTACTCGGTGTTTATCTGCAACTGACCAAGCATGGTGGCTTTGGCATGATGCTCTATTACACCATTTTATCTAACATGTTGGTCATGTTCTTTATGGGAGACATGGTTTGGCGCATGGTTCGAGGTCGTTCGACCCAGACTCAGGGCTACCTTCGTATGAAAGGCGCAGTTACCATGTCCATTATGATCACCTGTGTCATCTACCACTTTATGTTGGCGCCTATTGCGACACCAGAGAAGTTTTATCGTTTGGAAAACTTCCTCTGTCATTACATCGTTCCTTTGATGTTCTTCTTTGATACTCTAGTGATTGATAAAGCCAAGCAATACCGTAAGCTCGATCCCTTCCTTTGGACCTCGATTCCCCTGGCTTACATGCTCTTTGCCCTTCTCAATGGATTGGTCTTGAAGTGGCCAATTCCAGGTGCAAAAGATAGTCCCTTTGCCTATTTCTTTATCAATGTTAATAAATACGGCTGGGCCTTTGTTGGAAAATGGGTGGTGATCATCTTTATCGCTTACCTCTTGGCTGGCTATGTGCTCTATGGGATCAAAAATATCAAGCGGAAATCGGCTGTTTCTTAGTAAAAACCGAACATTATTCGGACGAAAAGTCATGTTTTTAAATTTTTTTGAAAAATGTTGAGTTTTTTCTTGCATGTCGTTTGAAACTGTGATATAGTTATCTCAATTAAATAAATCCTTTAATCCTGTCCCGTGAGGCAGGCAAGGAGACTGTGAAAAACAATGGCTAGGACCATAGGGCGAGACTCTATCCTCTTAGACCATTCATTTGCTGAACCTCCTTGAAAAAGGAGGTTTTTCTTTTACAACTAAGGAGGACTGAATGAAAACCAAAGAAGTCGTTGATGATTTGACGATGAAACGGGCCATTACCCGCATCACCTACGAAATCATTGAACGAAACAAAGATTTGAGCCAGATTGTGCTGGTGGGGATCAAGACGCGTGGTGTTTACATCGCTCGCCGGATCCAAGAACGCCTCTCTCAGCTGGAACAAATCGATGTCCCTGTAGCAGAACTAGATACCAAGCCTTTCCGAGATGACATGAAGGCGACAGAAGATACAACGGTTTTACCAGTTGATATCGCTCATAGAGAAGTCATTTTGATCGATGATGTCCTCTATACAGGTCGCACGATACGCGCTGCCATTGACAATTTGGTCAGTCACGGTCGTCCTGCTCGAGTGAGTCTTGCGGTTCTAGTTGACCGTGGGCATCGGGAGTTGCCGATTCGTCCGGACTTTGTTGGGAAAAATATCCCGACAAGTAAGTCAGAGGAAATCATTGTCGAGATGGTGGAGCTAGACGGCCAAGACCGCGTCCTCATCAAAGAAGCTTAAACAAATTGTAAACTATTTGCATTCACATTATAAAAGGAGAATCAACATGTCTGAAAATCAAATCGCTCTTAAAAACCTTGTCTCAATGGAAACTCTTACCAATGAAGAAGTAATGGCATTGATCAAACGTGGGATTGAGTTCAAAAACGGAGCAAAAGCAGCCTACGAAGACCAACACATCATCTCAAACCTTTTCTTTGAACCTTCAACTCGTACCCACAAAGCCTTTGAAGTGGCAGAGTTGAAATTGGGATGTGATCTCCTTGACTTTGATGTGAAGACAAGCTCTGTGAACAAAGGGGAAACACTTTACGATACCATCTTGACCATGTCAGCTCTTGGTGTAGATGTCTGCGTCATCCGTCACCCTGAAGTGGACTACTACAAAGAATTGGTTGAAAGCCCAACGATCACTGCATCTATCGTCAATGGTGGGGACGGTTCAGGTCAACACCCAAGCCAAAGCTTGCTTGATTTGATGACCATCTACCAAGAATTCGGTCACTTTGATGGTTTGAAAGTTTGTATCGCTGGGGATTTGGATCACTCACGTGTGGCAAAATCAAATATGCAAATCTTGAAACGTTTGGGAGCAACCCTCTACTTTGCAGGTCCAGACGAATGGAGAAGTGCGGAATTTGAAGACTATGGAACCTTCGTCACTATCGATGAAGTCATTGAAGAAGTAGATGTGATGATGTTCTTGCGTGTGCAACACGAACGTCATGATTACGAATCACTCTTCTCTAAAGAAAACTACCACCGTCTTCATGGCTTGACTCAAGAACGTTATGACCGTATGAAAGATACAGCGATCTTGATGCACCCAGCACCAGTCAATCGTGACGTTGAAATTGCGGACCACTTGGTAGAAGCTCCTAAATCACGCATCGTACAACAAATGACCAACGGTGTCTTTGTCCGTATGGCCATCATTGAAGCCGTCCTTAAAGGTCGCGGTGCAAAATAAGATAACTGACAATTCATTGAAAGGAAAGAAAGAGGACAGAGTAGAGAGCTACATGGAATCTGACTTTCCTTTTTTTGAGGAACTATGATAAAATTGGACTAGTGTAAAAGAAGGGAGGGGTTCGATGAAACGATTATTGGTCCTAGAGGATGGGACTGTATTTGAAGGGGAAGCCTTTGGTGCAGACCTATATGTGACTGGTGAATTGGTCTTTATGACAGCCATGACAGGCTATCAAGAATTGATCACGGATCAGGCTTTTAGTGGCCAGATACTCTCTTTTACCTTTCCAGTTATTGGCGCAACAGGGATCAATCGAGATGATTCTGAATCGATTACGCCCACCTGTTTGGCAGTAGTCGTTCAGCATCTGGTGGAGATGCCGAGCAATTGGCGGCAGCAGATGACCTTGGATGAATTCTTGAAGCGAAAAAAAATCCCTGGTATTGTAGGGATTGATACGAGACAGGTGGCAAAAATTGTCCGCAAGTATGGACGGATGAAGGCAACGGTCATTAACAAGGGGGATTCGATCGAGCATATTTTGGATCAGTTGCGAGCGACAGTCCTTCCCAAAGACCAAGTGCGTCAAGTCTCGACAAAAACGGCCTATGCTGTACCGGGTTTTGGTAAGAGTATTGCCTTGATCGATCTAGGGGTCAAACACTCTGTCTTACGCCAGCTGAGTCAAAGGGACTGTAATGTCACGGTCTATCCCTATGACATCTCTTATGATGAACTGATGGAACAGCAGCCCGATGGCGTTATTTTATCCAGTGGGCCTGGAGATCCCCATCAGGTGAAAAAACTCTGTCGCTTGATCCAAAAAATCAATGGTCAAATTCCGATCTGGGGCATGGGCTTGGGAGCACAGGTACTAGCTCAAGCTTATGGAGCGGAGCTAGCTCCCATGGAAGTTGGACACTTCGGATTAAATATTCCTGTTCGTGAAATTGCGACAGGAAAAATTGAGATGACTAGTCAAAATCACTTGTATAGTATCGCACGCGATAGCCTACCCCATGATTTATTGGTCACGCATGAAAACGTCAATGACCATAGTATTGAAGCTTTTCGCCATCGTTACCAACCGATTTTAGGGGTTCAATTCCAAGTGGATGCTAGTCCAGGCCCAAGGGAAAATCTCTATTTTTATGATGAATTTTTAGAGTTGATTGATGCCAAAATTCACGAAAGTAGAAGGGAGAAGGAATGATGAAACAAAACCAGAAATTGCTTCTCCTATGTGGAGATTCTTATCAGGATATTAGCCTCTTGGCTGCGGTACAGGAAACACAAAAACTGAATGCCAAGGATGGGAATGCTCTTGTCCTATACCTGGGCGAAGAAAATGCTTTTACACAAGAAGCTGCAGATCAGGTTGTAGTCTGTAAGCTCAAGCTGGATGCTCTTAAGACGACTCTTCTTTCTTATACTCGATCCCGCTTGCTCTTAGCTTTTGCGGATAAACAGATTTTAAATCTCTTATTTCGATTGGAAGAAACTGGATTTTTCAAAGACGCATCGATTAGGATTATCGGACCGAGCCTCCAACGCTACCGGACCTTTTATCAGCAGGCGGATCAACGACGCCTCTTTCAAGAGTTGGGCTATCAGGTACCTGCTTCCGCACTGGTTGGCTCGGTTCGAGAAGCCATCGAGTTTTCTGAAGGCATTCAATTTCCCATTATGATCTGGCCGGTAGCGAGTAAGCAAGGGCAGGGACGAAAGATTGCTCATAACTTGGATGACTTGTGCGAAGCAGTGGAAACGGGACTTTCGGTCTCTCCAAGTCAGCAGTGTTTGCTAGAATTTTCGACCTATGGCTTTAAGGAATTGGATTTTGTGGTCATGCGCGATCGCGAAGACAATCACTACCTGGCAGCCTCTATTGAAAGCATTGATCCTGTCGGGATCCACTCTAGTGACTCTTATCAATTTATGCCAGCGGTCACCCTGACAGACCGGGAGTTTCAAAATCTTCGTGAAGCAGCGATCCACATCAGTCGCTATTTGAAGCTGACAGGAGCCATTTCGATCAAGTTTGCTTTGGATCCGACGAGCTATGCTTTTTATATCCTAGAAGTTAATCCATTTGCTTCAGATAGTATCTCGATGGCCTCTATGGGCTTGGGCTATTCCTTGTTTGAGCAAGGAGTACAGTTGCAATTAGGGCGCTCTCTCGAGCATTTGCCTCATCCCTTATTAAAGGATTTAAAGGCCGTTTACGAACCGAGTTTGGACTATATCTTCTTTAAGATCCCAATTTTTTCTGATGCTGCTAAAAATGCCCGCCTCAATACCCAAATTCACTCTTATGGGGCAGTTTATGGATTTGGAAAGAGAATCGATGAAGCTTATCAACAAGCCCTAGAAACCATTAAAGACAAGAACTTGCTGACCATCCTTCCTGAGGAAATGAGCGATGATGAATTAATCCAGAAAATTGCTCGTCATATGCCCCACCGGCTCTTCTATATCTTAGAGGCTCTGAAACGTGGTTTTGAGTTTGAGGAACTCTTGGATTTAAGTAAATTATCCCCTATTTATTTGCAGGTCCTAGCCAACCTTGTAGTGATGGAAAAAGCAGCAGAAGTTGCAACAAGCCCAGCATTTCTTCCGGTTGAGCCATCAGCTGGCTTATATGAGGTCAAAGCAGGAGCAGCCTATTATCTGACCCAAAACGGGACCAATGAGTCATTCGGTTTGGATGCTGCCTGTGTTTTAGTGGATGATCTAGAAATTCGGGACACGAGCTTTTACCAAAAGGTACGAAAGAAGGAGCAAGAGTTAAAAGAAAAAGGACAACAGGTGATCTTAGTCACCAATCGTCCTTTTACAGAATCTTTGGCAGATAAAGTCTATTATCTCCCTATCCATGAGACAAGCCTTCACCTGATTCAGACCATTGATCAGGTCAAAGATATTGTCAAGCTTTCTAATAGACAATAAAGGATCCGGACAAACTATCCGAATCCTTTTTTGTTTCTTATTTTTTGGTCACAATACCGATAATGGTATCAACTGCGCGTTCCATGGTTTGGAGACTTACGTATTCAAAGCGACCATGCATGTTTTCGCCACCGGCAAAGATATTTGGTGTCGGAATTCCCATAAAGGAAATTTTAGACCCATCAGTACCACCGCGGATCGGTTCAATGATTGGAGTGATGCCAAGATCTTCCATGACTTCTTTAGCAAGGGTAATCGGCGTCATATCTTTTTCAATCACTTGCTTCATGTTGTAGTACTGATCTTTGAGGGTGAGGAGAATGCGTTCGCTACCGAGCTCCGCATTCATCTGATCCGCAATAGATGTCATGAGGTCTTTGCGTTTCTCAAAGCTTTCGGTTTCAAAGTCCCGAATGATGTAACTGGCACTTGCTTCCTCAACAGTACCTTCAATGTTCATCAAGTGGTAGAAGCCTTCATAGCCTTCGGTTAATTCAGGACGTGCTCCTTCAGGTAGTTTGTTATGGAAATCAATGGCCAATTGAAGGGCATTGATCATTTGACCTTTGGCTGTACCTGGGTGGACATTGCGTCCTTTGAAGGTAATTTCAGCTCCAGCTGCTGAGAAGGTTTCGTATTGAAGCTCCCCAAGAGGACCGCCATCAACCGTATAAGCAAAGTCTACATCAAAATCTTCTGCATCAAATTGATCTGCTCCGACGCCGATTTCTTCATCTGGACCAAAGCCGACACGGATCTCCCCGTGTTTGATTTCAGGATGCGCTGTCAGGTATTCGATAGCCGTCATAATTTCAGCGATACCAGATTTATCATCTGCTCCCAGAAGAGTAGTACCGTCCGTCGTGATCAAGGTTTGTCCCTTGTAGTTGTTCAAATGAGCAAAATCAGCTGGATCCAGTGTGAAACCAGAACCCCCTAGAGCAATGACACCCCCATCGTAATTCTCAACGATTTGTGGATTGACATTTTCAGCATTGAAGTCAGCGGTGTCCATGTGAGAGATAAATCCAATCTTGCGTGTAAAGCTTGGATCATTAGCTGGAAGTGTTCCAATGGCATAGCCGTTTGGCAAATAGTAGACGTTTTGAAGCCCCACGCGTTTCATTTCAGGGATCAAGACGTTTGTTGCAAAATCAACTTGTGATTGGGTACTTGGAGTGGTTGTAGAATTTTCATCTGAGCGTGTGTTAACTTTTACATAGGTAATAAAACGGTCCAACAAATTTTGGTATTTCATGATCATTCTCCTTTTTCAGTTTCAATTAATTTGTGAATAGCATGGGCCACACCATCCTCATCATTGGTCAGGGTGATGAAGTCTGCGATTTCCTTGACAGCAGCATTGCCATTTCCCATAGCAACGCTGTAACCAGCAAAACGTAGCATTTCAAGGTCATTATTGGCATCTCCAAGAGCCATAACCTGGTCTCTCCTGTAGCCCAATGTTTGACTTAATGCTTGAAGAGCAGAAGCCTTGCTCGCGCCTTTTGGCAAGATTTCAAACAAGATATCCTGTGAACGAACAGTGTTAAAATCGGCCTCTAATGCAGCCTCGTTCTGAGCTTGGAAGTCATCAATAGCAGAAGGATCTCCTACGTACATGGCTTGAAAAATAGGAACAAGGTTGGGTAGATCCTCTTCTGAGACAAGTGTCGGTTTACTATTAACAATGCCCGCATCCATCGTGACAAGTTCACTGGCTTCAGGTGCGACCACTAGGTAGTGATCTATGTCAAATAAGGTTAGCTGGACATCTGTATCTTCCGTCAAAACATGCAAGCGGTGCATATCCTCAAGGCTCAATTCTTCCTTGCTAATGATTTCCCAATTCTTAGTCGACAAGGTTGTACACCCGTTATTGATAATCATATAGTAGTTGCCATCAGGAAGACCAATCTCTTCAAAGATGGGCCGTACCCCCGCTAAGGGGCGACCAGTACAGATCACAATATCATAACCGGCTTCATGGGCCCGGTGGAGAGCTTCAATATTGCCTTTAGAGAGAGTCTTATCCTCATGCAAAAGAGTTCCGTCCAAGTCAATCGCAATTAATTTAATCATTTGATTTCCTCCAAATCAAGAGGAACAAAGCCATCAATCACTTTTCCAATCACCCCAGGTTCCTCATCTAGTGGAATGATTTGATCACTATATTTCTTATTGAGGGAAACCAGTCGAATACCGTTGGCCTCACGAAAGACACGTTTGATCAACGTTTGCCCATCAAAATCAATGGCATAAATAGCCCCTGCCTGATCATAATAGGTTTGCTTGATTAACACAACCGCCCCTTTTACGTATTTAGGCTCGAGGGAATCCGTATGAATCCAAAAAGCCAAATCGTAAGGAATCTTTTGATCAAACCAGACGATATCAGCTTGTTTCTGATTTTGGTAAGCTGCAAAAGAATCATAGACAGAATAAGAGTGGTATTGCTTTTCAATTTTCTGTCTTTCTTTCTGATGGGTCAAGAGACTCTTTCCATAAGAAAGAAGATTTTCTTGATTTCCTTCATCGAGCTTTTTATACAATCGTTCGATCTCTGAATCAATGACCACAAAATCATTGCGCAAACGAGGGTCAATTTCAGCAACTGCTACCTGGAAAAAGGCTGCAATCTTCTCTAAATTTTCAGGAACGGGAAGAGAAGTTCCTTTTACATATCCAGTCAGGGTACTTGCAGGGATTCCAGTAATACGAGATAATTCGATCTGTTTTTTTCCTTGTTCTTTCAGTAATTCTCTGATTTTTTCCGATATAATCCGTAATGCCTCTTTGTCTTGAGGGCTTGCTTTTCCACGACCTCTAGCCAACGTACTCACCTCCTTGTATTTACCCTTACTATTATAATGAATTAAATCGAAAAAGTAAATAGAAATCCCTGAGAAATGCGAAAAAAGATGAATTTGATCTAAATCGGATTTTCATTTTAAATTTTATCAGATATTCCTTTACTTTTTGAGGAAAAAGATCTAAGATAATACTAAAGGGTTCATGGAGGTGAAGGCATGATTCGTACTGTTCAAGTTAAAGATGCAGGTCAAATTAGAGATTTATGTCACCAAGCATTGGGGTATGATTCGACCCTGGAGAAAGTGGCAGCTCAGATTGATAAATTTAATTCGCCAGATTCGGATCATTTTTGCTTTGTTTATGAAGAGGACCAAACAGGCCATATTCTTGGCTATGTGGAAGCAGAAGTTTATGAAAGTCTCTATAGTGACGCCGGTCTGAATGTTTTGGGTCTAGCGGTTTTTCCATCTGCTCAAGGACGTGGGATTGGTCGCCAATTGATGGAGCGAGTTGAAGAACTTGCCAAAAGCAAGCATTATGCTTTTATCCGTTTAAATTCCGCCTCTCATCGAAAAGAAGCCCATCTCTTTTACGAACGAATAGGTTATGAGGGAAATAAAACGCAGAAGCGATTTTTGAAAATAATGAATTAAGATAGGCAAAGGCCTATCTTTTTTGTTATAATGAAGAGTACGATTAAATTTACTAGGAAGATGATTATGCCAAATTTTGAAGAATTAAAAAAACGACAAGAGAAGATTCGGAACTTCTCGATCATCGCCCATATTGACCATGGAAAGTCAACCTTGGCCGATCGAATCTTAGAAAAAACAGAAACCGTGTCTAGTCGGGAGATGCAAGCCCAACTCCTAGATAGCATGGACCTGGAACGGGAACGTGGGATTACTATTAAGCTGAACGCCATCGAATTGAACTACACGGCTAAAAATGGGGAAACCTATATCTTCCACTTGATTGACACACCAGGACACGTGGACTTTACCTATGAGGTTTCGCGGTCGCTCGCTGCCTGTGAGGGGGCCATTCTCGTAGTGGATGCCGCTCAAGGGATTGAAGCTCAGACCCTAGCCAACGTCTACTTAGCGCTGGACAATGATTTGGAAATCCTTCCAGTCATTAACAAGATTGACTTGCCAGCTGCAGATCCAGAACGGGTGCGCACAGAAGTAGAAGATGTCATCGGCTTGGATGCTAGTGAAGCTGTCCTAGCCTCTGCCAAAGCTGGTATTGGGATTGAAGAGATTTTGGAGCAGATCGTTGAGAAAGTTCCAGCACCGACTGGGGATGTTGAAGCCCCTCTTCAAGCCTTGATCTTTGACTCTGTTTATGATGCCTATCGTGGGGTAATTCTTCAGGTCCGTGTGGTCAATGGAATGGTTAAACCAGGCGATAAGATCCAGCTCATGAGCAATGGCAAGACCTTTGATGTCACAGAAGTTGGGATCTTTACTCCTAAAGCAGTCGGCCGTGATTTCCTTGCGACGGGAGATGTTGGCTATATTGCGGCCTCTATCAAGACTGTTGCGGATACCCGCGTCGGGGATACGGTGACCCTAGCTTCCAATCCGGCAAGTGAGCCACTACATGGATACAAGCAAATGAATCCAATGGTCTTTGCCGGTCTTTACCCAATCGAATCTAACAAATACAATGATCTTCGTGAAGCCTTGGAAAAATTGCAATTGAATGACGCCAGTCTTCAATTTGAACCGGAAACTTCTCAGGCCCTCGGTTTTGGTTTCCGTTGTGGTTTCTTGGGTCTCCTTCATATGGACGTTATCCAGGAGCGCTTGGAGCGCGAGTTCAACATTGACTTGATCATGACAGCACCGTCTGTTATCTACAAGGTCAATTTGACAGACGGAGAAGCACTGGATGTCTCAAACCCTTCTGAGTTTCCAGATCCAACCAAGATTGCTTCGATCGAAGAACCTTATGTCAAAGCACAAATCATGGTGCCACAAGAGTTTGTCGGTGCGGTTATGGAACTGGCCCAACGGAAACGCGGTGATTTTGTGACCATGGACTACATCGATGAAAATCGGGTGAATGTCATCTATCAAATTCCACTGGCGGAAATTGTCTTTGATTTCTTTGATAAATTGAAATCTTCTACTCGTGGCTATGCGAGCTTTGACTATGAGTTGTCTGAATACCGTCCTTCTAAATTGGTCAAAATGGATATCCTTCTCAATGGCGATACCGTCGATGCCCTCAGCTTTATCGTTCACAAGGACTTTGCTTATGAACGTGGTAAGTTGATCGTTGAGAAGCTCAAGAAGATTATCCCTCGTCAACAGTTTGAAGTGCCTATCCAAGCAGCGATCGGTCATAAGATCGTGGCCCGTACAGATATCAAGGCCCTTCGTAAGAATGTCTTGGCCAAGTGTTATGGTGGGGACGTCTCACGGAAACGCAAGCTTCTTGAAAAGCAAAAAGCTGGTAAGAAACGGATGAAGGCCATTGGATCTGTAGAAGTACCACAGGAAGCCTTCTTATCTGTCTTGTCAATGGATGAAGAATAACATTTAGAGAGTGGGACAGAAATCGGTAATTCGTTAGAATTCGATTTCGTCGTCCCACCTCCGCACAGTTGAGTAGGGCTGT
>NZ_JACLQX010000005.1:0-100357 GCF_016648925.1 Streptococcus parasanguinis | reverse complement strand
CACCTCCGCACAGTTGAGTAGGGCTGTAAAAGCTGATGAAATCAGCGTAGTAGAGCCCACTCAACCACTGCGTCTTGATCGACAATCCAAAAATAATTGAGAGGCTAGGACTTTTGTTCCAGCCTCTTTTTATGTTTTATCGATCTTTCCCCAAGCTTCTTTTCATGCTATAATAGAGCCATGACAGATATCGAATTAAAAGACGGCGAGCGCGTCAATCAACTCTTTTCAAGTGATGTGAAAATCATACAAAATCGGGAAGTCTTTAGTTACTCCGTGGATAGCGTCCTGCTCTCGCGCTTTCCAAAATTGCCCAAGCGGGGCTTGATCGTAGATCTCTGCGCTGGAAATGGGGCCGTGGGACTTTTTGCGAGTACTCGTACAGAGTCCCAGATCATTGGTGTCGAAATACAGGAACGTCTAGCGGATATGGCAACCCGCTCCATTGATCTCAATGGCTTGAACCAGCAAATGTCCATGATCACCGATGACCTCAAGCATTTGCCTCAACATATCGGGGGGAGTAAGGTGGATATTATCCTCTGCAATCCTCCTTATTTCAAGGTAGATGAGCATTCCAATCTCAATGAGAGTGAACACTACCTCTTAGCTCGGCATGAAATTACCACCAATTTAGATGAGATTTGCCATGTGGCCCAGCGAGTTCTCAAATCAAATGGTCGCTTAGCGATGGTCCATCGTCCAGATCGCTTTTTAGATATCATCGAAACCATGAAGCGTTACAATCTTGCACCTAAGCGGATCCAGTTTGTCTATCCCAAAGTGACCAAAGAGGCGAATATGTTATTGATTGAGGCGATCAAAGATGGCTCACTGGATGGTTTAAAAATTCTGCCTCCCCTCTTTATTCACAATGAAGACGGCAGCTATACAGACGAGATTCATGAGATCTACTATGGAAACTAAGGCTTACATGTATGTCCTAGAGTGTGCGGATGGCTCCCTCTACACTGGCTACACCACAGATGTCGAAAAACGCCTAAAGACTCACAATGCTGGAAAAGGCGCCAAATACACACGGGCTCGCCTCCCCGTTAAACTTCTTTACCAAGAATCCTATCCAGATAAACCCTCTGCTATGTCTGCCGAGTCTCTCTTTAAAAAGAAATCGCGCCAAGCAAAGCTAAACTATATCAAAAAGAACCGTCGGACTCCATAGTCCAACGGTTTTTCATTTACAAAATGGTGATACGGTACTGGTGACTCCGTGTTTCTTGAGGAGCCAACTGGATCACACCTTTTTTATCTTCGAAGAAATCGCCCTCTTCTGCAGATGTGGAAATACCCGTCCAAGGCTCCAAGGCAATGAAAGGCCCCTTGTTATTGGTAGACCAAAGGACGAGATTCTCAAAATCTGCAAAGGCAAATTCCAAACCTTTACCAGATTTTTTCGAGAGGAGCTGCACAGATTTAGAGGCTAACTGATCTAAAATAATGGCGTCTTTTTCAAACAGTTCATGGCGCAAAGGTAGGCTACGGCTATGGTCTAAAAATGGCGTCCGCTGCAGGCGATCAACCAAACCGGTTTCTGTGAACAAGAGAGGAACGCTACAGCTTTCTTCTTTTTCAAAAATCAACTCGTAGTCTTCATAGTCTTCATCTGCTAAAAGGGGACAACGAAAGGCTGGATGCCCTCCAATGAAATAAGGCATGACTTGATCTGACTCTAAATTTTGCACGCGATACGTGATGGTGATCTCTTTCCCTTTCAATTCATAATCGATTTCCACTCGAAAATGGTAGGGATAATTTTGTAAGCTCTCGTCGTTAGAGGTGATTTCAAAGACAAGACGATGGTCTGTTTGTTCTTTGAGTTCAAACTCTCTCTTGCGAATGAGGCCGTGTCTTGGAAGCTGGCCTGTCTTCACTCCATCTTTTAGATGATACTGTACTTGGCCATTACGAACACTCCCGCAAATCGGAAACAGAACCGGCGCTTGTCCTGACCAATACTCTGGATCCCCCTGCCAGAGATATTCTATGCCTTCCTTACTTCGAATGGAGCTCAATTCCCCACCAAATGTCTTAAATTGTACTTCTAGATCATCATTTTTTAATGCAATCACCATGGGCGACACCTCTTTTTAATTAGTATAGTTATTATATTCATTATAACCTTTTAGAAGAGATTGTCAATTTTTATTTTTCTAGTCAAAAATTTTAAAAAAATAAGAAAAAATCCTTGACAAGGCTTGGAAATAATTGTAGACTTAATATGTTAACAGAAATATCCCATTTTAGGAATCCATTCTTTCTGTTGTCTGACTTTTTTGGATGCTCCTTATCATGATACATTTTTTCTAAAAGAGTCAGTTATCATTTAGGTCTCCTTATAAATATACAAGGGTTAACAGCTGGTTAACCCTTGTATTTTTTATTTTTCATATAAAAAAACGGTCTAGCAATAGACCGTTCCTTCGGACTTATTTATCCCCTTTATTGCGGATGACAAAGCCATTTTTCTTTTCATTGGAAGTGCGATGAGGACGTTTATTACCTTTGCCCTCAAAGTCTCGGCTATTTTTATTGGACTTTCGTTTGAAATCACGGCGTCCACCTTCACGGTCATCTCTGCGATTTCGATCACGGCGTTGGTCTCCACGACGGCCATTTCCACGGCCCCCTTTGCCTTTCCCACCAAAGCCACCACCGGATGGTTTAAATGGCAATGGTTTTTCACGCGCAATTTCAACTTCTGGAAGACTATCTGGATCTTGAACGGTCAAGCTTAAGATATACATAGCCAATTCTTCAGGAGTGAATTCTGCAGCCAATTTGCGAGCATCCTTACCAAACTTCTCGAAGTTAGTTCGGATTTTTTCATCCTCAAAGTCTCGCTCAATTTTCTTCAGCGCTACTTGTTTTTTCGCTTGGAAGGCTTCTGCTGCTGTTGCAGGTTTCATTCCCTTCATCCGCTTTTTAGTCAAGTTCTCAATGATTTGCAAATAGCCCATTTCATTTGGCGAAACAAAGGTAATGGATTGCCCTGTTTTCCCAGCACGACCTGTCCGTCCGATCCGGTGAACATAGCTTTCTGGATCTTGTGGAATATCGTAGTTGTAGACATGGGTCACACCTGAAATGTCCAAACCACGCGCCGCAACGTCCGTTGCCACCAAGACGTCCAAGTTCCCATTTTTAAAGTCACGAAGTACACGAAGACGTTTGTTTTGATCCAAATCTCCGTGAATCCCTTCTGCTCGGAAACCACGGATCTTCAAGCCACGCGTCAATTCATCGACCCGGCGTTTAGTCCGACCAAAGACAATGGCAAGCTCCGGTTGCTCGACATCCATCAATCGAGTCATGGTATCAAACTTTTCGCCTTCTTTGACACGAATATAGTATTGATCGACCAAGTCGGTAGTCAATTCTTTGGCTGCGATCTTAACGTGTTCGGGCTCTTGCATAAACTGAACACCAATGCGTTTGATGGCTTCTGGCATCGTTGCTGAAAAGAGCAAGGTTTGACGTGTTTCTGGAACACGGCTAATGATAGCTTCGATATCTTCCAAAAAGCCCATGTTGAGCATTTCATCTGCTTCATCCAAGATCAAGGTTTCAATATGATCGAGTTTCAAGGCCTTGCGCTTGATCAAATCAAGCAAACGGCCAGGTGTTCCCACAACGATGTGAGCGCCTGACTTCAAGGCTTTGATTTGCTTTTCAATGCTCGATCCACCATAGACAGAGCGAACTTTGACACCCTTACTACGTCCAAAGCGGAAGAGTTCTTCCTGACTTTGAACCGCCAATTCACGCGTTGGGGCAATAACAAGGGCTTGAATTACTGTGTTATCGACATCAATCTTCTCCAAAGTTGGAAGACCGAAAGCAGCCGTTTTACCGGTCCCTGTTTGCGCTTGACCTATAACATCTTTGCCTTCAAGGGCTAAAGGAATGGTTTGTTCCTGGATCGGGCTCGCTTCTACAAAGCCAGCTTTTTCAATTTCTGCTAATAATTCAGCAGATAAGTTAAATTCATTGAATTTCAATTCTTTCTTCTTTCTAAAAAGTGGTGCGAAGCCACTTTATCACACTTCTTTTCAATGCGAAAACGCACTGATTGCATAGGAAGTCTCCTTCCCGGTTACCTGTCGCAAGACTCATCTAAAGGAAAACCCAATCGTTTTTTTATGGAATTCCCTTCTGCGAAAAATGTTTTCGCACTAGCGGATTTGGTTGATTAAAGTCGTTTTCCAAACGAAAAGACACCAAGATCCTCCTTGTGGGAGATTGACCAACATTCCTTTTCTAATTGTTCCATCTCACCAGCATTTCTCTCATACAAGTTTGCAACTTATCTAGTATAACACAATGGACGACCAAATGATAGTCAAAGGAGAATAATTTTATTTTTTAGGAAAAATTTTTAAAAACTTGAAAATAGTCAAGAGGGCAGTTTCCCCTAGATTTAGCTGACTTTCTTCTGACACCGTTCAAGAATCCCTTTAAATAGGAGTATAAAAACTTCGGAAAAACTTTTTTTGGTAGTTCTTGCGTTTTTACAAATAAATATGTATAATACAGTTAGTATCTAAAATATTTCTGTATAAAGAAATAGGATCATTTTATCTGATTCAACGATTTATTCTACGTTCTGATTTATTTAGAACCACTCAGTACTATTAAATCTACTCCTACTATTTCCAAGAAGATTTTGTACAGTCAATGAACTATTCACACTGCCCCTTCTTTGGAGAGGAGGGCAGGTGTCTAGATGGTTCCTATTTCTCAGATTATTCTAGATACGAAGAGGCTCGGATTTCTCCAAGCCTCTTTTTTATCTTTGTTTCACAATCCACCGCATAACCTTTCCCAAAATGAGCCATAATATAAAGCTACATACGGATACATAAATCCAAGCATTGGGATCCTTTGTCATAGGAAGAGGGATATTCATTCCAAAGAAACCGGTGATAACGGCTAAAACCGCCAACAAGGCTTCAAAGATGGTTAGGGTTGTCAAGTTGTCATTCAAGTTGTTGTTTAGGATATTGTTGTAAGATCCTGACAACTGTTGCAAGACATTGGAAATCAACTCAGTCATCGAAGCCAACTGACGCGCTTCGATCATGGCATCATCAAACTGCTCTTTTTCAACATCATTCATCCTGCGATAAATGGCATGCGCTTTAATATGTTCTAGCAACATCCGATTTTGCTTGGCTGCTGCGACCAGATACACCATACCGGTCTCAAGGTCAGACAGGGCATAAAGATTCTTGGTCGTCGTTGTCTTTCGAAGCAAACGATTGAGTTCATCCTTGTGCTTATCTAAGCGATCAATAATCGGATAATAAGCATTACTGATCATTTCAAGACCTGCAAAAAGCAACTTATAGATCGACAACTCCCCATGGCTTTCCAAATAGCGAACCATTTGTTCAATGATATAGGCATTGTCCTGGTTACTGATGGTCACGAGTCGCGTATCTTGAACGATAAAGGTCATAGGGATGGTTTCGTAGTATTCCTTGTCCTTTTCTAAATCCAATACATTGTAGATAAATGTGATCGTACCGTTTTCTCGATTATAATCCATATGGGCACGTTCGTTCTTATCCATCGCGTACTCAATGGTTTCTTTGTCAATCTCGTATTTTTTATAAAGATATGAGTTTTCAGCAATCATATCCGAGTCGATATTGATCCATTTCCGATCTTGACCCAATTGTTTTTCGATAAACATTCCGTCTCCTTTCTCAACTGTTCTCTATCAAAATGATATTTTTATTTAAAAACTGCACTGGCTAATGCTTGCTGGATTTCAATGACGCTGCTGTCACTCTTGAATTGTAAAACTTCTGAAGGCTCGACTGCAGAAGAGACCCAGATTTTTAATTCGGCATCCAAATCAAAATGACCGGAAGTTTCGACTGAAAATCGAGAGATCGAGCGATAAGGAAGGGATTTGTAGGACGTTTTCTTTCCTGTTACTCCTTGCTTATCCACCAAGATCAAACGAAACTCTGTAAAGACGATTAAATCACGAATCAAGCTAAAAGCAAGTGTGACTTGCTCTCCCGGCACCAAGATATCTTCCAGATCTCTTTCTACTTTATCAACATTTTTTTGAGAGGCATTGCCCATCAAACCACTTAATAATCCCATCATTTCTCCTTTAAAAGCGAAAACGGATAGATTTTCGTTTTCTTATTTTTTTGTTATGGATCAGTTTTGAAAAGTTCCTTACCCCATCTTTTCTTCCAGCTCAACGTCTGGATACTTATCCGCAAACCAGCGGAGGGCAAAGTCGTTTTCAAAGAGGAAGACAGGTTGGTCAAAGCGGTCCTTCGCCAAGATATTTCGGCTTGAAGACATGCGCTCATCTAAGTCTTCTGGTTTGATCCAGCGAACGGTCTTTTTACCCATTGGGCTCATGACCACTTCGGCATTGTATTCATTTTCCATCCGGTGCTTAAAGACTTCAAACTGAAGTTGACCAACAGCACCAAGCATGTATTCACCTGTTTGGTAGTTGGTATAGAGCTGAATAGCCCCTTCTTGCACCAATTGCTCAATCCCTTTGTGGAAGGATTTTTGCTTCATGACGTTCTTAGCTGACACTTTCATGAAGATTTCAGGCGTAAAGGTTGGCAGTGGTTCAAATTCAAACTTGTTTTTGCCCACTGTCAAAGTATCTCCAACCTGATAAGTCCCGGTATCGTAAACCCCGATGATGTCTCCTGCTACAGCATTGCTGACATTTTCACGGCTTTCGGCCATAAATTGAGTCACGTTAGATAACTTAGCACCCTTACCAGTACGAGGCAGGTTGACACTCATCCCACGCTCAAATTCGCCAGATACGATCCGCACAAAGGCGATCCGGTCGCGGTGACGAGGATCCATATTGGCTTGGATTTTAAAGACAAAGCCTGAGAAATCCTTGTCATAAGGATCGACAAGTTCTCCATCTGTCTTCTTGTGGCCGTGTGGCTCCGGAGCAAACTTGAGGAAGGTTTCCAAGAAAGTCTGCACCCCAAAGTTCGTCAAAGCGGATCCGAAGAAGACGGGAGTCAATTCACCTGCAAGGATGGCTTCTTCTGAGAATTCATTTCCAGCTTCTTGCAAGAGTTCGATATCGTCTTTTACTTGCTCGTAGAAAGGGTTGTTAGCAAAAAGCTTGTCTCCATCTTCTAGACTAGCAAAACGCTCATCACCTTTGTAGAGTTCCAAACGTTGGTTATAAAGGTCATAGAGTCCCTCAAAGGCTTTCCCCATCCCAATCGGCCAGTTCATCGGGTAACTGGCGATGCCTAAGACTTCTTCTAATTCTTGCAAGAGATCCAGTGGCTCACGTCCATCCCGATCCAGCTTGTTCATAAAAGTAAAGACTGGAATGCCACGGTGTTTGACAACCTCAAACAATTTCTTGGTTTGAGCCTCAATCCCCTTGGCAGAGTCTACTACCATGACCGCAGCATCCACCGCCATCAAAGTCCGATAAGTATCTTCAGAGAAGTCCTCGTGCCCTGGCGTATCAAGGATATTGACCCGTTTGCCATCATAGTCGAACTGCATAACAGATGAGGTTACTGAAATCCCACGTTGCTTCTCGATATCCATCCAGTCAGATTTAGCAAAGTTTCCTGTTTTCTTTCCTTTTACAGTACCGGCTTCCCGAATCTCTCCCCCAAAGTAGAGCAACTGCTCTGTAATCGTCGTTTTACCAGCATCCGGGTGGGAGATGATGGCAAAGGTACGGCGTTTTTTAATTTCTTCTTGTACGTTCATGTTCCTAATTCTTTCTCTTTTTATTTTCTGATAAATTTACAAATTCATCTCTACATCGGATTTCTCCTCAATTTCTCTATCTGTCCTATTATAGCGAAAATAGGCACTTTTTTCAACGATGATTCTTCTTTGAGAGCAAAAAGAAAGACCGAAATCCGTAGATTCTAGTCTTCTTTTCACGGCTATCAAAAGGCACCAAATCCTCCGCCACCGCCACCATCAGAAAAGCCACCGCCGTCAAAACCGCCACTGCCATCTGAGGAGTTAGTAGAGAAGCTTGAAACGCTATAGGAATCATCTGCATAACTCATCAAGGTAGAGCCGTCTAGGAAGGAATTTGAAGAGGTCGTTATCCAAACAACAGCATCCCAATCCTCATATGGTAAGGAAATCTGATGATTTTTGAGTACCTGACTCACTTTTTTAGCTTGACCATACATAGTTGCATAGACTAGGATACGATTCCATAGGATGACACTCTCAAGTTCTGCTTGGTTGAAATTTGGAATACTTTCGATCATATTTCGAAAGGCCATCCATTGGAATTGTGAATCCAAGTTTTCTAAGGATTGGAGATGTTCTTCGCGAATTTTCACAAGAATATAAAATGGAATGAAGAGAACGACCAACAATACAATCACCCAAAAATAGAAGGAAGATAGGTGGGAACCAAATCCAAAAGATAAGAAACACATGCTCACAAATAAGATCAGTAAGAGCCAAAAATGTAAGGCACAGCCTGTTTTTGAAAAAGCTTCTTCTTTTTCAGATAAGTCTCTAAAATAAGAAGGCAATCCTAATTTCGCAATCTCCTTCTCTACCCCTTTTGACAATTGCTGGGCATCTTTTTTTAACAGTGATTGAACGTCATTTCCGACCTTTCGAATACGGTCTCGTTGGGTGTCTGATTTAGCAGCTCGAAAGTCTTTTTTTAGGGCTACTTTGTCGATTTTATACCTTGAAAATACTTCACTGATATTGATTTGAGATTCTTGATCAAAGATCATTTCAATAAACTTCAATTCAAAATCAGCCAAGCCTTCATAATGGAGACAGGTCAAGGTTTCCCCATTTTCATCCCTAGTCAACCGAAGATTTCCTCGATCAATAAGATCTAACATGGTTGCCTGGATGAGATGATTAAATTTTAGTTGCCCCTTCTCTCTAGACATCACCATCCGTTCAAAATCAAGTTGATACAGTGCCTTAGCTAGGACAAGAGGAGGTAAATTCTGTGGTGGTTCGTATAATCGTACTCCTTTTGCAATCCGACGAGTTCTGGTACTGATAAAATACCGGATCCAGGGAATGAAAGCTAAGATAAATAAAAGAATCGATACAATTGGAACAACCTTGAGTAGAAGGGTCCGATAAAAGAATGTTTTTTGTTCAATGGATTTTTCTTTTTTGAGAAATGCATCTTTTCTATTTTCTTTTTGAATATGACTCGATTGGGACTGTCGTAAGGCATCTGTCATTGGCCAATAGGCATGTAGTTCGAGCTTTCCATTTTTTGGAAAATCCTTTGTCCAAATATGATAACCAGTTGCAGTCCGTTCGACTTGGGCTGGTGGATTAAAGTAACCAGTATGGGCATACAGTTTTCCCTGCTTGGCATCCAAGCCATCTACATAAAAATCTAATTTCGCGACTTTCTCATCTCCATCTGAAATAGGAAACCAATTCAGTTCTGCAATATCCTTGTAGAAAGTCAAGAGATGATCAATCTTCCATTTTACTTTGATCTTGACCGTTCCTCCGACGATACGGGCATTGTATATTTTTAATTGCCGACCATCTTCCAGGTCTGTCTCCTCTACACGAATCTCACGTTTTTCCCCATCCACATAGGCTTCCACCTCAGGATGACGATGAATCTTAAACCCTTTTGGAAGAGGATCTGCGCTTCCTAGGGTCACATATTGACCATGATAGCCTGTCTGAAACTGATAGGTAATCTCTTGTGTAAATGTTGCTTGGCTATCTTCCTGCAATTGGAGGTGTCCTTCATAGGATTCAATAGAATAGCGAACTTCATCATCTGCATGTGCGATCGTGATTGTACAAACTAAACTCCAAATGAGGGAAATCATTAGCAAGAAACGCTTCATATATTCTCCTTTAATATAAAACAGGGTTGAGACCGAGATGTCCCAACCTTCCTACTTGTTATTTTCTCACTTTCACCCGCTCACTTCTGCGACTGAAGAACTGATTAAAGAGTAATAAAGCAAGAGCTAAAATACTGGATACAACCAGATAGTTGAGCCACACCTTATCCCCTCTCATAATCGGAGGGCGGGCCATCAAGCCATAATTTCCTCCCGTCAATTGATTGACTCCAACCAGGAATAAATCTAAGGCAAAGGTATAGAGAACAATCTGTCTATTTTTTAAGAGGTTTCGATCATACCATCTCAAGAGATAAATCAAGGAATTGATTAAAAGACAGTAATGTCCGAGGAGGAAAGAAAAGCTTGTAATATGAGGGAAAGTATAGGGATCAAAGACTGGATAACCCAAGGCAAAGATGGCTCCACTCACTCCCATCAAGGCAAAGAACTGTTTACTTTTCCAGCGGTCTGGTAAAAACAAGACCGCAAACATGGCCAAACGGCAATGATAAAATGGTAAGCTATTGGACCAAGGAATGTGGTAGGCAAAATACCAAAGATACAAGCAAATTAACTGGAAGCCTTGTAAGTATTGAAAGCATTTGCGAAATTGCTCATTCTGATAATAGCGAAGTGACATCATAATCGCTGTCACAACGAACAAGACCATCACACTATACCAAAGTGCTGAGATTGCTGGTGGTGCTGTTGATTCTGTAGTGAAAAAATGATGCATAAAATCTCCTTATTTAAACAGATTTAGGTATTCTTCTTTTCTTACTGTACTGAACGATCGTATTGATGAAAATCAGTGTCCCCGTCATGAGAACTGTCACGATGAAATAGTTGAGCACAAGGCCATGGTCACCGATCACAGGAGGCCGACGCATAAAGCCGTAGTTTCCACCTGTTGCGAGATTCGCAAGCTGAATAATGGCATTGATCCCAAACGTCATCTGACAGATTTTCCAAACAGCCCCTTCTTCCACCTGGTAGGATTGAACCAGATAGATCAAACAGTTGGCCAAGAGAGCCCAGTGACCAAAGACATTGTTGATCGAGGAAACATGAGGAAAAGGGTAGGGATAAAATACAGGATGAACCAAGGCCATAATGGAACCAAAGACTCCCACGAGGGCAAAATATTGCTTGAAGCTTCCCTTGGGGGCCAAAAGGATAATCCACATGGCCATCCGGCTATGATAGAAGGGAAGACTCTCTGAAAAAGGCAAGCGAGCTGCTAGATACCAAGAGTTGATAATGAGCAACTGAATCAATTGCCCCCAATACCAAAAGTTTTGATAGCCTTTAGAGTGAGCAAATCGAACGGACAGAACTCCCACCACTACCAAAGAAGTCGGCAATAAGAAATACCAGACCCCCAATTGAGGAGGAGCCGTTGGTTGACTAGTGAAAAATAAGTCCCAAAGTGCCATGATTTCTTTCCCTTATCTGCTTTTTTATTCTGAACGCGAAACAATACTCTCTTCGACCATCTTGTATTTGTATTTATAGCGTTGATTGACCAAGCAAATACCAGCTACCATCACGATGCTGACCAAGAGGTAGTTCAAAAGAGCACCGTGGTCTCCAATGATTGGTGGACGCTTTAAGAAGCCGTAATCTCCACTGGTCAAAAGGTTGACCAAAAAGATGACTGCATTCATTCCAAAAGTGATCTTAACAATTCGTAGGCTGTCTTGTTTTTCCGACTGATAAAAATCCTGCAGGTAAATCAAACTATTGGCAAACAAGGCCCAGTGACTAAAAATCAGATTGAGTACGGTGATATGGGGGAATGGGAAGGGATCAAAGGCCGGATACACCAAGGCGGCAATGGATCCTAGAACTCCCAATAAGGCAAAATATTGCTTGATATAGGTCCCTCTAGGTGCAAAGAGGATCGCAAGCATGGCCAAGCGACAATGATAAAAAGGCAAATTATCTGTCAAAGGCATGTGGGCGAGAATATACCAAGCATTGATGGTCAAAACTTGGATCAACTGTGCCCAATACCAAAAGCGCTGGTAGCTTTTAGACTGTGCATATTTGATAGAAAAGTAGCCAACCACCAACAAGGAAGCTGGTAGGAAAAAATACCAGAGTCCAAACTCAGGCGGGGCTGATTTTTGGTTCGTAAACAATAAATCCCAAAGTGTCATTTTCACATTCCTTTAATTTATAGATCGTTTTTAATCACAATACAAATCTCGTTTCCCATCATAGACCTCCCAAAGGAAGTTCAATTGTTCTTCTGTATTGCGCTTGGTAGAAAGAGCAGGTATTTTTTCTCTCTCAAAAAATGCAAGATCAGAAATTTCCTGATTCTGTTGAAAACTTCCATCCAGCAATTCACATTCAAATACCAATTTCACATATTGGCGGCTTTGCAATTGGTAGCGATTGGTATCAAATACTGCCAACAAGCGATTGACACGTGCTAAATAGCCCGTTTCTTCTTGGATTTCCTTTAAAATGTTTTCCGTCGGAGAATAGCCAACCTCACCAAAACCACCCGGCAAAGCCCAGGTCTCTTCTCCCTGACCTTTCACCAGACAAAGTTTTCTATCTTTGACAATCCAAGCCCTAACATCAATTAAGGGGGTGTCATAATAGTTTGTCGGTCGAAACAAATCCGATAATTCTTGTGAATTCAGATCAGTCGTTTCTCTCACAAGATCCTGTAAAATTTCACGAATATCCTGGTAGCGCTCTTGATCAAATGGATCTTTTGAGAATGCTAAGCCTGTATTGGTGATTGAAATCAAGCGCTGAATGTCCTTCAGTACATTATTACTTACCATTCTCCAATTCCTCTACCAATTTTGCCAAATTCATGGAATTGCTTCCCTTGATAAGGATTTGGTCTTGCTCTTTCAAGCTTTCCTTGACTTGTTTGACCATGTCCTCAAACTGATCTTCCTCAGCGGTCTTCTTGAAATAATAGACATGTCCGAGTGGGAACATCTGACTCGCTAACTGAGCCAATCCCGCAATGTCTTGGCCGTAGAAAATAACCGTATCCAAGACATCTGGCGAGAGGCTGAGAATCATTTGGTTGTGCAGATCAATAGATTGCTCCCCTAGTTCTTTCATATCTGCCAGGACGGCTAATTTTCGACCATTTAGATTAGCAGGAATAGTCGAGAAAGTTTCTAAGATTAGGCGCATAGCCGTTGGATTGGCATTGTAGACATCGGATAGGATATCCGCTCCGTTACTGGCCTTCTTCCATTCTGTGCGGTTGCGCGTTAATTGCAAGGTTTCAAAACTATCACGAATCGCAGCTTCACTCACTCCTTCTTTCAAGGCAACATAAGCTGCAATCATAGCATTGGTCGCATTGTATTTTCCTGTTACCGGAAGATCAATCGCTTCTTCTAAGAAATTCGCTCGGAAGGTTAAGCTATCCTTTCGCTCGATTAACTCGGTAATAAAAATCTCCTCGTCTGGACCAAAGCGGACGACTGTTTGCTTTTCAGGAAGGTAGGCATCGACGATTGGATCAGCCGGAACTACCAGAAGGCCACCTTCTGCCATCCCGTCCGCAATCTGCAGTTTTCCTTTTGCGATCTCACTTCGATCTTTGAAGAATTCCAAATGGGCTTCCCCAATCAAGGTGACAATAGCAGCTTTTGGATGCGCCAGCTCTGACAAGAGATGGATATCTCCTAGATGGTCTTGCCCCATTTCAAGGACCAGTTTGTCTGTCCCTTCTGGCATATGGAGAACTGTATAAGGAAGACCAATTTCATTATTATAGTTTCCCTGTGTTTTATAGGTCAGGTAGGTAGTGGACAAAAGCTGTGCCAACATATCTTTTGTGGTTGTTTTACCATTTGACCCCGTTACTGCAAAAACATCCACTTTTGTCTTTTGAAGATAGGCTGCAGCCAATATTTGAAATGCGCTCAAAACATCTTCCACCAAAATATAAGGGTGGCCTTCAATCACTTTCTCTGAAAAAGTGGCTACGGCTCCATTTTCAAAAGCGGTCTCGATGAAATCATGACCATCACGCGCTCCCTTTAACGGAACAAAAAGGTCTCCAGGCCCAATCAAACGGCTGTCAAATTCAGGCCTGACGAGGGCCACATCTTCAAATTGGCTGATATCATTTTTTGCATGTACTAGATGAGCAACTTCATGTAATGTGAGATTCATATCCGACTCCTCAGTTCTCCGTAACGTCCTCTAAGATTTGGACGCTCCTATCAAATTCTTCTCATTATACCATATTCTCGATCACAAAAAAAGCCACCCAGCGGTGGCCTCTTTCTTACAACAAATGCGCTTCGTGTTTTTGGAAGACTTCTTTTCCAAGCTCTACTAACTTGGTGATCAAATCTGTATAGTTGAGTGCCATATTGTCCCAAAGCAAGGGATACATAGACCATTGGGTAAATCCTGGCATGGTATTGAGCTCATTTAAGAAGATCTCTCCTTTATCCGTATAGAAGAAATCACAACGCGCCAAGCCAAGTCCACCGATCGCACGAAAGGCTTTTTCTGCGTTGGTTTGCATGATTTTCACAACCTCAGGGTCCAATTGAGCTGGAATCGCCATGGTAATTTTGTTATCGATGTATTTGGCATCGTAATCATAGAAGGCCACATCTTTGACAACTTCACCTGGAAAGGTACTTTTCACATCATAGTTTCCAAGGAGCCCAACTTCGATCTCACGCGCATTGACCCCTTGTTCTACCAAGACACGGCTATCGTATTTGAAGGCCAATTCAAGAGCAGTCCGAAGTTCAGTTTGGTTTTCAGATTTTGAAATCCCTACGCTAGAACCCATATTGGATGGTTTAGTAAAGACAGGATAAGAGAGAGTAGCTTCAATTGCAGCAATTTTCTCATCCACGTCATCGCCTTCCACTACAGCTACATAAGGAACTTGTGGAATCCCTGCAGACTCCAAGACCCGTTTGGTCGTGATCTTGTCCATCGCGACACTAGAAGCCAAGATGCCACAGCCGACATAAGGCATTTTCAAGACTTCTAAGAAGCCTTGGATGGAACCATCTTCTCCCATCGGTCCATGAAGCACTGGAAAGACCACTGCTCCTTCCTTGTAAATCGCTGATGGTGCGACTTTTTTAGACCAGTCCACTGTATCGTTGGTCATCAATTTCTCATCATCCGCTGGCTTCTCTTCAAAAGCTTGCGTCTGGATGAAATCTCCTGACTGCGTAATAAAATAGGTTTGAACCGAAAATGCTTGGTAATCAATCGCGCGCATCACGCTTTCTGCTGAAAGAACAGATACTTCACGTTCTGCACTACGTCCACCATATAACAGGATTAAGTCTTGTTTACTCATAGTTTCTCCCTAATTGTTCCCTTGATTTCTTACTTGATAGTATACCACAATGATAGCCCTTTCGAAAGAACTTCTCTTATAATTCTGTCCGATTTTCGATCGCGCGAAGAAGGGTCACTTCGTCCGCATACTCGATATCGGCTCCAACTGCTAGCCCCCGTGCCAAACGGGTCACTTTGATGCCTGCTGGTTTGAGCACGCGTGAGATATACATAGAAGTCGCTTCCCCGTCTGCCGTCGCATTGGTCGCAACAATGACCTCAGTAACTGTTCCATCCATCAAGCGACTGAGCAAACTCTTGAGATTGATATCATCGGGTCCCACGCCATTCATGGGTGAGATCAAGCCATGCAAGACATGATAGCGACCGTGGTATTCCTGGATATTTTCCATAGCAGAGACATCCCGGCTATCTTCTACAACAAGAATGAGGGATGGATCCCGCGTTTCATCTCGACAAATCTCGCAGGTTTCTTCATCAGTCAAATTGCCACAAATACTGCAATACCCTAGCTCACGCTTGGCATTTAGTAAGTTCTTGGCAAATTCATTAACATCATCATCTGACATGCCAATAGTGTAAAAAGCAAGACGGGTCGCTGTTTTGATCCCAATTCCTGGCAACTTGGAATAGCTGTCAATTAATTTTGCAATAGGTGCTGGATAAAGCATAGTTTCCTTTCTAATTCATGGGGTGTTTCTGATTGTATAAGTTAATAATGTCACGCGTAATGGAATGACTAACTGTCGCCTGTAGATTGGTATTATGTGGAAAGACCACCGCTACCGCAATCTTTGGATTATTCGATGGTGCATACGCCACCACATTAGTATTAATGGCTTGTTTGCCCCCATCGACAGTGGTTTCAGCTGTACCAGTCTTTGCACTGATGGGCACACTGGCCCCACGACCAACGGTTTTTCCTGTCGTCAACCCACTCGTACCATTGGCCACTTGGTAAAACCCTTGCTTGATCAAAGCCATGTTCTCCGCTGAGATATGGACTTGATTGAGCTCCTTGGCTTCGATCGCTTTTTTCAACTGACCGAGGCCACCTTGATCATTATTGTCATAGATGCCTTCGACGACATGAGGACTCACCCGCTTCCCATCATTTGCAACGGTTGCCGCATACTGAGCCAATTGCATAGGGGTGTAGTTGTCAAACTGGCCAAAGGCATTGGTCAAATAATTACCGACTGTATACTCTTTCGGGATAAAACCGGTCGATTCATTGGGAAGGTCAATCCCCGTTGACGTTCCAAGACCGTACTCTGCAAAAGTAGAACGGAGTTTTTTCATAGCAGGGTCCACTTGATCTACTTGTAAGGTCATATTTGGAGTGTAGGGTTGCCCCATCATCTTAAGAGCAATTTGAACCATGTAGGTATTGGAAGAATATTCCAAAGCTTCTACTGCATTGATGGAGCGACTGCCATATTGGGTAAACCAAGAGTTAATCGGCGTTGATCCTGCAAAAACAATGGGCTGATCGGTCAGTACTTGATTGCCGGAAATGGCACCATTTTCCCATCCTGAAGTCAAGGTTGCTCCTTTAACGACCGATCCTGGGACGAAAACATTGGTGACTGTTCCCAAAGCATCGGTTGATAAATCTTGACTACCAGCCTGGTGTTTGATCCCTGCCATGGCAAGGACTTTCCCTGTATCAGGCTCAAGGGCTACAGCATAGACACCTTCGGAGTAGGTCGCATTTCCAGCTTGCAACTCTGCGCTAAAGGCAGAGCGGAGAATATCTTCCACCCCTTTTTGGAAATCCAAGTCAATCGAGAGCTTGAGGTTTTCCCCCTTAGCTCCTTTTGAAATGTCTACCACTTTATCCATATTGCCATTTTTATCCAGGAGAATTTCTTTTTCACTGCGTTTTCCTTGAAGGACGTTTTCGTATTCCTTTTCGAGATAAGAGGTTCCAACCCGGTCATTGAGGGCATAACCTTTTTTGACATAGTCCTCAACCTCTTCTGCTGGAAGTCCTGCCTGCTCAGTCGAAACCGTTCCGATGATAGAAGCTAAAGGAGTATCCAAAACCTTGCGGTCCCAGCTGGTCGTGATCGCAATTCCAGGAAGGTCCTGACTGTCAGCCGCGATGGTCGCAATCTGCTCAGCTCCTAGTGCTTGCGTCGAAATAATCCCCGTCGCAAAATTCTCCACAGCATTCATCTGGCTATAAAGATAGATAATCTTTTTCTCATCATCCGTGTAACCGAGTTTTGAAGGGTCAATGCTGTCCGCTGCTGCTTGATAGATTTTAGCTTCTGGTAGACGATTGCCATCGGTATCAAATTTCTTTTTCTCAGGCAGGTGCTCTACGACCTCTTGGTATACTTTGGTATTGGCTAGATAGTAATCCACTTCTTGCCGTTCGGTTACCTGAGGATTTTCTACGTCGACATACTGTAAGAGTTTCCCAGCTGTCTCTCGCATTTCTTGGGCCGTCATTTTGCGATCGCGCGTAAAAGTCAGGACCTGTTTGCCCACATTTTCCACCAAGGGCTTACCAGAAGCATCATAGATTTGCCCTCGCACACTCCCTTGTTTGACCGTCTTTTTCGTAGCTTTTGCCAATTTATCCGTATAGTAGGCTTGGTGAGTGATCTGCATATAGCCAAGTCGGGCAATCAGCACCAAAAAAAGAAGGCAAATCAAACTAAACAGCAGGTAGAGTCTGCGTGTAATCGAATGATTCTCAAACTTCCGTATTTTCTTCTTCATGAAATTTTCTATCCTTCTTTTCTAATGAACACTTACCTTCCATTTTACTATTTTTCCCAGAGTATCTCAAGAAAAGGAAGAGCCCTTTCCTGGAATTTTATAAAGAAAAAAGATTGGACAGGCTCGTCCAATCTTGAAATTAACACAAACTTTTTTACATGTACAACCTTATGTGAGGTGGTTGAAAAAATATTGATTTTTAATTTTTAAGCTTATTCAAGCATATGTCGAAACTTTCCGCCGTGAGAAAAGTTCCTGAAACACAATTGTTTCAGGAACTCGGGAGTTTTGAAACTTTAGGTTCAAAACTAAGTCATGGAACTTCGTAGAAGTTCGCTGACGTCCGTACTCACCTAAGGAAAGTTTTTAAGACTATTTTGTCTTCAATTTGAGATTGGACATGCTCGCCCAATCTTTTTTTCTAATAAGTCACAACATTGATTTTTCCTTTGTCATACTCAGCAATGAAAATATCCAAAACGTTGTCATAGCCTTCTTTTTCCAATTCAGCCAGCAACCACTCTTCGCTTTTTCCAATTGTTTCCAAAATTTCAAGCTGAACCACTCCATCCGTAATGATCGGATATTTAGGATTTTCATCCCCCGCACGGACAATAATCAATTGACCATTTTGTTCAATAACAGCGCGCTTCACATCTTTTAATTGGAAAATTCCTTGTGAACGCAATTTCAAGGCAACATCTGAAGCAGAAAGTCCCTTGGATCGACAAGCTTCCGGATCAAGCTTCCCATTTTTGATAATGACAGTTGGTTTGCCATCGATCAAGTGCTTCATAAAACGGACATTGGTATTGAGCCATTTTAAGAGTAAGATCAAAATAGTCCACATCAAGAGAATCACAATGTATTGAAGAATGGTAATGGAGCTATTGTAGATGACCCCACCAATAATTCCCCCAAGAACAAAGTTCTGTATCTGGTCTACTGCAGAACTTGGTGCTAAGTTTCCTTTCCCGGTCACATTGATTACAAATACCAAGGAAATCAAGCCGAGAGCTAATTTAATCAAAATGGCTAAAAAATCTACTGTCATTTGTTCACCTCCACAAGTTCCACGTCTGTTTTATACAGATCCATCTTTTCTAATAGGTAGCTATCTGGGTCAGATCCTGCGATAGCTCGGTAATAAACCTCTCCAACCTTCAGGATCGCCCCATCTGTGGCTGCTGAAGTATTGACATAGACATCTTCTTTTTTGACATCCAACTCCTTTGAGATGACCTCAATAAAATGGAGTGAGCGTTGGAACTGATCATTATTACTTTGGCTATTTTGGAAATTGCTGATACTGATCAAGACCACTGCCACCAGAGTTAAAATGGAGATAATAGATAATTCGCGGAATTTGCTATCGTGCTTCTCCCGATAGGCTTTCACCGCAAAAAAACCAGTCAGAAGAACAAGCAAGCCAGATATCCCAATGGTCACCCAGTTTTGCTGGCTGATCTGACCCAACACATAGTTATAAGAGTAAAATTTCATAAACAACTCCCTTTTTCCAAATGAATTCAAGCTATTATAATAGATTTCACAAGAGATTTCAAGGCATTGTGATCAGAAAATCATTAAAATTTTGTTATAATAAAACTATCAATTATGTCAAGAAAAGGAAACACAATGAAACTCATTTCATGGAATATCGACTCGCTTAATGCTGCATTGACCAGCGATTCAGCACGTGCTAAACTCTCTCAAGAAGTCCTTCAAACCTTGGTAGCTGAAGATGCTGATATCATCGCTATTCAAGAAACCAAGCTATCCGCTAAAGGTCCAACCAAAAAACACCTCGAAATTCTTGAGGAACTCTTTCCTGGCTACGAAAATACCTGGCGTTCTTCTCAAGAGCCAGCTCGCAAAGGCTATGCTGGAACCATGTTCCTCTATAAAAAAGAGCTCACTCCAATTGTGAATTTCCCTGAAATTGGAGCTCCTTCAACCATGGATTTGGAAGGCCGGATCATTACCCTGGAATTTGATGGCTTCTTTGTAACACAAGTCTATACTCCTAATGCCGGTGATGGCCTCAAACGTTTAGCAGAACGTCAAGTCTGGGATGTCAAATATGCTGAATATTTGGCTGACTTAGACAAAGAAAAACCTGTCCTTGCTACTGGAGACTACAACGTTGCTCACAAGGAAATCGACCTTGCCAACCCTGCCAGCAACCGTCGTTCACCAGGTTTCACAGACGAAGAACGTGCAGGCTTTACCAACCTTTTAGCAGCAGGCTTTACAGATACCTTCCGCCACCTCCACGGTGAAGTACCGGAGCGTTACACTTGGTGGGCACAACGCAGTAAAACCTCAAAAATCAACAATACAGGCTGGAGAATCGACTATTGGCTCACAAGTAACCGTGTAGCAGACAAGGTTACCAAGTCAGACATGATTGACTCAGGCGCACGCCAAGACCACACACCCATTGTCTTGGAGATTAAATTATAAGGATTTTCTTTATGAACTACAATGCAGTAATTCCCGAGTTTATGGTATCGAATATAGAACAGTCCCGTTCCTTTTACTGTGATTTACTGGGTTTCACCATCGAATACCAGCGCCCAGAAGAAAAATTTCTCTTCCTGTCTCTTGAAGATTGCCAGCTCATGCTAGAGGAGGGGACAGTTGAAGAATTAGCTGAACTAACCTACCCATTTGGCCAAGGAATTAACATCTCCTTTGGTATAGAGGATGTCCCTAGGCTCTATCAGAAATTGTTAGAAGCCAACTATCCTATTCATCGCCCATTAATTAAAAGAAAATTTCGTGTTGACGACCATTATATCTATCCTCATGAATTTGCAATTCTGGATCCAGATGGCTATTTTTTAAGATTTAGTGAATAAGAAAATAGATCACTAGAGTAGAAAAAGAAACAAAAAAAGAAAGAGACTAATCACATTGATTAGTCTCTTTTAGTTTTTTAAGGATTATTTCCCCGGAGTATTCGGATCTAGGCCCCAAGATTGCTCGAGAACAGGTCTTAAGGATTTAATCATATCTTCTGAACCTTGGATTATGATTGTGTATACTTTATCTCCTCTTTGGAATACCCATACGTATAAAGTACTCCCATCTTTAACTGTTACTTTTATTAAGAAAGCGTCCCCACCGGCAAATATAGCTTTTACACCTTCTATACTAGTTCGATTTTTGTGTTTTCCGAATGAGCTATATAAACGGTTCGCAAGTAACTCTGCGTCAAAGGTTTCGTTGGGGCCAAGTTTAACAGTATCTTTAGTGTTTGAATCCATTATTAACGCATTGTTTTTGTCTGGTGATAAATATTCGAGCGCTTTGCTACTTCGAGTAGTGCGTACGACCCAATCTTTAGGGATATTGATATAACCAAATTTTTCATTTCCGATACGTTGAGTATCTGCAAGGGATATTTCTTTTGCCCCAGAAGAAGACCCAGGAGTTGTTGTTTGAGTTGTTGTCGTTGGTGCATCCGTAGTTTCTTTAGTGACTTCAGTTGTTGGTGCTACTGTAGTTTTGTTTGTTTTCTTTTCTCCATTTCCGCATGCTGATAGTATAAATGCAGATAGGAGCGTCATAGAACCTAATAAGATTTTGTTTTTCACAATGCTTAACCTCCTTAAGTGGTTGACTTACAAATATTTTATCATTTTTTAGAGTTTATTTAAATAGGAAACGTTTTCGCTAAAAAGCATAGGGTACAACAAAAGAGAATTTCTTGTTGGCGACCATTATATCTATCCTCATGAATTTGCAGTTTTAGATCCAGATGGCTATTTTTTAAGATTTAGTGAATAGAATGATGATCACCCGTCTATAGTTAAGAGGCTGGGCCAAAAGTCCTAGCCTCTTAACTGTTTTTGGATTGCCGAGCAAGATGCAGTGGTTGATCTATCTTTCATCTAAAAGAACGAGATGGACTAACATTCGATACCTAAAAAACCGGAACCCTCACATGAAGGTTCCGACTTTTTTTATCCTCATTGATGGAACAATGATTGATTTATTTTTTCTTTTCGATGTGATCTTTGAGATCTTCTTGAGCTTTTTTATTGGATTCTGCTTTTTTCTTCAACCATTCTTCTTTGGCCTTGTTAAAGTCTTTTGTGGTGACAACATCTTTGGACATTTCAAGGTATTTGTAGAAGGTTCCTGTTCCTTTTGTACCAACCCATGAAGCAGCACGGCTGTATGGTACGGTCCGTTGAAGCATTGGAGCACCACCATTTGAAACAGTTGGAAGCGTAATCGAGCTATCTGTCAACCATGCTTGCGCTGCTGCATATTTTTCATAGCGTTTTGCTTGATCCAACAATTCAGCATCGGCATCTTTCAACATGTTAGCGTATTGATCCAAACCAACTGTTGCAATGGCTGGATTATTTGAACCTGCATCAATACCAAGATAGTAGAAGACAGAACCATTTACTGGGCTGATACTTTCGAGGTAAGTCGATGGGTCTTGGTAGTCAGGAGCCCAACCACCGCCTGAGATATCGTAATCTCTCGCAGCAGCAGTATCGCTGAAGTAGGTGATATTTTGGAAATCATCATCCGAAACCTTTTGAAGGTCTACAACGACATTGTCTGCACCAAGCGCTGACTCTACAGATTGTTTGAAGGAGCTAGCTTGTTGGACCATGCTGTTGTCCACTTGGCTGACAATGTAGTCCAAATGAATTGGGAATTGAACGCCTTGTTTTTGCAATTCAGCTTTGGCTTTCGCAAATGAAGCTTTGGCTTTTTCTGGGTTGTAAAGGCTAGTTTGACCATCGGCCAGGCTCACACCCTTCCATTGATCCCCATAGGTAACCAATTGTTTTTCAACGACTTTACCAAAATCTTCTCCATTGACTTGGACATAAGTTGGTGGCACCAAAGTGCTACGAAGGGTATTTTCAGCCGCATCAGATCCAGATACTTGTGCCGCATATGATTTTCGGTCAAAGCCAAAGTTCACCGCTTGACGGAAGTCCTTGTTCAGAATTGCTTTCTTGGTAGAAGCTTTTTGTTCATCCGTTGTTTTGGCAGTGTGGTCATACTTTTGACGGTCCAAGTTGAATCCAAGATAGTAGGATGTTCCCAATTGCAAACCGTAGACAATGTTGTCGCCAAAGTTTTTCTTAACGCTCTTATACGTCGAACTGTTTGGCATAACAGATGCAAAGGAATATTGACCTTTTTCAAAGTTTTTAATGATAGAATCTGGGTTTGATCCATCGTTAAAGGTCAATTTGACATGATCGATATGAACATTTTTCGCATCGTAATAGTCTTTGTTCTTGACCAATTCAATCTCAGATTTCGAAGTCAAAGATTTCAAGTAATATGGACCATTGTATAAGATGCTGTTAGGTTTCAACGAACCAAAATCTTTTCCTTGAGATTTCAAGAAATCCGCATTAACTGGGAAAAGAACACCTGAGGTTGTTTTTGAGTTCCAGAAGCTTTCTGGACGAACCAAAGTATATTGGATGGTGTGGTCATCTAAGGCTTTGACTCCAACTGTGTTAAAGTCTTTGGTTTCCCCTTTTACGTAGGCATCCAAACCTTTGATCGAATTTTGAATCAAGAAGAGACCTTCTGATTTAGACTCAACCGCGTGTTTGATCCCTGTAACAAAGTCTTGAGCCGTTACAGCACCATATTCTTCTCCTTCACTCGTATACCATTTGGCATCCTTACGAAGTTTGTAAGTATAGGTTAATCCATCTTCAGAGACAGTCCAATCTTCTGCTAGACTTGGCACAAAGTTTCCGTATCGGTCGTTTTCAAGAAGACCATCTACAAGGTTACTTGTGACATCTGAAGTTGTTGTACGAGTTGCAGCGATGTAATCCAAGGTATTTGGATCTGCTGAATAGACGAATGAGTAGGTTGCTTGATTGCTACTACCACCGCCACATGCTGCTAAAAGAAAGGCACCTGCAACAGAAACTCCTGCAAGAGCTAACAGTTTTTTTGCTTTCATCACTATCTCCTTATGTTAGATTTTCTACCATTATACACTATTTCTTAAAAAAAAACCAAATTTATTTTAAAAAAGTTCGTTTTTTCTGAATGAATATAATAAGATATAAAGAAAAAGCATCTTGAAATCGATCTCAAAGAAGCTGAATAGGCGAGTCTAGACACCTAGTACCACAACTTTGCAAAAGTTCACTTTTCAATCCTTTTAATAAATATACGTTCAGCCTAAAAAAGAACCTCTGCTCTTTCGAGCAGAGGAACTGATTCCTAATCAAAATGATAGAGTTGTGGGTACTGATCGCATTCAGGATTTTTGGGGTGGCAGATAGCCCTTCCAAAATAAATCATGGCTTGATGGGCCGCTAGCCATTCGCTCTTTGGCAGAACATCCATGACCCGCTTTTCAACTTCCAATGGCGTAGCTGATTTCTTGACAATATCATGGTGCTTACAGATCCGCTCCACATGGGTATCGACAGCAAAAGCTGGAATACCAAAACCTACACTCATGACAACATTTGCTGTCTTGCGCCCTACTCCTGCTAGGCTTTCTAACTCTTCACGAGTCTGAGGCACTTGCCCATCAAAGTTGTCTAGCAATTGTTGGGCACATTTTTTGAGAAATTTGGCCTTATTTCGATAGAGACCTAATTTAGAAATATGCTTGGCGATATCGGCTTCACTGGCTGCTGCCATGGCTTGTGGGGTTGGAAAAGCCGCAAACAAACCTGGTGTCGCTTTGTTAACAGCTGCATCTGTCGTCTGAGCCGAGAGCATGACTGCTACTAGTAATTCAAAATGATTACGAAAATCCAGACTCGGTTTAGCATCTGGAAAGAGGGCGATAATTTCTTCAATCACATGGCGTGCCCGTTTCTTTGATAAAACCATATTCTCTCCTTTACATTACTTGTCTTTATTATAGCATGAAAGTTCCCTATTTCTGAAAGATTCGGCTTCAAAAAAGGACTAGTCCTTAGACGAGTCCTTTTCAATTAGTCTATAAAATGAGTATGCTTGGTAATCCATTGTGTGACCTTGATATTTAACCAGAACACATAGATACCAAATGTAATGATGGTAAAGAACCACCATTTGATCCAATTTCCAAATAACTGCATAGCCGTGCCGTCAAAATACTGACGACGACCATCAATCACGGTATGCTTGACCTTCCAGTTATACATAATGCACACGCCCCAAGGAGCACAAATCCCCAAAGTCAATACTGTAATGAAGGTTGCTAATAAAACATAGCCAATATAGGAAAATAGGCCTCCATCAAAATACGATTCACGATACATGTTCAATTTCCCTATATTTTTTCTACACCAATCTCTTCAAGAAAGTAATCAGGGTTTGAGCAGAGCGTTCGCCAGCCTCTACGATAAATTTATCAAAAGAAATATTGGCTGCGTGATCTGCTGTATCACTCATGGCGCGAATAACCATAAAGGGACGTCCAGCTGCATGAGCGGCTTGGGCAATGGCTGCCCCTTCCATCTCAACTGCCAAGACTTCTGAGAAATGCTCCCGAATTGCTGCGACTTTTTCTTCACTCGCGATAAAGCTATCTCCTGTTGTAATCAAGCCTACATGTGTGGTTGCAGCTTCTTCTTCCAGAACTTTTTTCATTTCTGATACGAAATAGCGACTGGATTCAAAGTAAAGTGGTTGACCTGCCATTTGACCATACTTATAACCAAAGGCTGTCACATCCACATCATGATAGGCCAATTTGTCTGCAAGGACGATATCCCCAACGGCCATTCCCGGTGCAACGGCACCTGCAGAACCCGTATTGATAATGGCTTCCACTTTGAAATCATTGGACAAGACTGCTACACTCATAGCAGACATGACTTTTCCGATACCACTTTCCACCAAAACGACCTCATGGCGTCCAATTGATCCTGTATAGTAGACTTTTCCAAGACGCAGATGCTTTTCCCCATTTTCAAGGGCTTCAACCAAGATCTTCAACTCCTGGGGCATGGCTGCGATAATTCCAATTTTCATGTCATTTCTCTCCTTGTGACGACCCTATAGACGCCAAATAGCAATGATCAAGGCAATGAGGAGCACAATGATCCAGAACAAAATCTTATTGAGTTTGGATTGGACCACACTTTGTTTGCGTTCTTCAATGCGACGACTCTTGGTCACTGTGGGCTCCACTTGGATCTGCACAGTATCCTGAGAATAGCTCTCCTGTGGACGCTCCATACGACTCTCTCTCATAGGACGTTCGTAGCCAAATCCTCTGTGGTCTGTCCGAATAATCTTCGTTTCTTCAGCATCGACCATATTAGGACCGGTGATGTCCTCACCTCGCCTTGCTCGTTCAATCATTTCATCGGTTAATAAAGGTTTTCCCATCGGATCCTCCTCTATTTATTGATTAAGTCCCAATATTGGATGGCCATGATGGTTTTGGCATCACAGATTTCGCCAGTTTGGATCAAATCTTTCGCTTCCTTCAAGGTCACTTCTAATAACTCTAAGGTCTCATCCGCATCTTGTGGACGTGGATTTTCCACCTTTTTCAAGTTGGTCGCACCATAAAGTTTGATCCGCTCATTACAAAATCCAATGGCTGAATAAAAATCATACAACAACTCTAGATCCGCTGTGTAGCCAATTTCTTCTTCCAATTCGCGCAGAGCAGCCGCTTTAGGGTCTGCATTTTCTCCCTTTTCTAACTTCCCTGCTGGAATCTCCACCGAGGTCCGTTCAATCGCCTTGCGGTACTGCTTGACCAAGATCGTTTTCCCATCTTCTGTGATCGGCAAAACCGCTACTGCTCCGTTATGGAAGATTAAATCACGCTGCGCTTGGCCTTTTCCAGCGGGTAGTTCTACTTGATCAGTGACCACTTGGAAAATCGGTCCCTGATAAATCTCCTTGCGCTCAATGGTTTTTTCTTCAAATTGCATGAGAATCTCCTATTTATTTTTAGGATGGTGTGGCAAGCGAAGGGCATACTCTTCTTTATTCACTTGACGACCACGACCAATCGCAATCGCGTCAGCTGGAACATCCTTGGTAATGGTAGATCCAGCACCGACTAAGGAATTGTCGCCCAATTCAACTGGTGCAATGATGGTCGAATTTGAGCCAACAAAGACATTGTTTCCAATTGTCGTTTTAAACTTGTGTTGGCCATCATAATTCACCGTGATGGTTCCTGCACCAAAGTTGACGTTGCTGCCGACTTGGCAGTTGCCGATGTAGGTCAAATGACCTGCTTTAGTATTTTCGCCAATAGACGAACCTTTGACTTCGACAAAGTTTCCAATATGGACATCTTTGGCGAGGCTAGATCCTGGGCGAATATGAGCATATGGTCCTACCGTTACGCCATCGGCTACCGTGCTCTCTTCAATCATGGAGTTGGTAATAACGGCACCTGCCCCAATTTCACTATCCACAATATAGGTTCCATTGGTTAAAACTGTCTCAGCCCCAATTTTTGTATGGCCTTTCAGGGTAACATTGGCTTCGATTTGCACTTCTGGTGCGATCTCAACATCGACATCGATATAGGCCGCATCCGGATTGACAAAGCTCACCCCATTGACCATGTGGGCTTGGTTAATGCGACGACGCATGATGCTTTCTGCTGTTGCAAGGGCCACGCGGTCGTTAACCCCAAGACTTTCATCAAAATCTTTGAGCGTATAGGCCCCGACTTTTTCACCAGATTCGCGGAAAATACCGATGACATCCGTGATATAGTATTCACCTTGGGCATTGTTTGTGTTGATATTTTTCAAAGCTTCAAAGAGGCGTGCATTGTCAAAGACATAAGTCCCTGTATTGATTTCTTTAATTTGTTTTTCAAAATCTGTCGCATCTTTTTGCTCAACAATTCGAAGCACTTCCGCATTGTCATTGCGGACAATCCGACCATAGCCAAATGGATTAGCTGCTTCGGCTGTCAAAATCGTTGCCACATTCTTGTGGTTGATATGAAAGTCGATCAAATGTTTGAGGCTTTCACCCGTAATCAAAGGAGTGTCACCTGCGATGACAAGAGTATGCCCTTCAAGACCTTCCAAGACTGGCTCTGCCATCATTACCGCATGACCAGTTCCTAATTGCTCTGTTTGCTTAACAAATTCTGTTTGTCCAGCTAATACTTGCTCCACCAATTCCGCCTTGTGGCCCACAACCGTTACAGTCTTCTCAGGTGAGATGGCTCCAACACTACGGAAAACATGTTCCAACATAGAGATCCCAGCAACCTTGTGAAGAACCTTAGGCAGATCTGATTTCATACGGGTACCTTTCCCCGCTGCTAAAATAATGGCATAATTTGGCATAACATTTCTCTTTTCTGTACAATATCGCTTACATTATACCATTTTTTAGCCCTTTTGGAAAATAAGACCCAAACCAAAAAACTCTCCTAGAAGGAGAGTTAGATTAAGATCAAATCTTCGTTGAGACTTTCCTTGGGTGAGTACGGACATCAGCGAACTTCTTCGAAGTTCCATGATTTAGTTTTGAACCTAAAGTTTCAAAACTCCCGAGCGCTTGAAACTTTTAGGTTTCAAGCGCTTTTCTCACAGCGGAAAGTCTCAAAAAATCTTTTAATAGTTCTAAGAACTGGGCAGTATTTTTAGCTTGACACAATCACTAGGTATTTTTTAATAGAAAACAGTTATTCTCTTTTCTGATTTTCTAAAAGAAAAGAGTGTTCTATAATGGATAAACCTTGCGAAATTCTTCTAAAACCACCTTGCTGTCAGGTGTAAACGTCAGACCTGCTTCTCCAAAGCAGTCTTTGAAAAAGTCTTCATGAACCTGACGCCAATTAGCCAGAGATTTGTCTCCTTCACCTTCCTTATAGGCATGGTCAGCTGACACTTGATGGAAAGGCTGAACAGAAACCTTTGTAATTTCGACAATGCAGACAGCTTGATCCTTACTGTCTAAAACAACATCAAAGGTTCCTTCTTGGGGAAGGGGTTCGTCCTCTACTGCGTAAAGATCGTAAGCTGAGGCAGTTGCTGTTTTTTCGCCTTTAAAGACCAGTTCCGCTAAAAGGTCTGGGTCCACTCCAAAGGCCCAGGCATCTATCTCATCTCCAATAGAGGGATTGATTTGCTTGTAGGCATTCCACATTTCTTGAGGTGTCATAGGTTCTCCTTTTTTTCTTTTACCTTCCAATTTCTATAGCTTGTCAGTTCTAATTCTGGAAATCCTCCTAACTCTGCCTTCACCTTCAATACTAAAGGAGAAGCATTGTCGGCAGTAATGTCTTCCACGTTCAACCAAATTGCTTTTGCTGAATCATTGCTTCCGTCAAGAACCTCCTGAGGAAGGGGTTTTTGAGGGCCTTCGAAATCAAGTTCTATATCATAAAAGACCATGATATGGTGTACAGCAAAGTCTTTCCCTTCTTCTTGAACCATCACATCGTAAATTCTAGGATTTGAAAAACTGCTAAGCGTATAGCCTGTCTCTTCAAGAACTTCTCGCTTTAGGGTTTCTGTCAACTCCTCCCCTACTTCCTGACTACCACCCGGTAGATCAAAACGATGTTGATAGAGGCCTCTTGTTTTTTCAATGCAGAGCAGTTTCCCGTCTTGAAGACAGACTCCGTATACACCAAAGTGTTTTTTGATTTCCATCAAATCCTCTACTTTCATTCAAAGATCAGTCGATAGTGAAATCAATATAGCTATTCTTTTTGCAACACCATCTCTTATTACCACTAATCATTTCTTCTCTATTGATTTAATACTTTTTCAATATCTATTTTAGTAATTTTTCTAGATACCAATAATCCTGCAAAAACTGAAGTAAGTATCCCTATTAATACCGGGAACAACAATCTGCTAAGTTCAATATCTAGTGGCAATCCACTCAAAAAGATGATCAAATAAGAAATAGCAATTCCTATCACCAATCCCGCGCTTGTACCTCGTACTCCCATCATGAAGCTTTCAAATAAATATATTCTTTTTATCTGTCGATCAGATGCAACGATGATTTTAAAAGTTGCGATCTGTTTATGATTCTCCTGAATGGTAATGGCAAGAATATTGATGATATTAATAATCGCTACAATAGAGATAAGAACTATGATTAAGAGGATAAAAAGGTCGATGTAGGAAAACCATCTGGATAGCATATTGATAACATCCTGTTGTGTTGCTACAACAACATCTAATCCTGTTCCTGATAAAGATTGTTTTAAATTTTCATTTTTTAAAACATTCTTTTCTATCTTATTTGCTACTTCATTTAAATCGGTTCCATTTTTTACAGTAGCATTCAGATAGTAATACTTATTTGATGAAACGCTACTACTTTTTACATTGATTGCCATCATTTGATTTATTTCTGTTGGCAAGGTAGAAAATAACTGCGCTTCTTGCTTGTCTATAATGCCAGAAATTACAAACTTTTCATAATGATTATCAATCTTAATAGTCACCGTATCTCCGACATTCATTGATGTAGCCTTGTGTACGGAATCTCCGATTAATATTTCATTGTCCTTCTCTGGAAATTTCCCTTCAGCAATTCTAATATTCAGGTTTTTTAAATACTTTTCTTCTAGACAATGGATAGTATTGGAAACCGATGTCTTACCATTTTGGAATTTGATATCATCCGTAAATAATAGTTTTACACCAGTAACATTTTTTACTTCATCTATTTTTTTTACTCGATCAATATCTTCATTAGAAAATAAAGGCAAAGCTTTATAATTCAGAGAATTTTCTTTATTACCAAAGGCAACAGTAACAACATTTTTATTTGCTACAGTCATTTCTTTAATCATTTTATTATAGAAAGAATTAGAAATGAGCATCACTAAAACAATTAGCAAAACAGAGATCGCTATCGACAGTCGAACTAATCTATATCTTCGTTTGTTAACTTCTAAATCTCTTTTAGCAATGAATAATATGGAATGATTCATTTTATCATCTCCTTACGTACTCAATTTTGCCATCAACACCTGAAATCAAATTAAAGTTTTGGAAGACACAGCCAATATTCCTACGCCTTACCTTACTCAAATTTTTCATATCTAAAGTAGAACTACCACAGACTAAGATATCCCCCTCATTTAAACTGGTAATTCCTAATATTAATTTAACAAGAGTAGTTTTTCCTAATCCAGAACGGCCAATTATTGCAGTCGTGCTACCTTTTTTAAATTCAAAATTACAATTTTTGAAAATATATCTGACATTCGATCCATCACTAAAACATTTAGTAACATTCACTAATTTAATCATGACTTCACCTTCATTCCACAATAACTTAGCAAATCAATTGTACTATTCGTTTCTTCTAAAACAATCTCTTAAGGTTTCAGGTAGCCCATTCAAAAAGTTCTTCTGAACTTACCCTCAGTTATCTTCATAATTGTTATTATCCCTGTCTTTTTTTGGTGAAAAAGGCTAGATCTCCATCGTGACCAATCATAAAGAAATCTGATTCATCCTGATCACTCTGGTAGGTTTAATTTCGTTCAGTAAGATCTTCTTTAGCATAGAGGTAAATACCTGTCTCACCACTGTCCTAACTTAATTGTTCACCTAGGTTTGATCCTCTTTCAGTAAGGAAAAAACAATTACATTTCTTAGCAAGATTTCAACTCTTGCTTTTTCATCCTCCTACTTCAAACTCCAACCACCATCAATCGTCAGGATCTGCCCTTGCATGGCAGACGCCTTCCCGCTAGCCAAAAAGAGGCTGACTTCTGCCACTTCCTCTGGCTCAATCCAGCGCTTGATGGGTGTCTCACTGGCTACCCAGTCAGCCAATCCACCTGGTTCAAAGTCCGCTGCGGTCATACCTGTTTTGACAGCCCCTGGCGCGATGCCAAAGACCTGAATTCCAGCTTCTGCATAATCAAGCGCCAACTGCTTGGTAAAGCCCGCTAGAGCATGTTTGGACGAGGTATAGGCGTGGCCGCCTCCTCCTGCCAGGCTAGAAGCAATGGAGCACATATTGATGATGATCCCTTGCTTCTTCTTCAACATTTGAGTCAGATAATACCGTGTCAGCTCCACCGGGGTCACATAGTTGATCTCAAAAATCTCCTGAGTCTCCTGAGCGCTTTGCTCCAGAAGCGGTTTGTAATCATCCAAAACTCCGGCTGTATTGCACAAAACCTCTACCTCAGGACACCAGTCAAAAATCGGCGTCAAATCAAGAGTTAAGTCCCTCTGTAAGAAGTGAAAATCACCTGCTAACTGGGGATCCGCTCCCTGGTCCACTCCATAGACCTGGTAGCCCTTTTCTAGAAAGAGTCGAGCTTGAGCCAGACCAATCCCGGAACTCACGCCTGTAATCAAGACACTTTTAGTCATGGACTTCCACCCAATCTGTCGCTAAGACATCACAAGGAGTTGGACTCCACATGGAGAAACCTTCACCCTCACCAGAGACGTTGATGAGGAAATAAGGGGTCACTTCCAGAGCCACCCCATTTTGCTCAATGGTATCAAAGAGTTGGACGTAGTTTTCTGCTCCACCCCATCCTGTTCGCACATATTTTTTCTTAGCCTTTAAGCCTGGTAAAATCTCTTCAAATGTCATTTTTTTCTCCTTTGTTATCTAGTTAACTTTCTCCCTTTATTATACCAAAAAAAGAGCTTTCTCTATGTAAAAAGCCAGAGTTCTTCTACTCTAGCTTTCATCTTTTATTGATTTTCTTCTGAATGGCGATACCCATAACCGAAATAAATTCCGACCCCGATCAGGAGAGCAACTCCGAAGGCCAGCCAGGTCGATAGGGAATACTGGGTCATAAAGGACAGACAGACCACAATCGACAGGATTGGCAAGACTGGAACCAAGGGTGTTTTAAATTCACCAGGTCCAGGAGCCCCGTGTTCCTTGCGCAATTTCAAGAGGGCAAAGGCCAACATAACTAGGTAAGCCAAGGTACAAATATTTAAGAAGGAAGCGATACTTGCAAGTGGAAAGACTCCACCAGCAATGGCAGCCATCGAGCCAGCTACTAGTGTTGCATTTTTGGGAATTCTAGTTTTTGGATCGAGCTGTTTCATAGCTTTTGGCAAAAGCCCATCCCGCGCCAAACTGTAAATCATCCGTGAAAGGGCAAAGGTCATGGAAATGCAGACGGTAATCAAGGTCAAAATAGCCACTAAGGATACATAATTTCCAGCCCAACCAGCTCCGACCTGACGAAGGGCAAAGGCAACCGCGTCTTCTACATTTAAGTTCTTAAAAGGAACCATACCGGTCAAAACCAGGGTGACCAAGATATAAAGAATGGTTGTGATCAAGAGACTGAGGACAATGCCGCGAGGGACGTTCTTTTGTGGTTCCTTGATTTCGTCGACCGCCATTGAAATGGACTCAAAACCAAGAAAGGCAAAGAACATGAGCGAAGCTCCAGCCATAATCCCTGTCTGACCACCATAGATTTCGCCAAATCCATACGGAGCAAAGTTTGCCCAGTTGCCAGGATTTAGGTGAAAAATCCCGACAAGAATAAACAAGGCAAGAGCGGAGAACTTGAGTAAGACCAGCAAGGAATTAAAGCGTAAAACCGCTTTTGCATTCATAAGAACTAAGGCTGTGATGAGAACCATGACCAAAATAGGCAAGAGATCCACATAAGTTCCCTTAGCTGGATCAAAAGTCCCGTTTAAAGCCGTCGGCAGACTCCAGCAAAGATTGGCCAACAAGCCCTTGAAATAAGCAGCCCAACCTGAAGCCACCCCTGATACAGCTGTCATAAATTCCATCACAGTCAACCAACCGGCAATCCAGGCTGGAAACTCTCCAAAGATGGCATAGAGGTAACTATAGGCCCCACCAGTTGAAGGGATGCGAGACGCAAATTCAGCAAAGAAAAGGGCAGATAAGCCGACGCAAAAAGCCGCAATCACAATCGAAATAATGAGGGCTGGACCAGCTAAATTCGCGGCTACAGTCCCTGTAATCGTGAAGATCCCTGTCCCCACCATGGCACCAATTCCTAAAATAATCAAATCCCATAAACGTAAATGGCGATTTAGACCGGGGTGTACTTGCCCAAGTCCCTTTTTTCGAAATAAATTCATATCTATTCTCCCATCTAATGAGTTTATTCTATCATACTTGAACAAGAAAGAGAGTGGGACAGAAATCGGTAATTCGTCAGAATTCGATTTCGTCGTCCCACCTCCGCACAGTTGAGTAGGGCATCTTTGGAACTTGAAAAGCGAACAACTACTTAGGAAACTTGCTTAGCAAGTCCTATCTACCACCTCAAAGCAGTGCTTTGAGCACTCAACCACTGCGTCTTGCTCGACAATCCAAAAACAATTGAGAGGCTAGGACTTTTGTCCCAGCCCCCCTTTCCTCTCTATTTATCACTTTCCGTCCTATTCTTTTTCAAAGCACGAATCGTAAACCAATAATAAATAACTAGCCCAAAAACGATGATCACTGTGGGCAGAAGAACCGTCATACCAAGATTCTGAACTCCTTGTGCCAAGGTCCAGCGATGTAAGAATCCAACCACTAAAAAGGCGATGATAGGAAAGATGAAAGCTCGTCCAAACTCTTCTTTCCATTGCCAAAGAATGAGAGCCCCGCTAGCCCCTGTCATGAGAAGAGTATCCCGAGGACTAGGAACCGCTAACCAAGCAAAAGCAGGCAAGAAGCGAACTCCCACTATTTCACTAAAAAAATAGATCCCTAATACCAGAACAAATGCTACATAAATTGCTTTTTTCGTTTTTTCCTCTGCAAAAATGAGACGACGAAGGAGATAAAAGATGATCCCTACAGCTAGGAGTCCCAAAATGATGTCTGTCAAATAGACTAGAGGCTTGAGCACAAGGACCGCTTGGGAAGCAAAATCACTTAAGAGGCGATAAAAAATCACAATACCTGAAAAGATAGCCCCATATTTTAGTACAGACCGCGTCGATTCTTTAGGCATATTTTCGATGATTTGGTCTGCCATTCCCTTTGGATCGAGACCAAAATAATCCTTGGCCGTTAAGCCATCCGCTCCTGCTTGCGAAAAATCTAGCGCTAGATTATAGACCTGCTCTCTTAAGGCTTTCTCCTCATATAAGAAACCTGCAAGATTGAAATAATCCCAGAGATCTTGGAAATAAGCTTGGTCCTCCTGGCTAAAGGTTTGCATCAAGGCCTGCGTTTCTTCAAAATACATTGCTGATTTCATGCTTCTTCCTTCTTTCTTTGGAGAAAAAATACAATAAGGGTCAGGACTAGTCCTATGAGAGGAAGTAGCCAGCCTATTAAATGAGCAGTTTCCTGATTCACAAGACGAATCCAACATCCAGTAACTAAGAAAGTCAAGCCCAGGACTAGTAAACTCGTCATCAGACGATCCTTGCTTCTAAAAGCCATGACCGTAAACCCAAGTAGGACTAAGACAGCAAGAACAATCCCCCAACCATCTGATAAGAAGAGACTCCCAATGTGGCCAAAATAGATCGAACATAGTCGTACAATGTTCAGAAATACCATCAGGCTGATCACACTGATAAAAATAGCCCAAGACCACTTCATTTCACCATAGCTCTGTTTGGACCAAAGCCACGTGATGAACTGGCTAAACACCAAGAAATTGAGTAGAATGACAACATAGGTCAGGGGTTCGATTTTCAGTGGCGTCATCCAGGTAAAATCCATTAAATAACGCATGCCAACTAAGATCACTCCAAGTAGGAAGACGAGTCCCACATAAGATCCTAGAGAGCGTTTAGGCAAATCTGAAAGAACTTGGTCCACCATAGCCCGTGGATCCTTTCCAAAATAATCTACTGCCCGAATGCCTTCTTTCTCAGCAACTTTCAGGTCGCAAACCATATTGTAGAGTTGTTCACCGAGTGCTTCATCATCATAAAAATAGGACTTAGCCCCAATATAGGCCACCATTTTTTTCACATAGGCTTGATCCTCTTTATTTAAATGAATCAACTCATCTGACATTTTTTCTGTATAACTTTCTACCATTCGTCCCCCTCCTTCTTGATACGTTCTACTTTTGTGACTAGCTCCTGCCACTGGTCCCAAAATTCCCCTAAACGCTCTTTTCCAGCATCACTGAGTGAAAAATACTTACGATCGGGACCATCTGGAGACGGCCTCATTTCCCCATGAATAACCCCTTGTTTTTCTAATTTTTGCAGGAGGGGATAAATGGTCCCAGCGACAATCTTATCAAATCCCATCTCTTTGAGACTTTGGATCAATTCATAGCCATAGATAGCCTTTTTGGAAATAATCTCAAGCACACAGCCCTCCAAGACTCCCTTTAGTAATTGGGACTCTTTCATCCTTCTCACCTCTTTCTTCACATTTTTCACTAGTTTGTTTTACATACTAGTTTGCTCACTATCAGTATACTCTTTCTTTACTAGTATGTAAAGCATAATAGTAATTTTTTTTAAAAAATTTTTATTCCTTAAAAATCCCTTAAAATCAAGGGTTTTACTGTATGCTGGTGTGTAAATATACAAAAAAAGTTCAAAAAACACTTTATTTTATAGATTGATTGGAGTATAATAATTAAAATTATTCAAAAGGAGACACGAATATGAAAAAATCGAAGCTTGCTCTTTTAGCAGGTGTCGCCGCGGCTTCAACGCTTTTCCTTGCAGCATGTGGCTCATCTTCTAATGCGTCAAAAGGGACTACTTACAACTACGTGTATGGTACAGACCCTGATTCCTTGAACTATTTGACTTCAAATCGTTCAACTACAAGCGACATTACAACCAACTTGGTCGATGGTTTGTTTGAAAACGATCAATACGGTAACTTAGTGCCTGCTCTTGCTGAGGACTGGTCCGTTTCAAAAGATGGTCTGACTTATACTTACAAGCTTCGAAAAGATGCGAAGTGGTATGATTCAGAAGGAAATGAATACGCTGACGTCACTGCACAAGATTTCGTGACATCTCTAAAATACGTAGCAGATAAAAAATCGGATGCTCTTTACTTGGTTCAAAACTCAGTCAAAGGCTTGGATGACTATGTAAACGGGAAAACCAAAGACTTCTCAACCGTTGGGGTAAAAGCTGTTGATGATCACACTCTTCAATACACTTTGAACCAACCAGAATCTTTCTGGAATTCTAAATTGACGACTGCTACCATGATGCCAGTTAATGAAAAATTCTTGGAATCAGCTGGGAAAGACTTTGGTAGCGTGAAACCAAATGGTATCCTCTACAATGGTCCATACATTTTGAAATCCTTCACTTCAAAATCACAAATCGAGTTGGATAAAAACCCTGATTACTACGACAAGAAAAATGTTCACATCGATACGGTTAAATTGACTTACTTCGATGGATCTGACCAAGACTATCTTGCTCGTAACTTCTCAGATGGGAACCTATCTACTGCTCGTCTCTTCCCAACAAGCTCAACTTACAGTACGATTGAGAAGAAATTCAAGGATAACATCGTTTATTCCCCACAAGATTCTACTGTTTACTACGCTTACTTCAACGTCAACCGTCAAAATTACGGCCATACGAAGAAGACATCTGATGAGCAAAAGAACAGCACGAAGACAGCCCTTCAAAACAAAAACTTCCGTCAAGCTTTGAACTTCGCTTTGGATAGAACTTCCTACAGCGCTCAAGTGAATGGGAAAGACGGAGCATCAAAAACTCTACGTACCCTTCTAGTTCCACCGACATTTGTGCAAGCAGACGGGAAAGACTTCGGTACGCTCGTTGAAGAAAAACTTGCCGCAACAGGAGATGAGTGGAAAGGTGTGAGCTTTGCTGATGCTCAAGATAGCTTGCACAATGTGGATAAAGCAAAAGCAGAACTTGAAAAAGCAAAATCTGAATTGCAATCACAAGGTGTTCAATTCCCAATCCATATCGACTATGTTGTAGACCAATCTTCTAATGCTCTTGTCCAACAAGCAGACTCTATGAAGAGCTCTATTGAAACAGCTCTTGGTAAAGACAATGTCGTGATCGATGTTCAAAAATTGTCTACAGATGATGCAGACAACGCTACTTACTTTGCCCAATCACCAGATCAAAAAGACTTTGACATGGATATCACTGGTTGGGGACCTGACTTCCAAGACCCATCTACTTACTTGAATATCTTGAACCCAACAGATGGTTCAACCTTGACTGGTATGGGACTTGATCCTAAGAAAGACCAAGCGCTCATCGAGAAAATTGGTTTGAATCAATACAAAGAATTGCTAGATGCTGCCAATGCTGAAAAATTGGATACCAATGCACGTTATGAAAAATACGCTGATGCCCAAGCTTGGTTGACTGAAAACGCAATGGTTCTTCCAATCTACTCTAAGGGTGGAGTACCATCTATCACGAAGGTAACACCATTCTCAGCAGCAAATTCTGCAATTGGTATTAAAGGTGAAACAACCTTCTTCAAATACCAAAAACTTCAAGATAAGACAGTTACAACTGCCGAACATGAAAAAGCTTATAAGAATTGGTTGAAAGAAAAAGAAGAATCAAACAAAAAAGCGCAAGAAGAACTTGCAAAACACGTGAAATAATCGCGATAAAAAACACCGAGGATATAATCCTCGGTGTTTTTGGTTAAGGATAAAACTATCTTTGAAACTTTCCTTAGGTGAGTACGGACGTTAGCGAACTTCTCCGAAGTTCCATAACTTAGTTTTGAACCTAAAGTTTCAAAACTCCCGAATGCTAGAAATACTTTATTTCTAGCACTTTTCTCACGGCGGAAAGTTTCAGTATTTGTTTAAATAAGCTTTAAAACATACATTATTATAATTCTTTCCGCAACACTTAGCTTGTTCTATGAAAAAAACAGTTTGTCTACTTATCGGCTTTTTCATTTCCCAATCTTTTATAGACTCGAACGCTATCTCACGACAATCTTTCGATAACTTCTAGAAGTCAGAAGAAAGACGAGAACATAAGAGATGAAAAAGACAGCGCAGACAGAAAGAGTCGTTTGAAGAACCAAGCCCGTATTGGTTGCTCCTAAGATGGCAACGATTTTTGCGATCATCTTGTAGGCTACTCCTAGGTACAAGAAGGAGAAGAATAATGGGAGGAAAAAGACGGTGAGAATTTGTTTGCGAATGGTGGTGGCCGTTTGCTTTTGGTCCAATCCTACTTGTTGCAAGATCACAAAATTTTCCCGGTCCTCATAGCCTTCTGAAATCTGTTTGTAGTAAATCACGAGAACCGTAGCTAATAGAAAGATCACCGATAGAAAAATCCCGATAAATAGAAGAGTCCCTGCTGTTTCACGCCAATCTTTCTCTATACTGTATCGATCAAATCCACCAAAATAAGTCGCATCATATTGACTGATTTTGTCTGTCGAATACAGCTCTTTGATCAAGCCAGAAATAAAATCTTGGTTATCTTTATTTTTAGCAGTAATAGAGAATTCCAAATTTTTATCAACTTTTAGTCCCAGTTGGTTCAAGTCAGGGAGGACCAGGTACAAGCCCATTTGGTGTTGAAACAGGTCGGATTGAGGGAGTTTCCCTTGGATAAAATTGGAGTTTAGCTTTTCTTTAATCGTGAAGGTCTTCCCATTGATTTCTAATTGTGCGTCTAATCTTCCAGGATACTGATATCCATAGGCTAAGATTTCATTTTCACCAAGCTCAACTTTTTGCCCGGTCAGTTGCTCATAAGTCGCCTGATCAAAAAAGTAGACTGTTCCTTCTGACTTCAACTCCTGACCAGTTGATGGAGTGGACTGCTCATACACCTCTAAGACCTTTCCATCAATCTTTCGAATTTCAGCCGACCAGTATGTTGTCTGTGCCACCTGATAATCTGATAGATTTGTCGCATCGGCTGTTTTCTTAATTTGAGCTTGAACATCCTTGATAACCGGTTCTGTCTCAGCATCTGAAGGCATATGCCCCACACTAATCATGTAATCAGAAGGGTAAACAGTATCTAGGTAGTTCTGCCCTCCAATAAAGATATTGAGCGACCCGGTTAAGGTTACCAAGACCATGGTGGAAAGAATACTAATGGTCGCAAGGCCCGCTGCATTTTTTCGCATCCGAGCGATTAAGTTAGAGACGGATATAAAATTCTCTGGCTTGTAATAGTAGGATTTCCTACCTTTGAGAAATCTTAAGAAGGTAATGGAGCCTGCGTTGAATAAGAGATAAGTCGCCAGAATGACCAAAATGACAGCAATAAAGAATCCTTGAACAGCAGCTACCGGACGCTCAACGGTTAGCGCTATATAAAACGCAATTCCTAAGAGCCCAAGTCCTAAAAGAGTTTGGACCAGCAAGAAGCGTCCCTTCTTCTCTCCTGCTTTTTTCTGTTGCATGAGGTGGAGGGAACTGTAGCGCAAGAGGCGGAAAGAATTCAACAAGAGAATGAGGCCAAAAGCTAAGGCTAACCCAAGTAAAGTGTCAATGACAGCTCCTAGCTGGAAGGTTGATTGAATGACGACTGGTAGCCCCATACATTTTAGGAGCAAGGCGAAAATCAAGCGATCAAACAAGAGTCCCAAACCCAGTCCTACTCCAACTGTGAGAACATAGAAGAAGAGCAATTCCCATAAGGTCATGATGAGGAGATGCTTCTTCTCCATTCCCAGAACACTGTAGAGTCCCAGTTCTTTGGAACGATTTTTCATGACGTAGCCATTGGCATAAGCCACCAAAATGATGACGACCAGCTGGACGACGAAACTGCCAAAACCAAGAACAGTTCTCGCCGATCCCCCTCCGTAAGAATCCTCTAAATGAGGGGTCAATGACAAGGCGATAAAACTATAAAGGATCATGGTCGTTAAAATGACAGCTATAGCGAAAGGATAATACAACTTGCGATTTTGTTTGAGGTTGGAAAGTGCTAATTTACTTGTTAATTTAAACATCAGGATCCTCCTTTCCCGCCATGACCGTCAGAGTATCTGAGATTTCTTGGAACATCTGACGCTCTGTCTTTTCCCCACGAAAGATCTGGTTGTAAAGAATCCCGTCCTTGATAAAGAGCACGCGCTTGGCCCGAGCTGCTGCTGCGGTTGAGTGGGTCACCATGAGAATGGTTTGCCCCATGGTATTGATATCTTCAAAGACATCTAGCAAAGCTGCCGAAGACTTGGAATCCAGCGCCCCTGTTGGCTCATCCGCAAGAAGGATTTCAGGTGAGGTGATGATGGCCCGTGCTACGGCTACCCGTTGCTTTTGTCCACCAGAGATTTCGTAAGGGTATTTTTCTAAGAGCTGGTGAATGCCCAACTCCCGACTCACGCTATCGACCTTACTCATCATTTCCTTGATTGGTCTGCGGGAAAGGACCAAGGGCAGGAGGATATTGTCCTTGACAGATAAGGTGTCGAGCAGGTTGAAATCTTGAAAGACAAAGCCTAGTTTTTCCCGGCGGAAGCTGGAGGCGTCCTTGTTTTTGATGGTTGAGGTATCGGTGCCATTGAGGTAGACCCGCCCTTCCGTCGGCTGATCCAGCATGGCTAGGATATTGAGGAGGGTGGATTTCCCGGATCCTGATTCCCCCATGATAGCCACGTACTCACCCTTTTCCACGGTGAAGTGAATATCCTTTAAGGCTTCAACCTGCGTTCCTTGAAAGCGGGTTTTGTAAATTTTTTTGATATGTTGAACGTCTAGTAGGGTCATGGTCCATTCCTTTCTAGCTCGATAAAAGCTTCAATCGTTTTTTACAAATCTATTGTACTAAAACTGAAACGCTTTCACCATAACATAACCTTACATTTTACCCTTTATTTCTTACATTTTTGTAAGAAAGCAAAAATAGGCTAGGACTTGAGGTCCTACCCTATTTTTTTCATTGATTATTCAGCTGATGAAGAGAGCAATGGCGCAATTGATTTATATGCACTTTCAAGAGCTTGTTTCATAGTGTCACGTCCAGATTTCAATTGTTGTACAAAAACAGTACGCCCTTGTTCAGGAACAACCGTATCATCTGAACCACCAGTTGAAAGTGCTGTATCAAATTGAGTTTTTGATTCGTCCAATGTCTTGAGAGCTGGCTCTACTTGTTGAGTATATATAGATCTATGTGATTCTGGAATTTGATCGCCAAGATCTTGAGCATATTTTTTATAGTTATCCACTAATTTACTATAAAGAGTTTTCATATCACCAATTGTTTTGGCGTTATCGATTTCTTCATCAGTCAACAAGACAATTTCTGGAATTTTAACAGAAGAGGTTGCTGATTTAGATGATTTAGATGAGCTTTTTGATTTGCTTTCTGAAGTAGATGATTTTTCTACTTTGCTAGAAGAAGCTTTTGCATCTTTGCTTGATGATTCTGAAGCAGTTTTACCAGAACAAGCTGCTAACGTTGCAACTGACAAGAGAGCCACACCGGCTGTAAGAAGTTTTTTCATATTTTTTCTCCTATAAATAAAGAATGAATATATTTTAAATGATTTTCCTTCAATTGTCAAACATTTTCTGTTTTTAAATGCCTATATACTGCTAATTATCACTAGCTTTTAACATATTTTATATCCTAAAAATTATTTCTTTTATTGTGTTTTTATTCATTCTTTGAATAAACAAAACCAGAAAAACAGTCCTTTTCTGGTTTATTCTTCTTTTTATTGATGAAGCAACTGCGTAAATTCTTCTTGAAGTTCCTTGTTGTCCGTTGGTTTTAGATACATCTTTCCACCATTAGTCGTTGGAGAATGAAAGACAATGCCTTCTCCTGTATCTGTAATGGCAAAGAAATAACTATGCACATCTGGATACTTGTCCCAATTGCTATAGCGTTCCACGATGCGGTATTTTGCATTTCCTTGACCAGTATCTGTATAAATGGCATCCATCTTACTATTTTCCCCTAGAGTATAGAGGTTGTCTGGTCCTACATCACCGCCAGCGATGCCTTTTTGATAGTTGGGTTGGCCCATCTTTTCGCCCCAGGTCTTCATAAATTCTGCTAATTTGGCTGATTTTTCAGCATTCCAAGGCGTTTTTTCCTGACTTTGGCTATTTCCCGATGATGGTGTGCTGTCAAAAGTTTGCCAATCGAAACTCTTGAGATCCAGTTTATCCTCATCCGATTTTCCAAAGAGGGCATTCAGATCTGACCCCGGTACTTGGACTTCTTCTTCCTGGACTTTGGTCGCGGCTTGAGGCGTCTTTTCTATCCGTGAGAGCACAGCTACCCCACGGCCAGTTCCTGACATCCAGCTGACTTCTAAGACTTCTCCTCCCTTATAGAGGGTCGTCGCATTGCGCGCTCCACCGTGTCCAGCGACGAAACCTTCAGCTAGTAGAGTCGGTTTTTGGTCCTTGAGGTAATAAACTCCTGTCACAAAGTAACTGCCATCGGTCTGCTGATTGGCGATGATCATCTCCTCTACCCCATCGTTATTTAAGTCCTTAAAGGCATAGCGAACGGCATCTGGCTGATTGATCACGGTCTCGATCACCCAGCTATTGATCATCCGATCTTCTTTGGCAAATGCATCATTCAATTTGGAAATAGCATCTAAATCTTTTGAAGTGGCAAAAATCTTTTGGTAGTCTGAAAAAACAGACTGGTATAATTGTTTGTTATCTGTTTTTTTCGCTTGTTTCTTTGCTGAAGTCTGGCTTGTTGCAGCCTCTTTTTTGGGACTGGACTGGCGTTGGTATCTCTGGTAACATCCTGTTAACATGACCATACTCGAAGCCACTAAGCCCAATTGCATCCATTTTTTTCTTTTCATCTTATTTCCTATAGTCTCCCTTATTTTCATACTAAACTTTATTATACTAAAAAAAAGGTGAGGAAGGAATCCCTTCTTCACACTTAGTTTTCTTTATTCGGATTCTTTCTACGATCCGTTTGACTTTCAATATGCTCTTTCACCAAGGCAACCACCTCATCATTGGTTGGAAGGTCCGAGTGCTGGGCATCTTCCCCCGTCACTGTGATCTCCGTATAACTAGCAGCTTGGTTTTGGTAGATATATTTCCCAGCAGAAACACTGGCATCTGGGACCAACTCATCGGAATCATAGGTGATGGTTCCTGCTACTGAATACATATGAAGCGTATTGGGGATGGCTTTTTTTCCCTTGATAAAATCGGCCAACATCTCAGATTTATTTTGAATATTGGTTTCCGTGAAATTATAGGGAGTTCCGATGGTCATGAGGGTCTTTAGATCCACATCATAATCTTCTAGATAATTTTCGATAAAGGCTGTATAAATCAAGCCCCCGTTAGAATGACCCAAGCCCTTGAAATTATTAAAATTGTATTTTTCTTGAAGGGCTTCAAAGGCTTGATTGAATAGTTTAGCCTGCTTTTTAATATTGCTATAGCCATCTTTGTTGTTTTCAAAACCAACTACAATTACCGGCTCATTGTCCTTGGCATCCATACTTCCACTATAGGTGATATGCCCATCATTCCAAACTTTGACCTTGAGCAGGCTGTGTTTGGTTCCTTGGCGGTCTTGGTTGAGCTTGGTCACCAAGCCATCAAAGCGATTCTCTGTTGCGGAACTTCCTGGAATCATGATGATGGGAGACAATTTTGAATTATAAAATTTCTCAATTTTTGAAACATTGGTCCGAGTCCAGCTATAAGAAGGAATGGCTAAAGCGATCAAGAAAAGACTGACCAAAGTAAGGACGATGGCTGTTTTTTTAGATTGCTTCATCGCTTTCTCCTTTCACTTTTAAATCTTTTCGAATACGATTTCCCATACGGACAAATGGTAGATAAAGGAGCACATCGACGGCAAAACAAAGGAGACTCACAGCTAAGGCTCTCAGACTTCCTCCCGTTCCAATAAAGGCATAGAGAAGGCTAGGAGTCCCATCTGGCACTGGATAGACAGCCGCTGGCATCAGTTTGAAGCACAAAGCCACTGCTGCAATTCCCATATTCACCAAGGGGATCAATAAAAAGGGAATCACATAAAGCAGATTGAGAAGGACCGGGATTCCGACCATGAATGGAGCACCATTGTTAAAGAGACTTGGAAAGAGACTGAGGAGGCTGACTTTCTTGTCCTTTTGACTTCGTGAAACCAATAAGATTGCAACCAAAAGTGCTAGGACAGCACCAACTCCTGCCACCATGCCAAAACTGCGGTACAAATTGGTCAAGGTATAGAGATGAGGAATTCCTGTCGTCGTATGATGCGTCACAGCGTAGGTCAGATTTTCCAGGGCAAAACTATCATCCGCAATTGAGTTCAAGGCAAAGGCTTGACTGTTGCCGACCCAAGCAGACAGGCCACTAAATAATCCCATAGCAAAGGTCGACAGCAGATGATGGCTGCTTACAGTGAGAGAAGCCAAGAACTGTTGGATAGTCTGAAAAATATTAAATTGGTTCCCAAGAACCAAAAGAAGATTGAGGCTGACCCCTAGAACTAAGGATAAGAAAATGGGACGCACCGTCTTGGGTTGATAGATGAAATCCTTGTCTACAATCTGGTCGTCACTGGCCTTGGATAGACGAAAGATCTGCCCAATTAGATAGCCTAAAAAAATCGCTAAGACGATATTGGTCGTCGCAGGTAAGGTGATACGCGTCAGTTGCCCGTCATGGAGGGGTCCCACCAACAATTCCTGAGACCCCACTATTAGACTGACCAAAAGAGCTGTCACTCCAGCTGTCCCTGTACTTCTACCATAGTGCCCAGCTGTATATTTTCCAGCGAAGTAGGTCACTAAAGGCCCAGCTAGACCTCCTAAAAAATTGGAAAAATTAATGAGGACTTGGCTAATTGCCTGATCCCATGGCAACCAACTATCCATCGAAAAGAGCTGATGGATATAGCCTCGATCGGAGAAGACCGATAGAGCGATCACCCGAATAATACCTGAAAATAGGAAAAAGGGAAATAAGGAAACCAACGTTTTCTGGGAAATTTGAATCAAACTTTTTTCTCGTAACCAGAAAAATTTCTGGACTAAATACTTGGTCATGGCGCCCCCATTCGTGTTTAGTGATTTGTTCATGTTTCTTACTTTCTTCTTATTATATCATACTGGCGAGTGATCTCTTCTGTTTGGAGACGCTCCAACTTTTGAGAACACTTTTAAAATTTTCAAAATTTTTCAAAAATTCTTTGACAGGGGTCTTCATTTCCTCTATACTATTTGTTAGCTAACAAAACGATGGATCGGGTTACCGTTGGTCTTGCTATGCTCCTAGCGATTGGAGCTGACGGAAAATCAGATCATTACCATATTTTTTATACTATAGTCCATGTCTATAGGAAGATTTAGGAGGAATCAGACACCGATGTCACAAGAAAAAATTTCAGCCAAGGTCCTGTATGCTATTTTTGCAACAGGGATCCTTTCCTTTTGCGGGGTGGCTGGAGAAACTGCTATGAATATCACCTTCCCAATATTGATGAAGGAATTTGAGATCAATACCGCAACCGTCCAGTGGGTCACCACCATCTATCTTCTAGTGGTTGCCTGTGTAGTCCCCCTATCTGCCTACCTCAAGCGCTCTTTTAAAATGAAGTCCATCTTTTTAGTTGGAAATCTCCTATCTGTTTTAGGTGTTCTCATTGACTTCCTAGCTCCAAGTTTTGGCTTTGTGGTTCTGGGGCGATTGGTCCAAGGAATGGGGGTTGGTTTTGCCCTTCCTCTGATGTTTAATATCATTTTAGAGCAGGTCCCAAAACGCAAGATCGGTCTCATGATGGGAGTGGGGACCCTGATTACAGCCATTGCACCAGCCATTGGGCCTACTGTCGGTGGTCTCTTGACTGCCAACTTCGGTTGGCGGTCCATCTTTTTGGTTCAATTCCCGATCCTTCTAGCTTCGCTAGTTGCTGGACTTCGCTCCATTGAACAAATCAGTACAGTCAAACGAGAAACTCTTGATATCATGATCCTTCTCGCCATTATTGCTTCATTTTTAGGACTGATTTTAGGGATTCACGGTCTCTCTGATCATGCTTTCTTTAGTTTTTCTGTGCTTGGTTGGCTGGTGATTGGGTTCTTGGGACTCGTTCTCTTAGTCTGGCGGTCCAATCGCTTGGAGAGTCCCATTATCAACCTTGCCATCTTAAAGAACCATCTCCTCACTGGCCATGTTCTTGCCTTTTTCACCTTCCAATTAGGCTCACTGGCCATGAGTTTCCTCTTGCCCAATTATGTCCAATTGGTCAACCACTCGAGTACCACGCTTGCAGCCTTGATGCTACTTCCAGGAGCCATCATTGGAGCAGGTTTTGCTCCCTTCTCTGGTCTCATTCTAGATAAGTTGGGTGCCCGCAAACCGATTCTCCTTGGAGCTGCTTTAATCCTTCTGGCCCATTTCCACTTTACCCTCTTTGGCCTGAAGCTGACAAATGGCTTGATTCTCATCTTTTACATGATCTTCATGACCGGTATGGGTCTGGCCTTCGGCAATATCATGACCAACGGACAAAAACAACTCTCTCTAGAAGAGCAACCCGATGCGAACGCGATCTTTAACACTCTGCAACAATTTGCAGGCGCTGTCGGAACAACCCTGGCTTCACTGATCGTTGCCATGAGCCAAGCTAATCAAAAGATGGACTTCACCCAAGCCACTGCTAAAGGAAGTCGCAACGGTTTTATGGTCTTATTTGCCTTGGGCATCTTCCAACTCCTTCTCTTATTTTGGGTTGTTGGGAAAGAACAAGATACGAATTAATTTTTCTCATCAGAAAGGAGCTGGGAATAAACTGTCCAGCCTTCGATCTTTGATAGAAATAACTGTATGACGCAGTGGTTGATTGGCATCTTTGTTCGCTTAATTAAGCTCCAAAGAAGACCTAATGATGGAAACAAAGTTTCCTTTATCTACAACCTTCAACAGTCTCCCAGACTGTTGAAGCTATGCGGGGGAGGGAAAATTGAAAAGGTTTGGGGAACCTTTTCAAACTTTTTAATTTTAGGAGTTCTTTCCCACTCCCTTTTTATTATCCTTTTCTGACCCGTGTGACAATGCCATCAGGATCTTCAAAGGTAAGACCACTTCCGCTAAATAAACCTTGCTAGAATAGGCGTATGCCCTATTCTTTCTTTTTTGCTTGCAATGTCAAAGATTATAACTTAAATTTCATTAAATTGTCGAACTTTTATCATTTGAGTTAAAATCCTTGCTTTCTTTTTGTATTTTATTTATAATCATTCTAAATAAGACAAAGGAGATATTGTATGACTGAAATAAAACATGGAGTAGATGAATCATTTAACGACCGATTGAATATCTTGAGAGCTGCTGTTCTCGGGGCCAATGATGGAATCATTTCTATTGCTGGGGTGGTGATCGGGGTGGCCAGTGCCACACCAAACATCTGGATCATTTTCCTATCTGGCTTATCGGCGATTCTGGCAGGTGCCTTTTCGATGGCAGGCGGTGAGTATGTCTCTGTTTCCACACAAAAAGACACGGAAGAAGCCGCTGTGAACCGCGAACAAGCCTTGTTGGATCGCGATCCAAAGTTAGCAAGAGACTCTCTCTACAATGCTTATCTTCAAAATGGAGAATGCGAAACTTCCGCAAAGATTTTGACAGAACGGGCCTTTCTGAAATATCCCCTCAAAGCCCTGGTCGAAGAGAAATATGGTATCGAATACGAGGAGTTTACCAATCCTTGGCATGCTGCTGCCTCTAGCTTCCTTGCTTTTTCTGTTGGTTCCCTTCCTCCAATGCTCTCTATTATTCTCTTTCCAACTGCCTATCGCATTCCGGTGACGGTCTTCGTTGTTGGACTATCCTTAATCTTCACTGGCTATACCAGTGCAAAACTGGGAAAAGCACCAACCAAGCCAGCTATGCTTCGCAACCTCATCATTGGCCTTCTCACCATGGGTGTGACATACTTCTTCGGACAACTCTTTAGTATCTAAAAAGCTGAGACTTCTGTCTCAGCTTTTCTTATGCTTCTAATAAGGCTTGTGCTTGTTTTTTCAGTCCTTCCACTGCTTCGTCCGTCAAGATTAATTCACCTGTTCCCCAGGCTTCTGGGTTTACGGTTGTTCCAGTGAAGTCTCCCACTACTTGAGTTCGAACGAATGGCAAGAGCGCTTGGTAAGCCGCAAACATTGGCTCATGTCCGGCATTGGCTACTGAAGAAACCGTTACGATCTTGTCCTGAAGGGCAGATGGACCACGCGTTTCTGATAGGTCAAGGGCACGGCTCAGCCAATCGATCAAGTTTTTCACTACGCCTGGAATGGCAAAGTTGTAGACTGGTGAGAAAATCCAGATGGCATCTACAGCAAGAACTGCATCACGCGCTTCCTGCACAGCTGGCAGGGTTGGTGTTTCCAAATCTTGGTTCATCATTGGAATGTCCTTGTAGTCCAAGTAAGTCACCATTGCTTTTCCTTCAAGAAGGCTTTCTGCTTTCTGGGCCATTTGATGGTTGAAAGATCCTTGACGAAGGGATCCGACGATAAATAAAATGTTTTTCATAGTTATTACCTATTTTGTTGTAAGATTATTTGTTACAAGTAATATTATACATACCCTAGATGTAATGTCAAGGATTACAACTTGGAATTTACTAAGCTTTATTAAATTCACTAAGCAAGGGCTAAGACGATTGAGAGGCTAGGACTTTTGTCCCAGCCTCCTCTCTTTTATGCATGCTCCAGCCCTTTTTTTGTGTTTTCCTTGATGGTTTCGGCTGAATGGAGTAATTTTTCTTTTTCTTCTTCTGTCAAATGCAAATCCAATCGTTCAAGAATTCCTTTTCGACCCACGATCGCTGGGTAGCCAAGATAGGTTCCATATTCTGGACGATAGTTAGACACTGGCATTTCCTCGTGGCTATCATTGATCACAGCTTCTGCCAGGCGTTGGGCTGCTGCTGCAATCCCAAAATTGGTATAGAATTTGCCAAAGAAGACCGTGTGGCCACCGCGCAAGGACTCGTAGTTGATGGCGTCAAGCTCTTCTTGAGAGAAGAGATCGGTAATAGCATGTCCTTTGACACGGACCTGACTCCAAGCGACAAATTGAGAATTTCCATGCTCACCAAGATTGTAGCCTGATACACTAGCAGGAGAAACCTGCAAACGATCAGCGACTGCACGCTTCATTCGAGCTGTGTCCAGTAAGGTCCCTGTCCCAATCACCTGCTCTTTTGGAAGGCCGGTATATTGTTGATAGAGTTGAGTGACGGCATCGACCGGATTGGTCACTACCAATAAGACCCCACTAAAGCCAGAAGCCTTCAGATCACGCGCCACTTGCACTACTTGCTTGCTAGTAAAAGGAAGCTCCGCAAAACGGTCATCTGTGTTATTAGCCTGCAACTCGATATTTCCAAGAGTCGACACCACGACATCCGCATCTTTTAAAGCCGCGTAGTCATTGACCGTGATATGCACCGGATACCCCGTATTGGCAACCGTATCACAAAAATCCAAGGCATCTGCCTTGACCTTTTTCTCATTGGTATCAATCAAGACCAAGTGATCACAGGTGTGTTTCAAAATCATGCTGTGGGCCAAGGTCGCACCCACATGCCCCAAACCAATAATACCAATTTTTCTTGTCATCAGAATCCTCTTTTCTAGTATCGATCACACTGTTGGTGAGGATAACTCTTTGTTGACTCTATTCTACCACAATTCTAGAAAGGCGGATTGAAAAAATGGGAAAATTTTCAAGTTTTTTCAAAAAAGAAAAGAGGCGATGCCTCCGTTAAAGACTCAGGAAAGAAGAGCCTTAATTTCTTCAATGGATAAGCCCGTCATATTCGAGATCAACTCAGGCGACATTCCTCGTGAGACCATCTCGCATACCAACTGTTTACGACCTTGCGCCACACCTTGTTCTAGACCTTCTTCGCGTGCTTCGTCAATAGCCGTCTCCATGGTCATATCATAATTTTCTTGAATACGAATCCGCTCGTCTATCATGGTCTTCTCCTCCTTGGTCCAGCTAGATGAATCTAATAATGAATCTGCGTGAGCAACGGCCTGACTGGGAGCTTTTGTAAAGGGAAGATTCCCAAAAAACTCCAACCACTGTCTGCCTGCATCTGTCAGGTTCTCATCTTTATTATACTTGTCTAGCTCTAAAAAGGCAACCTGCAGAAGATTTTGGTGCTTGCCATTTTTATAATAGGCCTTGAGTTGCTTGCCAGATCGGCTATTGGTCAACCAGTATTTGTTGATGGCGGCCTCTTCGTCCAGTAAGAGCGACTTCTCCAAAATCGCAATCCCATAGACGGGCTCCATCTGCTCGTACATCTTATGTGTCTGTCCTTGCTGGCGCAGTTTTTGCACATTCTCCACCAGCTGATTGGCCAAATAGTAATGGAACCGATTCAAGAAATACTGCTGCTTGCGAATCTGGATCTCGATGATCACCTCGGTCCCATCATGGAGCTTGGCTCTCACATCCACCGCAGTGGAGAACAAGTCATCTTCCTCATAAGCCATGCTGTGGGGCTGGCTTCCCTCCACAATCTGAGCGTCCGCCACATCCAGCTCCAAAATATCTCGAATAAAGGCCGTCGTCACCTCCGGCAAACTAAAAATCTTCTTGGCCATGATGTCCAAGGTCGGCGATACATGCGCGTGTCTCTTTTGCATCCTTGCTCCTTTCCGATAAAAAATAGAGGGAAGGTCCCTCTACTTCTATAATTCGAAAAAAATTTGGGGAATGGTTAAAATTTAACCTCTACTGTTTCTTCAATCGACTTATTAATAAGATCCTTAATTAATAAACCCAAACTTTGTTAATAGCGAATCGATATTTTTCTTAAGTAATTATTCTTAGTTTCATGATCAAATACCTGAGTAAACTTCTACTAATGTTTGGATCTTTTGTAGAACTTCTTGTTTCTTACGTTCACGAGCTCCATGTCTACGGGTAGTCGGTGGAATAATCGAATCCAAATCAGCTCCACTATTCTCAGCATAACCACGTTGAATAGATCGATCAATGAATAATTGATAATCTTTTACAAGATTCTCAGATTCTGCTAATTCACGAATAGCGACTGCTTTACGTTCTTTACCATAAGCATAAAATGTATTGATAATTTCATCATGGTCTTTCAGACTCGCTAAATCAGTATCATTGATAAATCCAATCACCAACTCTTCCTTAGCACGAATATCAATACTTGAGCGAATGACACGGCTAACTTCAGCTTTCATTGCTTCTTTAGACTCAGAGTTCTTCGATTTTTCGACAATCAAAGCAAGAATATAGTCTAGATTAATCTCATCTGTTTTTAAGAGCTCAATTTCAAATTCAATATCTGAAAGATCAACACCTAAGTCTTTTGTTCTTTCATAATTTTTAAGATTTAAGAATTCATCTCGAATTTCTACATAAGAACTTCTTAAATCTTGGAGATAACCTTCCGAGATAGGCTTTTCGATTTCCTGAAATTCATCATAATTTCGAAGAACGTTATCAAGCTTCAGAAACTCACCAAACAACTTAACAAATTCTTTTTTATCATGTTCTGTTTCAATTTCTTGTGGATTAGGGAATCTTTCCAGAATTTCCTGACAAACTTCTGTATAACCTTTAACCTTGATACCAGTCACCTGATCCACGAAACCATCCATGTATTCGCTAAAACTTTTTTCTAATATAATATCAAGTTTATTGGTATCCCCAAAGGTTCTAATAGCTTCTTGAGTAGCTTTTTCTAAATCACGGAAACATACGATATTCCCAAAAGGTTTAACCTTGTTAAAAATTCGGTTGGTTCTAGAAAAAGCCTGAATCAAACCATGATAACGTAGGTTTTTATCAACAAAGAGAGTATTCATGGTCGGCGCATCAAAACCTGTCAAGAACATACCCACTACAATCAACAAATCCACTTCCTTGGACTTAACTCGTTTAGAAAGGTCACGATAGTAATTTTGAAACTCTTTCCCATCAGTCGAAAAGTTGGTCTTGAACATTTGATTATAGTCGTAGATTGCCTTAGAAAGAAACTCTTTAGACGAAAGAGGCATGGCTGTATCTTGAGGGTCTAGCTCTTCATCTTGAATTTCTCCATACGCTGACTGTTCTTCGTTAGGCGCAAAGCTAAAGATAGTCGCGACCTTCAAACGCTTAGCTTCTGGTAATGCTGCTTGTTGTCGCTGAAGTTCTTCATAGTATAATTTCGCAGCTTCAATACTTTGTACAGCCAGCATGGCATTAAATCCTGACAGTTGTTTTTGTTTGTGAGTGTAGTGTTGATTTCGGTGCGTCTTATCATTATAAACTCTCAACAGATACTCAGTGATGGTTGCAATTCGTTCAGGATGCAAAAGGAGTTCCTTCTCCATCTTTTTGAGTTTCTTCTCATCGATCTCTCGACCTACTGCCTTTTCTGCTTCTCTATATTTATTGATTTCAGGCTTGATATAGTTGTAATCAACCTTGAACTTCAACACTTTATTGTCTCGAATAGCATCTGTGATAACGTAGTTATGAAGTTGCTCTCCAAAAACCTCTTGTGTTGTTTCTCCTGTTAAGCTGTTTTCTGGGAAAATCGGAGTTCCTGTAAATCCAAATAAGGCATACTGTTTAAAAGCTTTTTTAAGACGCTTTTGCGCTTTCCCAAACTGGGAACGATGACATTCATCAAAGATTAGAACACATTTTTTACTATAGATTTCATGGTTTGGGTTCGCAGTGATAAACTTATTTAATTTTTGAATGGTTGTGACAACAATTCGATCATCATTTTCTTCAATACTACGTTGGAGTTCTTTTGTATTGTTACTACCATTGACTGAATTTGGTTGGAATTTTTGATATTCCTTCATGGTTTGATAGTCTAGATCTTTTCTATCCACCACAAAAATCACTTTGTCAATATAGTCCAACTCTGTTGCTAAACGAGCAGTCTTAAAACTAGTCAAAGTTTTACCAGAACCAGTAGTATGCCAGATATAGCCACAAGCATTGATCGTACCGAAATTCTTCATTTCATTTGTGGAATGAATCTTTCGTAAAATACTCTCCGTTGCTGCTATCTGATAAGGACGCATGATGAGTAAGGTATTATCAGCATCAAAGACACAATACTTGGTCAAGACTTCCAAGAGGACTCGTTTACTCAAGAAAGTAACGGTAAAGTCCTCCAGGTCGTGAATCGTTTTATTTTTTCGGTCTGCCCATTCACAGGTAAACTCATAATGATTTTTATTTTGAGCTGTCGTATTTGCAAAGTAGCGTGTATAAGTTCCATTAGAAATAACAAAGATCTGAATGTATTTGTATAAAGAATTTTCACTATTGAAACTTTCCTTACTATATCTATGGATCTGTTCAAAAGCTTGTTTAAGACTAATCCCTCGTCTCTTTAATTCTATCTGAACTAATGGTAGACCATTCACTAAAATCGTGACATCATAACGGTTAGTATGGCTACCCACTTGGATCACCTGGTTGATGACCTGCATGCTGTTGTTGTGAATGTTTTTCTTATCAAGAATGAAAATATTTTTAATTCGTCCATCATCAAAGACAAAATCATAGATATAATTCTCTTGGATTTTTCGAGTTTTTTCAACTAATCCTTCATTGGGGCAGTCTAAATACTCTACTACAAAGCGCTCCCACTCAGCATTCGTAAACGTTACCTTATTAAGTTTTTCAATTTGCACCTTAGCATTTGCTAAGAGCTCTTCCGGTGTATGAATATTTAAGCGTTCATAGTGGAGATGATTTACCAAATCAGAAATTAACTGATTTTCTAAATCAGCCTCTGACTGATATTCTCGATCCGTGCGATACTCTGGTTGAAACTCAGCCAAGAGAATCCCTTCATTTGTTTCCGCAATTACTTCATGTACTTTTGAATAATCAACCATAGTATGTTCCTTTTTTGTTTTAATTGAGATTCTTTCTCAAAATGATTAAAGACTTTATCTAGTAAAGTTTAATAATTGTTCTCGCCAGTATTCATACTGTTTCTGTCTTAGTTCGATTTCTTTTGGGAGGCCCTCAGAAAGAGAGTTAGTTAAAGTGTTGAAACGGTCAAGAATGGAGACAATTCTTTCTTGTTCTGTAATGGATGGAACTACAATTTGAAATTTTTCCATATCCTTCGAATTGATTCTAACAACTTTTGTCCCAGTCACTTTTCTTTCCTTTTGAGATTGAAACGAAATCGATCTTAGCCAATAATTCAAGTACCGTGAATTTTGACTTGTACGAATGATATAACTATCTCCAGAAATTCCAATCTCTTCTTTTCCTTCCCAAACAATTGCTTTCCCGACATCTTCAACATTCTCAGATGTAGTTGCCATTACCAAATCATTTGGTTGGGCTTTTTTTAACTTTTTAAACACCATTTCACTAGTTTTGGAGAAAGTGTAAACTACTGTAAAATCATATTTAGTGTAAATTTGTCCATAGTGGATAACAGATCTTCCAGCTTGGGTAAAATCTTTCTTCTGAAGACCATTTCCTCTTACAAATTCACAAATACTACCCAACTCCACTCGAATTGGTCCAAATACCCAATTTAAGAGCCTAATGATGTCTTGTCTGTACTGTACTGTACTGTCAGTGTACTCGCCTTCGGCGACGAATGTCAAGAGTTTTTCTCGGAAATATTCGTACTGTTTTTGACGCAGTTCAATCTCCTTAGGCAGTCCGATATTTAAGTCGTTACAAACCATATCAAAGTTGTCCAGAACTTGAACAATACGAGACTGGATTTCTAGAGAAGGTATTGGGATTTTTACATTTTTCAAACTATTCGCATTAAACTGGGGCTGACCTGCCTTTGAAACCAAATTATTAGCCTGTTTCCAGTACAATTCACTCTTTGAAAAGTGCCAATAGTATCTCGAATTCAATTTATCTGATGGAGTAATTTTTATTAAGAAAGAGGCATACGCGCTAGTTTCATCAGTATCAATAAATAGAGTTTTACCATATGTAGCACCCGTTCTAGCCATCAATAAGTCACCATGTTTTACTAGATAGTTTCTAGATTCTTCGGTTAAAGAAATATATTTTTTATCATTCGACTTGAGATAGCCATTTTCATCAATATCAGTAATTCGAATAAATCTAATATCTCCCGTCTCTTTTGCTTTATCAGTATATCCATAATTAAATTTAGCTACTTCCCCTAGCGTCTTCCACTCAACCTGATAAACTTCATCTTCAAATGATAAGAGTTTATCTCGATAAAAAGAATATTGCTTTTTACGTGAGGTCAATTCTGAGGTCAATTCTGAGGTCAATTCTGTAACATACTCTGTCATTTTGTCAAGTATTTGCACGATTTTTTCTTGAATTTTTATAGGAGGGACGGGAATTAATAGTTTAGTTAATTTATCAGATTTTAACGCAGGTATACCGGCGCCGTGTTGAAAATCCATAAGATATTTTTGATTCATTTTTAAAAAATGATATACAAATCTATTTTCCACTTGAGTTTCATCGGGAAGTATATAATAGCAGTGAGCATTAGCCCAAAATTTAGTCTCTACAAAATTGACAAAACCTGCAGAAGCACCACCTTGACTTACAATAATTGTATTAGCTTCGACATTGTAATCATTAGTTCTTCCTGAATAAGTTTGTCCTCCATTATACGCAGGATATAATCCATCATCTATCAACAGATTCTTGTTTAACTGCTTACCTTTATTAACAGAACAAACTACCCCCAACTCTTTCCACTCAACGGGGCAGTTTTGGATTTCTTCTAGGATGTTCATGATTTACCTCCTAGTTCCTCTACAATTTTATCTATCTCTGCACGCAAGTGGTCAATCTTAGCAACAGTCTCAGCGATTTCTTTATTAAGCACATCAATATCAATCTTCTCACGTGTATCTTCTTGCTCAACATAGGTTGAGACAGATAGGTTGTAATCCTGCTCCGAACCAATCACTTCATTATCAACAAGAGTTGCTTTATAGTCAATACTTTGATAATTAATGAATAACTCAACGATATGATCGATATTGTCATCCGTCAAGACATTGTTATTGGTTTCTTTTTTGAACTCCTTACTCGCATCGATAAAGAGGGTTTTATTTTCTAGTTTATTCTTCGCTAGAACCAAAATTGTCGTTGCGATAGAGGTTCCAAAAAAGAGATTATCTGGAAGGGCAATCACTGCTTCAACAAAGTTGTTATCTACTAGATACTGACGAATAGTCTTTTCAGCGCCACCACGATAGAAAATACCCGGGAAACAAACAATGGCTGCTCGACCTCTGTTAGACAAGTGGTTGAGACTATGCATGATAAAGGCAAAGTCAGCTTTTGACTTAGGAGCTAGTTTCCCTGCTGGTGCAAAACGGTCATCGTTTATGAGAGTTGGGTCTCCATCTCCCACCCATTTGACAGAGTAAGGAGGGTTCGAAACAATAGCATCAAACGGTTTTTCATCTAAATGCTGAGGATTTAATAGGGTGTCTCCTCGCTTAATATCAAAGTTATTGTAGTTGATGTTGTGCAAGAACATGTTCATACGAGCCAAGTTATAGTTGGTCATATTAATTTCTTGACCAAAGAAACCATCCTCTAAGATATGGTCTTCGTATTGCTTTTTCATCTGTAACAAGAGCGAACCTGACCCACATGTTGGATCGTAAACCTTGTTAATCTTGTCCTTACCAACCATTACCAAACGAGCAAGTAATTTAGACACTGTCTGAGGAGTGAAAAATTCACCACCACTTTTCCCAGCATTACTTGCATAGTTTGAAATCAAGAACTCATAGGCATCCCCAAAGGCATCAATATCATTTTCCTCAAAATTGCCGAAGTTAATACTATTGATACCATTAAGAATATCAGAAAGACGTTTATTTTTTTCTGGAACAGTACCACCAAGGATGTTACTTCGTGTGTCCAAATTATCAAATAATCCTTTGATATCATCCTCTGATTTAAACCCAATTGCTGACTTCTCAATATCTTGGAAAATATTGGCTAAGTCCTCGTTTAAATTTTTATTTTGTGAAGCGTTCTTAACGACATTTTCAAATAACTGACTAGGAAGAATAAAGAAACCTTTATCTTCAACTGTCCCTGGTTTGAAATCTCGCTCAGCTTCTTGGTCACTCAAATCGGCATATCGGAATTCTAAATCTCCAGCTTCATGCTCAGCGTGATCAAAATAGTCAGCCATATGCTCTGAAATAAAACGATAGAATAGAATTCCTAGTATGTACTGCTTGAAATCCCAACCGTCAACAGCCCCACGAACATCGTCCGCAATCGCCCAAATTTTACGGTGCAGCTCCTTGCGCTCTGCATTTTCTTTATTTGCCATTTTTACTTTCCTTAATTAATCTATTATCCTTTCTATTTTATCATATTTTAGATACTAAAAACCATTCGTAATAATTGATTACGAATGGTTTAGCTTACATTTTTACTTAATCAATGATTAGTCTAGTTGGATCCCTTTTTCTGCTAGATTGTCCAGGCATTCTTGAAGGTAAGTATCCCTGTGCTCGGGATAGATGGGGGTGTTCAAGGCTTCCTCTTCCAGCTCTGGATAGGCTGGGCAGGTCTTGCCTCGGTAGGTTGGCTCCCACCACTCTGGGCTGACCTTGTAGCCACGAGCGGTCATCTCCTCCATGATCAGGCGGTGATAGGCATAGAGGCGATAAGGTGAGTAGTCAAAGACATAGTTGACCGTCGCGTGCTTCTTGCCCCAGCCATTACCCCTTAGGGCGCAGCATTCCCGGTGTTGGCCCAGGAGCTGGGGACGAGGGAGTTTGGGAATCAAGTCTTGGTGCCAGAGTCTCATCTATTGACCTCCTAGTAGCGTCGAGTCTTGTAAGTAGCGATTGGGGTAGCGCTCAAGGAGAGTCTGGATTCCCTTGATCAGATCTTCTTGGCTAGCTTGACCATGCTGGTATTTCTCAAGTAGCAGCATGAAGTCCGACTTTTCCTCAGGAGTCGCCTGCTTTTTGAAATAGCCCCAGATATGCTGAAAGGCATTGGAGACCTGGTCACGATTTTCCGGCAAGGCCAGCGCTTGCTGGATTAGATCCTCGACGTGGCTGACCTCTACCTGGTCTTGCTTGAGGTACTCCCGGATTTCCTTGTAGAGATTACTGGAACGACTCAGCACCAGGTATTTATTTTTCGCCCATAGGACTTGACAGTGATGTTTTTGATCCACTCTTGTCTCCTTTTGATCTTCTCTATGAATAGTCCTCCCATTATACCATGGAAATGAGTGAAGTCATAAAAAAAGAAGCCAGACTTTTGTCCAGCTTTTTTAATTAATTACAAGGCTGTGATGGCTGTGATCAAACCAAAGATGATCCCTGGTGCATTGGCTGCAGCAAGTGGAATATCGCGTTCTTTTTTGAAGAGTCCGTAGTAAACCCAAAGGCTACAGTTGATGGCTGCGACAAGGGGTTGAACAAAGTTCCCTTTGTGACCTGCGAGGTTATCCATGATTTGTGGGAAGTAAGACACATACATCATAACAGACATAAAGGTCGCAACCCAACCAAGAATTTTCATTTGTTTTTCATTCATTTTGAAACTACCATTTCCTTTTCTTTTTTTAAAGTATGCACTATTCTACCTTTTGTCCTTTACAAATTCAAGTCTTTTTTTCAAATGTTACCGAACTGTAAAGTGTCACAATCTTGTGATTTTGCAGGAAGATGGATTTCTTTTCGAGAGAGTCTTCTCTCTAGTTGCCATTTTTTTGACACATTGTCTAATTTTGTGCGAATGTAATCATTTTCATCTTGCATAGCATGCAAATTAATTGCATTTTCTTCCTACTTATGCTATTTTGATACACAGAGGTAAAATTTTATGAATAAACAAAAAATCAACCAAATCGTTGGCTCGATCGGTGCCTTTATTGGGATTATCGTTTTCATTGCCTACATCCCACAAATTATTGCTAATTTACAGGGAAATAAGGCCCAACCTTTCCAACCCTTGTCAGCTGCTATTTCTTGCTTGATTTGGGTCATTTATGGTTGGACAAAGGAACCTAAAAAAGACTGGATTTTGATCATTCCGAATTCGGCAGGTGTCATCCTAGGGGGATTGACTTTCCTTACATCACTTTAATAGAAAGTGAACAAAGACTGAACTCTACGGGTTCAGTCTTTTTTGTGTATCCCTTTGAAAAACAAAAACAATCGCAGTCGGTTTTCGTACAAAAAAGCCCGCTATGAGCGAGCTTAAAAAAATTGACAATTCTTTTCTTTGAATAACCTATGCTGGATTATTGTGCAAAAATATCCAAATAATATCTGATTATTATTAGAGTATATTGAAACTTTCCGCTGTGAGAAAAGTGCCTGAAATAATTATGTTTCAGGCACTCGGAATTATTGAGACCTTAGGCTCAATAATTAGTCATGGAACTTCTTCGAAGTTCGCTGACGTCCGTACTCACCTAAGGAAAGTTTCTAATTTAATTTGAGTTTCTTTTCTTAAATCTGCACAATCTTACGATAGCTCCGAGAGGTGATCCAAAAGACGATTAGGTAGGTGATGAAAAAGACGGCACAGACACTGAGGGTCACGATGAGGACTTGGCTACTATTGATGACACCGAGCACTTTAAGGATCAGGCGGATCATATGGTAGGCAAAGGCCAGGTGGACAAAGGCAAAGATGAGGGGGAGGAAGAAGACAGTCCGCACTTGACGGTTGATGGTCCGTTTGACCTCATCTTCATCAAGCCCTACCTTTTGGAGGATGACGAAGCGGTCACGGTCTTCATAGCCTTCTGAGATTTGCTTGTAGTAGATAACGATGACGGTTCCGACCATAAAGATCAATGACAAGAAAATACCGATAAAGAAGATGCCGCCAAAGAGGCTATTCAACTCTGCCACATCATTGGCTCGGTTGCCTCCATAGATAAATGTTCCTTGGGCCTGTTGGCTACTCAATTCATCGATCATCTTGTCATAGCTGGCTGCCAGCTTGAGTTGCTGGTCTTCGTCAACATTGACATTGAAGCCACCGTAAATATTGGTATTGATGGCAAGATCCGGAAACTGAGCGACAAAGGCTGAAAGGTCTGGCACGATCAGGTAATTGAAATCCTCCGTCAGCATATTGAACTGATTTGGCACATGATCCGTGATAAAATCCTTGCTCACTTCTTCCTTGACTTGGAAGTCTTGCCCATTGATAGTGAACTGCTTTTGCCCTGTCAGAGCCTTGTTATGAGCAAAGAGGATGACTTGGTTACCGGTCAGATCGACCTTTTCTCCGGTCATTTGTTCATAGCTAGCTGCATCAAAGACCATAAAGACAGTTTTGGGAGTGACGTTGCGTTCATCAGCTGGATAGACGGTGAAATCCGTACCCTTTTGTGATTTAACTCCAAAGTTGGCATAGGTCATCAGGTCACGATTTTTGATCTCAAGATGATGCTCAGAGGCAAATTCATCAAATTTCTGGTTGATTTGCTCTAGGTCTACCCCTTTTCCTTGGACAGAGAAATCATGAGGAGACATGATCTTCTTGATCGTTTCACCACCGATATAGATGTTGGTCGCAGCAGAAATGGTTACCAATACCATGGTCGAGAGGATGGCAATGGTCGCAAGCCCCACTGCATTTTTCTTCATACGATAGATGAGATTAGAGACCGAGATCATGTTGTTGGGTTGGTAATAATAACTCTTCTTTTTCTTAAGCAGATGCAAGAAGACGGTGATCCCAGCATTAAAGAGCAGGTAGGTCCCGATCATGACCAAGATAACGGCTAGAAAGAAGGTCACAAGCGCAATGATAGGGTCTTTGACAGACACAGCTAGGTAGTAGCCAAAACCGAGAGAGGCTAAGCCAAGGATGGTTTGGGGCCACAAGAAGCGGGCTTTCTTTTCACCACTAGCCTTCTCACGCGTCAACTGCAGGGCATTCAAACGGAGAATGCGCCAAGCATTGAGAAAAACCAGGAGGCCAAAGATGAGACCAAAGGTGACAAAGACCAAAACCACAATCCCAGGTTGGAAGGTGGATACTAGCTGGACCTTCATCTTCATGAGTTTCAAGAGAAAGGCAAAGATCAACTTGTCAAAGAGAGCTCCGATCAAGACTCCGGCTGAGATGGTTAGAAAGCCAAAAAGCAAGAGTTCCTTGAAAATCATGCTGATGAGATGGCGTTTCTCAAGGCCCAGCATGCTGTAGATTCCCAGCTCCTTGGAGCGGTTTTTCATGACGAAGCTATTGGCATAAAGCACGATGATGGCCCCCGCGACATTGACCACGAAGAATCCCAAGCTGAGGGTGAACACTATAGAAGAGCCCCCTCGAAGCTCGGAAATGCGAGGATTAAAGGTCAGGGAGTCAAAGAGATAGGCGATGGTCACTGCGAGAATGACCGCAATAGCAAAGGGATAATAGAGCTTGCGGTTCTTGATCAGATTAGAGCAAGCTAATTTAGTGGTTAATCGTAACATCTACTCCACCTCACTTGCCATGACCGTCAAGGTATCCGAGATTTCTTGGAACATCTGACGCTCTGTCTTTTCCCCGCGGAAGATCTGGTTGTAGAGAATTCCGTCTTTGATAAAGAGCACGCGCTTGGCCCGAGCTGCCGCTGCAGTTGAGTGGGTCACCATGAGAATGGTTTGCCCCATGGTGTTGATATCTTCAAAGACATCTAGCAATGCTGCCGAAGACTTAGAATCCAGCGCCCCTGTTGGCTCATCCGCAAGGAGGATTTCTGGAGAGGTAATGATGGCCCGTGTTACAGCCACCCGTTGCTTTTGCCCACCAGAAATTTCGTAGGGATATTTCTCAAGGAGTTGGTGAATGCCCAATTCCCGACTGACGCTATCGACCTTGCTCATCATTTCCTTGACCGGTCTGCGAGAAAGGACTAGAGGCAAGAGGATATTGTCCTTGACAGACAAGGTATCGAGCAGGTTGAAATCTTGAAAGACGAATCCTAGTTTTTCTCGGCGGAAGCTGGACGCATCCTTGTTCTTGATGGTTGAGGTGTCCGTGCCATTTAGGTAGACCCGCCCTTCCGTCGGCTGATCCAGCATGGCTAGGATGTTGAGGAGGGTGGATTTCCCGGATCCTGATTCCCCCATGATGGCGACATATTCGCCCTTCTCAACGGTAAAATGGATATCCTTTAAGGCTTCGACCTGCGTTCCTTGAAAGCGGGTTTTGTAGATCTTTTTGATATGTTGAACATCTAGTAATGACATACTTTTCTCCTTTTACTAGTAGATCAAGAAAAATTCTTGGGTTTGTTGCAGGACTTGGAGACCAAATTCCGTCTTTTCCAGATCGGTTTGGTTATTTGTTTTCTCAGTCTTTTTGGGTTGTTTCATCCATTTCAAGAGTTTCATTTTCTTGACCTCCTTCATTTGATGAAACTATTGTATAAAAAATAAAAGGCGGCTACCATAACCTAACCTTTCATTTTGACCTTTATTTCTTACATTTTTGTAAGATGGGGAAATCCTAATCCATGACCAACTTCTTTTCTTCAAAGCGAATAGCGACGGTCGTGCCTTGGCCGACCTCTGAATGGAGGGTGATCCTGTGGCCCAATTGCTCTGCGATTTTCTTAGATAGATAGAGGCCCAGCCCTGAAGATTGCTGGGTCAGGTGGCCATTGTAGCCGGAGAAGCCCCGCTCAAAGACACGGAGGACATCGCTATTTTTGATCCCAATCCCGCTATCTTTTATATAGAGAGTCTGGTCTTTAAAATAGATTTCAATCCCACCTGTGCTGGTGTACTTGAGGCTATTGGACAAGAGCTGCTCGATGATGACCAGGAGCCACTTGCGATCGGTGATGACCTCCTCTTCCAAATCATGCAGATCCACGGTCAAGTTCTTTTGGATAAAAAAGAGGGCATACTTGCGGACTACTTCTTTGACCAAGTCTTCTACCGACACGCGCTTTAAGACTAGATCATCATGAAAACTCTCCAGTCGCAGGTACTGCAATACCAGATTGGCATAGGAGTCAATCTTAAAGAGCTCCTGCTCCATCTGCTGCTTGACAATGGGCGTCTCGACATCTTGCACCAAGAGCTGGCTGGCCGCAATGGGCGTCTTAATCTGGTGAACCCAGAGGGTATAGTAATCCATCAGATCATTGAACTTGGCCTGGGCTGTCTTCCCTTCCTCCAAGCGCGCCTGCTGTTCTTCCGTGTATTTTTCATAAAGGAGGTGTTCCAGTGGTGAGGCAACCTCTATTTCCTCATAAAGTGCGGCTTTGCGGTAGTCCCGAAAGGTCATGGCGAAATCCCAGATCAAGACACAGAAGGCAAAAAAGCCTAGCACTAGGGTCGCATAGAGGAAAACCGTCCCTGTCTCTGGAAAGAGATAGGCAAAGACCAAATCGACGATCAAAAAGATGACCGATAGATAGAGTAGGCGCCTGCGGGATACCACATATTGCCAGAAGATCGTTCCAAATTTATTCATGGGTCAACCCGTAACCGATGCCTTTCTTGGTTTCGATGAAGTTTGACAAGCCAGCCTCCTCTAGTTTCTTGCGAAGGCGGGCCACATTGACAGACAAGGTATTGTCATCAATAAAGAAGTCGCTATTCCAGAGCTCCTTCATCATGTCATCGCGCGCCACGATACTGCCTGCATGCTCAAACAGGACGCGCAGGATCTGAAATTCATTCTTGGTCAGCTTGATGACTTCCCCTTCATACACCAAGTCCGTGGACTTGAGATTGAGGATGGCTCCCCGGTGCTCTAGCAGATTTTGATCTGTCCCAAATTCGTAAGAGCGACGCAAGAGTCCTTGGACCTTGGCAAGGAGGACATTTTGGTCAAAGGGCTTGGTGACAAAGTCATCTCCACCCATATTGATGGCCATGACAATATCCATGGCTTGATCCCGTGAAGAAAGAAACATGATCGGAACCTTTGAAACCTTACGAATCTCCTGGCACCAGTGGTAACCATTGTAGAGAGGCAGGCCAATATCCATGAGGATCAAGTGGGGGTCACTTTCGACAAAGATCCCGAGGACATCCATAAAATCCTCGACTGCGACCACTTCATAGCCCCATTGTTCCAATAATTGTTTGACCTGTTGGCGGATAATGTCATCGTCTTCGACTAAGAGAATTTTATGCATGGCTTTCTTTCCTTCCTTTTTCTTCTTCCTATTATAACAGATTAAGAAGCAGAGAAAAAGGCTGTTTCAGAGGGAAATAAGATCTCACTCCTACTGTCTTGATGGAAGGCGCTTTTTCTCCATCCATTTTTGTGCTATACTGAAAGAAATAAGACACGGGAGGCACAGATGTCAACTATTTTTGATTACCTAAAAGAAGTGACCTACGATTCCATATACGACCGTCCTTTCAATGAACTGGATGTCCTGGCACTGACAGAGCTGACCTATCTTCCTTTTGATCGGATCGTGCCCCAAGGGGATACGACCAATATTGAAGTCCGCTTATCTGATGCAGCAGAGCTAGTCGATCGAACCACCGATTTCATCGTGACAGACCAACACCTGCAATTAGTCGATGACTTAGCTAGTTCAAAGCGTTTTAAAAACATCAAACTCCTCAACTATGTCAACGAATATGACCCCGATGTTCAGAAGCAGTTTGCGGCCATGACCTATCATCTTACCATGAATGTTTATTTAGTTGTCTTCAGAGGGACGGATGACACCTTGATCGGCTGGAAGGAAGACTTCCACATGACCTATATGGATCATGTTCCAGCTCAGAGACGCGCAGCCAGCTACCTACAAAACGTCATGAAGGAATTTCCTAAAGGGCGCTTCTTAGTAGCCGGTCACTCCAAAGGGGGCAATCTGGCAACCTATGCCTGCACTTACCTGCCGGATTCCTTATTTGAACGAGTCGATGCCATCTACAGCTACGATGCTCCTGGCCTCAACAGGGCCATTATCGAGACTGAAGGCTACCAGCGGACGTCCCCAATCATTCGTCGCTTTGTCCCTCAAGGATCCATCGTCGGCATGATGCTAGAAGTCCCTGAGCCTGCTACGATTGTCAAAAGCCGAGCTTTTGGTGGCTTTGTCCAGCATGACGCTTTTACTTGGATGATTGAGAAAGATAAATTTGTGACCCTAGATCAAACCAGTCCTGACAGCCAGCAAACCGACGAGACCCTGAAGCAGTGGGTTCGCGAAACATCGGCGGATGAGCGCAAGAAGTTCTTTGATACCTTCTTCGGCCTCTTCTTGGATGCAGGCATTACTTCGATTAATGATTTGAGGAACTTGAAAAATTTCTCCAAGATTAAAGAGATCTTTCAAAATGCTCAAGACCTAGATCCTACAGAAAGGGAAATGCTAGAACGTCTAGCCAAGCAACTCCTCGATACCCGTGTCCAAGCTTGGAAAAAATGGCAGACGGTTCCTCGTATTCTGGTTCAAATGACTGCATTTTTCAAGCGAAAAAAAGCAGTCGAGTCCTCCTCACCTCTGCTCCTTGAGCACAAGGAGTGAGACTCAACAACTGAAAAAAAGACCACCTCTTCTATTCACTAGAACACAAAAATCATCTGAAATGTCTTTCAGATGATTTTCTATTTTCTATTGGTCCTGAGAAGATGGAGCATCTGGCGTGCCTTCTTCTATGGAAGCTGGGCTTGCAGGCTCTGTTTCTGTCTCAGTTGTGGCAGTGTTGTTCCCTGCTGAAGCTGCTGCTTCTGTTTCTACCGGAGTTTCTGTAGTGACAGGCGTTTCGACCGTGCTAGCTGGTTTCCCCGCTTCGCTTGCAGATGGCATTGCTGCTAACTCTGCCTGAAAGGCTTGGATAGCCTGTAGTAAGGCTGCCTTGTCACTCTTTGGATTAGCCAATTGGTCAAAGAGAGCTTCTAAGCGATCAAATACAGCATCACTAGCCCCCTTTTCCTGCAATTGTTGGTGAAGCGCCATCAATTGGTTATAGAGCTGTTGATAAAGGGCGACATCCCCAATCTGAGGCTCTTCTGTTTGCTTTTGTTTTTGCTTTTCAATGGTGTCACTGATTTCGCGTAACAGAGCTTGTCCACTTGCAATAGCCTTGTCTGGATCCGTCTCATTTCCAAGCTGAGCCAAACTTGCTTCAAAGGCAGTTCGTTTGGCCTGGTCTTCGACTTGTGGCAAGAGCGACTGGATTTGCTCTGAGAGGGCTGTCAGGATGCTGGTTCGTTGACGGGATTCTGTCGCCTTGTCCAACTCTCCATATAAGCCCTTGAGGAAATCATAGACCGCTAAGTTATAAGATGGAGCCTGACTTCCTTTTTGATCCAAAACTGTTTTTTCAATAGGATAGGTTTGGCCTTTTTCTTGAGAGAAGAGCTGGTCAATTGCCTGCTTGGTTTGGTAGAGTTCCATAAAGTGAGCCTTAGCATCCCAGGCCTCTTCAAAGGCTTGGGCCCGATAGAGTTTCAAAGCTAGATCTGCCGCCTTGGTGCGCAGTTCTGGTGTCAAGCGCGCGTCGCTCAAGCTTTGGTAGAAGTACTTGAGATAGTCGACCGATGTCACACCCGTCCGATCTTGCATCTCCTGAACAGCTTCTAATAGCTTCCCTTCCTGCTCTAAACGCTTGCTGTCCTTAGCAGCATAGGCTTCCTGCAGTTGTGAGACCAACCCTTCCTTCTTCAGTTGGAAGGCTTCTGTGTCTAGCAAGCGCACTTGTTCCAGCAATTCTTGGTAACGACGGTCCAAGGCTGTCTCTTCTTTTGGTTTGACCGCTTGGATCGCATGAATGTACTGCGCATCAACCTGTTTGAGACTGGCTAGATAGCCCTCTGTTGAGTTACTTGGGAAACTCTTGACATTTTCCAAGAAGTGACCCAAGATGAGCTCGATTCGTCTTTGTTGCAATGGATCAGAAGCATAGAGGCTGCGGCTTTCTGCTAAGAGCTGGTTAACCCTATCCTCTACGACTTTCTTGTCCAAGTCACCTTTTTTATAAGACGATTGGATGGTAGGAAGACGGTGAGCTAAGTAATCTGCTAGTCCTGCTGAGCGCACCTTGATGTAGTGGTTGTGATCGCCATGCGGGATGACAAACTGACCATTTTCAATCTGGAGGCTATAAGGAGAAATCCCTGAACGAAGCGCTGTTGCATAGAGTTCATTGATAAAGTCTAGTTCAGGATTGCCAGTTTCAAGTGGGATGCGGACATGTTCCTTCCGAACGGCATAAGGATGGATGTGGGTCGGATCGTATTCTTGGTCTGGATTGTTAAAGACAAAGAAACCATTGGAAATCTTAATGGCCTCGCGAGGGACACCGTAGGTCTTGCTAATGTATTGGATCTTTTCCTCATCTGAGGCATCACGAGAATAGGTGGCAACATCATCTGTCAGTGGCTGACCCTTGTCTTCTTCTTTCTTACCAGCTAGAGTTGCCTCCGCTGCTGCAATCTCTTGAGGAGAGAGGTCCTTTTTATAGAAATAATGGGCATGGTTGCCATGAGCGACCATATAGCCTTCCTCGTCCTTGCTGATGACCTTGTCTGCGTGGAAGCCATGGTCGTGCTCCTCTTCGTGCTCGTGACTGTCTCCATGCTCGTGGTCATGATCATGCTCATGATCAGGATCAACTGGTTTTGTGCTTGGATTTGAAGGCAAGCTTGGATTTCCTTCGGTTGGAATACCAGTTCCTTGAGCACGAAGCAATTGGAATTGCCGCGCCAACTCACGCTCTAAAGGAGATAGGGAGCTGTATGGGATAAAGTGGAAATGATCCCCATGAGGGTAGACAATCCCTTGATCGGTCCACTTGGTAATCTTGCTTGGATCAAAGACAGAACCGTCAGACTCCACATGACGAGAAGACAACGGGGCTTTCTGCAATTCTTCGATCAAGTTGCTCAGGCTTGGACTCGGTTTAGAGGTAGCCGGTTTAGACGTCGTCGGGGTTGTCTGTGTATTGGTTGGACTAGCTGAGGGCTGGTTGCCCACTTGCTTCCCAAGGCTTGGAGAGGCTTGATCTGAAGTTCCTTGCCCTTGTTCTGTACTTGCTCCAGCTAGGCGTGAGCTTCCAGCCTGATGGCCAGCTTGACCGCCTAAGACAGAGAGAGCTGCTGCTAACTCTCCAGCAGATAAGGCACTCTTTGGAATATAATGGTAATGGCCGCCATGGGGCACAATAAAGCCGTCCCCTGTATCTGAAATGACATCTCCAGGGCTAAAGACATAACCATCATCTGTACGGTATCCACCACCTGTATGGTTCTTAGCCGTCAGCATCTCTAGAGTCTTTCCTTCTTTCAGCGCTTGACTCGGTTGACGGAAGTCACGGGTCTTGCCTGCCTTGTGCGAGGAGCTCGCTTGCACTGATCCTGTCTCCCCTTCTTCTTTTGCGCCTCCTTTTTGCTGTTGAGCGATCTCTTCGATCGAGCGCACATTAACCGTATGTTGGGCATCCTTTAAGTAGAGATAGTATTTCCCAGCGCGTTTGATAATATAGCCATCCTTGACCTTGCTCACGATATCCGCTTCTTGCAGCTGATAAGTTGGATCCCGCAAAATCAACTCTTCACTAAAGATGGCATCAAATGGAACCTTGCCGCTGTAGTAATGAAAATGATCCCCATGAGAAGTGACAAAGCCTTCATCTGTAATCTTAATGACAATCTGCTCTGCCTGGGTCTTTTCCTTGGCATTGACCGCTTCGATGCTGTCTTCCTTTTTACTTGAGGCAGACGATGACGATTTCTTGTCAGCTTGCAAATACTGAATCTGATTCTTTTTCTCTTCCTTGACTTGTGGCTGCTGACTGAGCGCATAGGCACAGAGTCCTAGCCCCAAGGTCGCTACAATTCCAATCGTTCCCTTTTTCTTCATTCTTGATTTACTCCTCTAATTCCTTGGCTAAAGTCGCCATATTTTCTTCTAAATTTGCTAATAGATCCTTATCGTTTTGCGGATCAGCTTCTAGTGGATCCAAAACCTTGACACGCGCCCCTGTTGCCTTGGCGATACTATCTGCCACCTTTGACGACGTGTGCTTCTCTACGAAGATCGTTTTCACCTGATAATCTTTGACAAACTGCTGGATCTCCGCCAATTGCCGAGCGGTCGGTTCTTGCTCTGGGGAAATCCCTGCAATCCCTAACTGCTTGAGACCAAAGCGTTTGGCCAGATAGGAAAAGGCCGTATGCTGGGTCACAAAAGTCTTTTGCTTGGCCTTGTCAAAGAGAGGCTGGTAGTGGGCTACCAGTTCCTCACAGCGCTTTTCAAGCTTTTGAGCATTGGTCTGATAGAGCTCCTTGTTCTTTGGATCAATCTCTCCCAAGCGCTGGGCGATGATCTTTCCTTCCTCTGCGATTTTTACAGGATCCAACCAAGTATGCGGATCATACAAGTGCTTGGCTTCTTTTCCCTGACCAGCATCGACATCCTCTAATCCAGCCACCTTATCAAGGGTCATTCCTTGGCTGCCTTCGATCACTCGCAACTTGGAACCTTGAAGATTGGGATCTAAGCGACCGGCCCAAGATTCCAGGGTCTGAGAATGATAGACAAATACATCTGCATCATAGATCTGGGCCACTTCCTTGGTTGAGGGTTCATAATCATGGATCCCTGCACCTGACTGAACCATCCAGATGTCATTTTGATCGCCAGAGATTTCCTTGACCAGGGCATAGATAGGATAAAAACTCGTGACAATTTTAAGACCTTTTTTAGAAGGGGGCTTGCCTGCATTTCCTTGACTTCCACAAGCTGTCAGCAGAAAGAAACCGAGAAACAAGAGTCCCAGAACCTTCATTCTTCTCCTATTCATCCTTCACCTCTTTTTCATTTTCGTTAACTAGTTTATTAATCAGTTAATTAACTAGTTAATAATACTGCTAATCATTTGCTTTGTCAAGCCTTTTTTACATTTTTTTCCTTTTAATGCTAGGAACTAGCATTCTGCAAATAGATAGCTGCCTTTTAGACAGTAAAAAAGTTTGAGACAAAGCTGTCTCAAACTTTTTATTGACGGTAGAAATATTGATCAGCCGGGTAGTTGCCTGCAGATTGAGTAACCACTAGACGTGGCTTGCTGGTATCAGACTGGTCTCCATCTGGATTTTGGAAACCGATTTTCAGAAGTCCAATCGCAGCACCAGTCTCACCCATCTTCATCTCAACATAAGGGATCTTGCTCTTCTTATCCGAGTCCGCAACAGCCTTGAGGCTGCCTTGGCCCTTGACTTTTCCGTCTGCTTGGATGACGATTTCAGCTCCCTTGCCATTGCGCCAGGTTCCAGCTAAGCTTGAGAAATCGCCTCCGTTAATGGCCGCAATATCCAAGTCTTTCTCTTTTTTCGGTTGTGGGTAAGCTTTCCACCACTCTAGATGATAATCCCGAAAGGCCGCATCCCCAAAGAGAATCCGACGTTCTTGGGAAGCTACTCCATCAGGACCTGTCACACCTGCTGGGATCAAGTACAAGGTTTGCTCTTGCCCTTGGATCGCAGTCGCATTGGCCCCTGTGAAATAAACTTCATAATAGCCTTTTCGCTTCTTGGGCTCTTTTTCTTTATTGAGCAGGTAACTTGCCCGAGTGCCTCCGCTCCAGAAAGTCCAGCCAGCCTCACCATTTACAATGCTTGGAAAGGCGCTGGTCTTGTTTTGGTAATATTCTTCTGGAGTATAGCCATAAAGTTTAAAACCGGAATCTGCGATTTCCTTTTCATAGGTATCATTGGAATAAGCACCTTCAAACGGTGAGAGATTGCCATCAAGGACGACATCATTGGGATCTGTCGATTTGAAAAAATCCTCCCGATTGGCAAAGACCATCTCGTGGTCGGGATTTTTGTCAGTCATGGTGACCGTGATCAAAGGCTTCTTATCTGTCTTGTATTTGAAGACACGAACAGTGACTGTAAAGTCTGTATTACCATCGGACTTTTTCATCTTGCCAGTTGAAATTTTGTTAGCCCCTTCGGCCTTCCAGTCCGTGCTAAATTCAGCGGATACCTTGCCGTCAGCCGTTTGGTAATCGATCTTCCAAGCCTTGCCTTTTTTCTCGATTTTGGCTTCATCCCGTTCATTAGAGACATAGTCACCACTCAAGTCAATGGCTTTTTCCTTTGGCTTAGTGACCTTCTTGCTAGTCTGGTTAAATTCCTTTTGATGGTCTGGTTGGATGTTGGAGCTAGAGTAGAGATAGACTCCACCGATCAGAACAACTGCTCCGACCAGCCCCAAAATCGGCCCCAGGTATTTTTTCTTCCACTTAAGATTCATTTTACTACCTCCATGGAATAAGATCTTTACACTAGTATACCCTAAATCGAAAGTATAGTAAAATTCCCCTCTATGTAGTGGTTTTCCAGGCTTGAACTGACTAGTTTTAGTAGAAAATACCTGTTTTTCAAAAACAATATTTTGTTTATCATTATTTTTTTATCGTTTTTCGATACTTTTTTATTGACTAATTTTTTATAAGGAGTATACTATAAGTGAAAAATAAATAAACTTCAAGGAGGCTTGCGATGAAAAACTCAAAAACCTTAAAAAATGTCATTGAAGTCTTAACGGCTTTCATTTACTTCTGTGGCTTTATGACCGTGGCTGCATTGGTCATCCATCTGCTTTCCCGCATGGGCCTTTTCAAAGATCTCATTCAATCAGGTCGCTTGTCCTTTGATGCGAATGGCATCCAGCTCTTTCCCAAACATCCACAACCTCTCTGGCAGCTGCTCTTCCCACTAACCTCAAGCGCTATCTATATTTACCTTCTCATCACCATTCGCAGCTTCCTCCAAAATCTCTACCAAGAAAAGATCTTTTCTCACTCTAACATTGATCTTTGCAACCGAGCTTGGAAGATTCTCTTGGTCTTGTCCTTTATGTCTGGCACACTTGAAACCAGTGGAAATGCTTATCTCCTTCCCTTCACTTTCCAATTTACCTTTAACACAGGGCTTCTCCTTGCCGTTCCAATCGTCTGGGTCTCTGGCAAGATTTTAGAGAGAGGTATTGAGATTGCTGAAGAAAATGAGCTAACCATTTAAGGAGGGTGCCATGATTATCGTCAATCTAGATGTCATGCTGGCCAAGCGGAAAATGAAATCCAATGAGCTAGCCGATAAAATCGGCATCACGACAGCTAACCTCTCCATCCTCAAAACCGGCAAGGCCAAAGCCATCCGCTTCACTACCCTTGAAGCCATCTGCAAAGAACTCGACTGCCAGCCAGGAGATATCCTAGAATACCGGCCGGATGAATAGGGACTATATTTCGGAGACCTTCCTTAGGTGAGGACGGACGGTAGCGAATCCCTTTGGGATTCCATACCTAAGATTTGAGCCCTCTGTCTCAAATCTTCCGAGAGTCTGAAACGATACCGTTTCAGACTCTTTTCTCACTGCGGAAGTCTCCATTAACATTCATTACTAATAGGACTCATCTAACATTCTTATAAAATTCAATGATAGGAACTATATCGACACAAGAAAAGCACTCCCGCGGGAGTGCTTGAGAGAGTAGACAATCTGCTCTTCCTTACAAATCAAATAAATTCTATAAAAATCAAAAAATTTATTCGTTAGAATTATTCAATCATCTACTGAAACTTTCCACCGTGAGAAAAGTGCTAGAAACAATTGTGTTTCTAGCACTCGGGAGTTTTGGAACCTAGGGTCCAAAACTAAGTCATGGAACTTCTTCGAAGTTCGCTGACGTCCGTACTCACCTAAGGAAAGTTTTTTAGATGACTTTTCTTCATCTATCATTTAACCGATGATGCTTCCATTTGGTACAGATGGATCAACGGTTAGGACCGTTAATTGATCTCCGTGTTCTGCGGAAAGAATCATGCCTTGGCTAACGTATTTTTTCATCATCTTACGTGGTTTGAGGTTGGCCACGATTTGGAGTTTCTTGCCGACCAATTCTTGTTCATTTGGATAGAATTTTGCGATACCAGAGAGGATTTGACGGTCTTCGCCATCTCCTGCATCTAGGCGGAAGCGAAGCAGTTTGTCTGATCCTTCGACGCGTTCCACTTCTTTGACTTCTGCTACACGGATTTCAACCTTGTCAAAGTCTTCAAATTTGATCTCGTCTTTTTCAGACTTGAGTTCCACTTCTTCTGGAATCCATTCTTTTTCTTGTGGTTTTCCAGCAGTCATTTGAGATTGGATGTAGGCAATTTCTTCTTCCATGTCGAGACGTGGGAAGATTGGAGTTCCTTTGGCAACCACTGTGACATTTTCAGGGAAACCTGCTAGGGTCAAGTTTTCAAGATCGAAGTCCAAGCCCAAGCCAAGTTGTTCCATGATGGCATTTGAAGTGTTCATCATGAATGGTTGGATCAAATGAGCCACGACACGAAGACTAGCTGCCAAGTGAGCCATGACCGCTGCCAATTGTTCCTTGTCCCCATCTTCTTTGGCGAGAACCCAAGGCGCTGTCTCATCGATGTACTTGTTGGTCCGAGAGATGATGTTCCATACGGCTTCCAAAGCACGTGGGTAATCAACCGCATTCATTTGCTTGTGGTATTCAGCGATGTTTTCTTCAACCACCTTAGCCAAATCTGCATCAAATGCGGTAACATTTTCGACATAAGCAGGAACTTGACCACCAAAGTATTTATTGATCATGGCCACCGTCCGGTTAAGGAGGTTTCCAAGGTCATTGGCCAATTCATAGTTGATGCGAGCCACGTAGTCTTCTGGTGTGAAGGTCCCATCTGAACCAACTGGCAAACTGCGCATGAGGTAGTAACGAAGTGGATCCAAGCCAAAGCGTTCCACCAACATTTCTGGGTAGATGACATTTCCTTTAGACTTAGACATCTTACCGTCTTTCATGACAAACCAACCATGGGCAATCAAGCGTTCTGGCAATTTGATATCCAACATCATGAGAAGGATTGGCCAGTAGATGGAGTGGAAACGAAGGATGTCTTTTCCAACCATGTGGAAGACGGTTCCGTTCCAGAATTTGTCAAAGTTTTCATGATCTTCTTGACCATAACCAAGAGCTGTCACGTAGTTGAGAAGGGCATCAATCCATACATAGACCACGTGTTTTGGATTAGATGGAACTGGAACTCCCCAAGTAAAGGTTGTCCGAGATACCGCCAAATCTTCCAAACCTGGCTCGATGAAGTTTTTCAACATTTCATTGAGACGGCCATCTGGCGTGATGAAATCAGGTTGGGATTTGAAAAATTCAACCAAACGGTCTTGGTATTTGCTGAGGCGAAGGAAGTAAGATTCTTCAGAAACCCATTCTACTTCGTGGCCTGATGGGGCTACCCCACCGATAACCTTGCCATTCTCATCACGGTAAACCTCAGCCAATTGGCTTTCTGTAAAGAACTCTTCATCAGAGACTGAATACCAACCAGAGTACTCACCCAGATAGATATCGTCTTGCGCAAGCAAGCGTTCAAAGACTTGAGCCACCACTTTTTCATGGTAGTCGTCTGTCGTACGGATGAATTTATCATATGAGATATCGAGTAATTGCCAGAGTTCTTTCACTCCAACGGCCATCCCATCTACATAAGCTTGCGGCGTAATCCCAGCTTCTTCTGCTTTTTGCTGGATCTTTTGCCCATGCTCATCGAGACCAGTCAGGTAGAAAACATCGTAGTTCATCATGCGTTTGTAACGCGCCAAGACGTCACAGGCGATCGTTGTATAAGCTGAACCAATATGCAGTTTACCAGATGGGTAATAGATAGGGGTTGTGATGTAGAATGATTTTGTCATTTTCTTTTCCTTTCAGGGCTAATGGAACCCAATTTAGTAACACTCTATTATAACATTTTTAGGAGACCCTGAAAACCCAAAACCAGCTAGGATCTAAGGAAGACAAGCAAAAAAGCTGACCGAAGTCAGCTTTCTATGATTGATAACGAATCCCGTTATAATTGCCTCGATTTTGCGTTTTCAGGCTCGGAATAAAAATATCCACTGGATATTTTTATTTACCAAGATAGTATTCTTTTACAACGTTCAATTTTTCGTCAAATTCGAATACCAATGGTGGGAAGTTAGGGATTTCCACATCCATGATTTCGTCGTCTGACAATTGTTTGATGTGTTTTACAAGGGCACGGATTGAGTTACCGTGTGCTCCTACGAATACGTTTTTACCGTCTTTAAGAGCTGGAGCGATTTTATCTTCCCAGAATGGAAGGGCACGTTCCAAAGTAACTTTCAAGTTTTCAGCATCTGGAATCACTGAATCGTCAAGTGAAGCGTAACGACGGTCAGTGTGTGCTGAGTGTTCATCATCACGGTCCATTGCAGGAGGCAATACATCGTAAGAACGACGCCAAATGTGAACTTGTTCATCACCAAATTGTTCAGCAGCTTCTGCTTTGTTTTTACCAGTCAAACCACCGTAGTGACGTTCGTTCAAGCGCCATGATTTTTCAACTGGAACCCACAATTGGTCAGAAGCTTCAAGAGCCAAGTTAGTAGTTTTGATCGCACGTTTCAATACTGAAGTATAAGCTTGGTCAAATTCGATACCAGCTTCTTTGATCAATTTACCAGCGTCGATCGCTTGTTGTGTACCTTTTTCAGACAAATCAACATCAGCCCAACCAGTGAAAAGGTTAGCTTTGTTCCATTCAGACTCACCGTGGCGAGCAAAAACCAATTTTACCATTAGATGGATCTCCTTTTTATTCTCCGAGGTTTCCCCCGTTTATCTATTCTATTCTACTAGATTTTCAGTGAAAAATCTAGTGGCGACCATAGAAAAGCGCAATTTCTCACAAAAAAGAGCCTAACGGCTCTGGTTTCTCTAACATTAATTTTTCTGACAGTCGGGGCAAATGCCATAGACGGTCATCTGGGTTTTGGTGATCTGGTAGCCACTTTGACTGGCTGCTTCTTCGCGAAGATCTGGGACTTCAATGTCCACATCTGCGATACGACCACATTTTTCACATACCACATTCAAATGGTCATGCCCCATGAAATCAAAATAGGTCGTGGTATCATTGCGAACCTTGATCTCAGAGACAACTCCCTCATCAATTAAAACCTTGATATTGTTGTATACAGTTGCTAGACTCATGCTTGGAAACTGAGGCAATAAGTCGCGATAGATCTTCTCAGCGCTTGGATGTTCATGACTCGCCACTAAATAGGAAAGAACTGCTCTGCGAGTATCGGTTATCCGAATGCCCTTGGCACGCAAACTTTGCAAAACTTCTTCCACTCGCTCTTCTTCATGACGATGCAATGTGTTCACTATGATCCCCCCTTTCCAATTTGATTTAATCGATTCGTTACCCCTATTATAGCATGTTTCAAAATAAATCACTATTTAGAATGCTTTTAATTAAAAAAAATGTCCAGTGGACATTGATTCACGAGCTTGAAAACGGAAAAGCGAGGTTATGTCCAGTGGACATTGATTCACGAGCCTGAAAATGGAAGAGCAAAACCCCTGGGGGACATTGAGTCATTCACTAATGTCTCTATCCCCTCTCAGCCGATCCAACTGGTCATCCAGCGCACGGTTCCTAGGATCATTTTGACCACGAGGATCATAAAACAGAACTCCAGTACGAACCACAGCCCTTTCAGTAGATACAAAATAGGTCGGATAAACAACAAGGCAAAGAGTCCTAAAATGAATCGCATGGTCTCTTCTCTCTCTTTCTTTTTTCCTATTATACCCTTATCCTATAGAGCTGTCCAACAAAAAACCACCCTAGAAATCTAGGATGGCTTTTCAAAATGCAATTATTTAACTGCTTCTTTAAGAGCTTTACCAGCTTTGAATGCTGGAACTTTAGAAGCTGCGATTTTGATTTCTTTACCAGTTTGTGGGTTGCGACCTTTACGAGCTGCACGTTCACGAACTTCGAAGTTACCGAAACCGATCAATTGAACTTTTTCACCTTTTGAAAGGTATTCTGAAACTGCTGCGAATACAGCGTCAACAGCTGCTGCTGAATCTTTTTTAGTCAATTCTGTAGCTTCTGCCACTTTTGCGATCAAATCTTGTTTGTTAGCCATTTAACAAATCCTCCAATTTTTTTTAGGCTTTACGCCTTAACAGTACTATAATATCTAAAAAAAGCCTTTAGGTCAAGTACTAAACCTGTTTTTTCAAACATTTATTCAGCTTATTCGTAGCGTACCAAAACTGCAAATGCATTCTCACCTGTATGAGTTTGAATAATCGATCCAGTTTCGAGAACAGGGATTGCTTTTTCAACGAGAGATTGCAACTGAGCCTTCATTTCATTGGCCCACTCTGGTGTCCCTGCGTAAGAAATCCCGATCTCAGCCACCTTACTATGGGAAAGATTCTCTACCAATTCATCCAACCATTTCTTAAAGGTCTTGTTTCCACGTCCTTTGACGATTGGTTCCAACTGATGGTCCTTCATTTGCATCACCACACGGATGTTAAGAAGCGAGCTCAAAAGTCCGGTGACACGGCCAATCCGACCACCTTTAACTAGATTTTCCAAGGTAGATACGCCGATATACAACTCTGTCTTTTCTTTGACTTCTTCAATACGACCTAAAACGGTGTCTAGATCTGCTCCTTCTTTAGCCAACTTAGCTGCCTCAACCACTTGAAACTTCATGGCTTGGTCTGTAAAGCCACTATCAATCACAGTTACTTCTGCCCCTGATAAGGTTGCTCCTTGACGAGCCGCCTCTACGGTTCCTGACAAGGCATGAGACATATGAATTGAAACGATATGAGCTCCGTCTGCTGCTAACTTTTCATACACCTCCGCAAAGACTCCAACGGGTGGTTGGCTGGTCTTTGGAAGATTTTTACTAGACTGCATTAAGCGCAAGAAGTCCCCTTCACCCAACTCACTGTCGGAATAAAGGACTCCATCCACCATAACAGAAAGTGGCACAATGGTGATGCCATATTCTTCAACCACTTCAGGCTCAATTGTAATAGATGAGTCTGTAACTATTTTAATATTTGCCATATATTTCTATACTCTTCCTAAGAATGTTCTGCTTTCATTATATCAAAAAACACGGGGTTTTGCAGTGAAAGATATCCATTCCTGCTTCCTCAGTCGTCTGCGGCAGAAAAACCTGTATTATGAAGGACATGGTCATGGACAATACCTTGATCATCCAAGAGCAATCCATGGAGGACTCCACCAAAGACAGCACCCCCATCGACACCCATCTTCCGATCTGAAATCCAAAGATTTTCGGTGCCGACTGGCTCATTGAGCAGTCCATAGACCGGTGTATGGCCAAAGACGATCCATTTGCCTGTATGATTCTCCGCTTCATGGAATGGTTTTCGGATCCAGACCTTTTGGTAATCACTGGTTTCTCGCCAATTTTCAAGGGTTAGATCCACACCAGCGTGGACAAAATAATAGGTCTCTGTCTCGTAGTCAAAAGGCAAACTACGGATGAAAGCCACCAAGTCAGGAACGGCGTTTTCTACTGCTTGCGCATCCGCAATCCCATCTACAGGAGCATCGAGTGGCCGGCCTAACAGAGAGTTGATGGTCGTATCGCCACCATTTCTTCGGTAGTGGTCATAACGCTCTTCTGGATTGTCCAACCAGGCTAAAAACATGTACTCGTGATTCCCGGAAAGGCAAACAGCTCCGTGATGGTCTACGTAGTCTTTTACGATTTCAATCGATCGTTTGCTGTTTTCGCCTCGATCTATCAAATCCCCTAAAAAGACCAATTGGGCTTTTCCATCCCACTCTGTCATGAGCTCTTCTAGCATTTGTGCTTTTCCGTGAATATCTCCGACTACAAAGTATCTTGACATTATTTCAAACCTTCTTTCTCTTAACGCTTGAGAAGTTGCTCTGCTTGTTGACGGGCAGCTTCCGTTAGATCCTCTCCTGCCAGCATCTTGGCAATTTCTTCGATTCGTTCTTCTCTATTGAGCAAACGCACAGTAGAGACAGTTGAGTGTTCATCACTGATTTTCTCAATATAGAATTGATAATCTGCTGCAGCGATGACTTGAGGCAGGTGAGAAATGGCAAGCACTTGGCCATTTTGACCAATCTTATGAATTTTCGCTGCAATCGCTTGGGCCACGCGCCCAGAGACCCCTGTATCCACCTCGTCAAAGACGATACTGGTTTTTCCTTCTTTTCGAGAAAAAGCAGACTTAATGGCCAACATCAAGCGTGACAATTCTCCGCCGGATGCTACCTTGACAAGGGGTTTAAAATCCTCACCTGGGTTGGTCGAAATGTAAAATTCGACAGCTTCATTTCCCTCACGATTAAACTTAGCCTTGCTAAAACGTACTTGAAAACGCGCCTTGTCCATGTAGAGATCTGCCAATTCTTGCTGGATTTCATTTTCCAAAGCTTGGGCCAGGGCATGCCGCTGATCACTCAAATCTTGAGCCAAGGTGACCAAACTTTTTTCCAAACGTTTGAGTTCTTTTTCCAAGTCCTCAGACGAGAGGTCACTTCCAGTGAGGAGGCTATATTCTTTGGTGATTTGCGCCAGGTATTCTAAGACGTCCTTGACTTGGCCACCATACTTGCGCGTGATGGAGTGGATCAAATCTAAACGTGATTCCACCTGCATGAGGCGATTGCCATCAAACTCCAGACCATCGACCACATCTTCTAAGCGCTTGGTAATATCCTCAAGGGCATAAAAGGTTTCTGATAACTGGCTTGAGAGCTCTTTGTAGCTGGGATCATATTCTTCGATGCTTTCCAGATCATTCATGGCTGAGCGCACATTGGAGAGGCTCGAAAACTCTTCTGCATCCAGCATGGTATAGGCATTGGTTAGGGTATCAGCAATCATCTTGTGATTAAGCAGGCGTTGGCGTTCTTGCTCCAGACGCAGGTCCTCATCCACTTCCAAGGCAGCTGCCTCAATCTCTGCGATTTGAAACTCCAACATCTCGATACGAGCCTTGTTTTCCTGCTGGTTGCGCTGGAGTTCCACCACTTGTTTGCGCAGGCGTTTGTAGTCTTCGAAGGTCTGACGATAAGCATCTTTAGTTTGGAAAAAGGCTGCATCCCCAAATTCATCCAGCATAGCGATATGCAATTGGGGCCGCATCAGTTCTTCCTGATCATGCTGCCCATGGATATCCACCAAGTGTTGGCCGACTGCCTTTAAGACAGACAAATTCACCATCTGACCATTGATCCGGCTGACACTTCGTCCATTTTGCAAGATCTCTCGGCGAATGATCAATTCATCAGTCCACTCTAGCCCTTGCTCTTCAAAGAGAGTCGTCAAGTGGCGATTGCTCTCAACGGTGAAGAGCCCTTCGATTTCTGCTTTTGGGGCTCCGTGTCGAATGACATCGGTCGTTGCGCGGCTTCCCAGCATCATGTTCATGGCATCGATAATGATGGATTTCCCTGCACCTGTTTCCCCTGTCAGTACCGTCATTCCCTTTTCAAAATTTAAGGAAATCTCTTCGATAATGGCAAAGTTCTTAATCGAAATTTCTAATAGCATAGGCTCTTACCACCCAAAGATTGATTTGAGGATATTCTCTGCTTCTGGTGCGGAATAAGCAATCAACAAGATCGTATCATCATCTGCAACAATACTAAAGATATGCTCCTTATAAATCTCCCGCAAGCGACGTTTGACTAGAGGAGCCGTCCCTGGAACCATGGTGAAATTGACATATTCTCCCATGCGACGATGAGACAAGATATTGCTTTCAATCATCCCAATCCCTTGGTGGTGCTTACGTGGCAATTCATAGACATAGGTCATATCTTTGAGAGGACGTTTTACGATGCCCAATTCTTTGATATCCCGTGATACCGTCGCTTGGGTTGCTGAGATGCCTTCTTCTTTCAAATGTTCGACGATCTCTTCTTGCGTCCCCACTTCATGATCGCGAATGAAGCGACGAATTTTTTCTAATCTGATATTCTTACTCTTCATGTTTAAATTCCTTGTGTGCCAGCTCCACAACAGCCTCCAGCTGCTCTGTAGTTGGCTTTGTTTTCTCTTCTTTTTTTTCTAGATACATCAAAAATTCGATGTTGCCATGACCTCCTTGGATAGGGGAATAATCCACTCCCTTTACCGCAAAGCCATGCGTTCCTGCAAATGTAGCGACCTTTTTAAGGACCGCTAAATGAATCTTAGGATCCTTAATGATCCCATTTTTCCCGATCTGTTCGCGTCCTGCCTCAAACTGAGGTTTGACCAAGGCCACGACTTGTCCATTTTCTGCCAAAATCCGGTGAAGGGCTGGCAGAATCAAGTCCAAGGAAATAAAGCTGACATCGATACTGGCAAAGCTCGGTGTCGCTTCAAAATCATCTGGCTCGGCATAGCGGAAATTGAACTGTTCCATCGAGACCACTCGAGGATCATTGCGCAATTTCCAGGCCAACTGATTGGTCCCGACATCCACCGAAAAGACCTGGCTGGCTCCGTTTTGCAGCATGACATCTGTAAAGCCACCTGTAGAAGCTCCAATATCAATCGCAATTTTACCTTCTACAGATAAACCAAATTGGTTCAGGGCTTTTTCTAATTTAAGACCGCCCCGGCTGACATATTTGAGCTTTTCACCCTTTAATTTCAACTCGGTTGCTTCATCAATTTTTTCACCCGGTTTATCGAAGCGCTCACCATTGATGACGGCAACGACAAGACCTGCCATCACCCCTCTTTTGGCTTGTTCGCGGGTATCAAATAGGCCTTGTTTATAGGCTAATACATCCACTCTTTCCTTAGCCATCTATTCGTAATCCTTCTATTAATTTCTTGATCGCTCGCGGATCAAAGTCGCAAGCAGTTGTAATCTGATCCAACAAGTCCTCGCAAGCGTCTAATTCACTTGTCAGCAAAGCTTTTGATTCTTCCAATCCCAACAGGGCTGGATAGGTCGATTTTTCAGCTACTAAGTCCTTTTGAGGGGTCTTACCCAAAGCTTCAAAATCAGCGACCAGATCCAAAATATCATCCCGCACTTGAAAAGCCAGGCCTAATTTTTTCCCGATTTTTTCTAAGAGCTGACCAATGTCTGCTTGCAACTCTAAAATCAAAGCTGCTGCAATGAAAGGATAGGCAAGGAGGCGCCCTGTCTTATTGGCATGGATAGTCTGCAATTCTGCTAGCGTGAGCTGTTTGTGCTCCCCTTCCATATCAAGGACTTGGCCAGCTACCATTCCACGACTACCGGAAGCATCTGACAATTCAAGAATCAAGGAGACCTTGACCGCATCAGGAAGGGCACTCGCAGCTATCATCCCAAAGGGATCGAGAAAAAGCGCATCCCCTGCTAAAATCGCCAGGTCTTCTCCGAATTTCTTATGATTGGTCAATTGTCCCCGACGGTAATCGTCATTGTCCATGGCTGGCAGATCATCGTGAATGAGACTTCCTGTATGGATCATCTCCAAAGCTCCTGCCACTTGAAAGTGAGGCTCTGTCAATTCCAGTCCAAAGGCCTCTAACAATTCTAGAAGGAGCAAGGGGCGCAGGCGTTTTCCACCTGCCTGAATCGAATAAAGGACCGAGTCCACTAAATGGGGGGCAACGGCTTTCTCCTCATAAAAAGAGCGAACTGCTTGCTCTACTCTATTTCGTTTTTCTTCTTGTCTCATGCTAGATCCGCTTCAGTACCATCTGCTTGCATGACCTTGACCAAGGTTTTCTCTGCTTGATCCAAGGTATCTTGCAATTCTTTTGACAACTTCATTCCTTTTTGGAATTCTGTAATAGCTTCTTCTAAAGCCACATCACCACTTTCCAATTTTTGGACAATGGCTTCCAAATCTGCTAAGTTTTCTTCAAATTTCTTTTCTTTCGACATGTTTTACCTCTACTTCTAACTGGCCATCTCTCATGATGAGTGACAGCGGGTCCCCTTCTGTTACTTTCGCAACCGAGTCTAGAACCTGATCGTCTTGCTTAACCATGGCATAGCCACGCGCAATAATCCTACTGGTATCGAGCATCAAGAGGGCTTCTGATAAGCCTTTTACCTTGATCTTTTGCTCTTTTAGGACTTGTTCCATTCGGTTGGTTAAGATTCTCTTATCTTGGAGCAGGCGGTCTTGGTAGCGCTCGATGCGATGCAAAGGAGACATGGCTTCTAGGCGATGACGCAGACCTTGCAGTTGATTGGCCCCTTGTCCATAAGCATCACGCATTCCTTGTTTCAAGCGCAATTGCAACTGGTCAATCTTTTGCAGGTAGCCATCATAGAGTCTTTCAGGCTGTCTAAAAATAACCGATTGACTTAATTTGGCCAAGCGTTCACGATTATAGGCCAAGCGATTGGACATGGCTGTTGCCATGCGATTTTCCTGCTTTTGTAAATGGGACAAGAGATCCAATTTGGTTACTGGAGTAGCCAATTCAGCAGCGGCTGTCGGAGTAGCGGCTCGTCGGTCTGCTACAAAATCGGCTAGAGTCGTATCTGTCTCATGTCCAACACTGGAGATAATCGGAATCCGCGATTCAAAAATGGCTCGCACCACTGCTTCTTCATTAAAAGCCCAGAGATCTTCAATTGAACCACCCCCACGACCGATAATCAAGACATCCAAATCATCCCGTTGGTTAGCCCTTTGAATATTAGCAACCACCTCACTAGATGCTCCTTCACCCTGAACCTTGGTCGGGTAGAGCACAATCTCTACACCAGGGAAGCGTCGGCTCACCGTTGTGATAATATCGCGAATCACGGCCCCACTTTGACTGGTGATGACCCCGATCTTTCTTGGAAATTGTGGCAGAGCTTGCTTCCATCGATCCTGAAAGAGCCCTTCTTCGGTCAACTTTTTCTTGAGTTGCTCAAATTGGATGGCCAAGGCCCCTACCCCATCTGGCTCAGCCTTTTCAATGACAATGGAATAACTCCCACTTGGCTCATAGAGCTGAATGCGACCGATGACGTTGATCTTCATGCCTTCTTCTAGCTCAAAACCAAAGCTTCGATAAACCCCAGCCCAGACCGTTGCCTGAATGACCGCTTTTTCATCTTTTAATGAAAAATACTGGTGGTTGGGACGTTTTCGGAAATTGGAGACCTGCCCTGTCAGATAAACCCTTTCCAAATAGGGATCCTTATCAAATTTTAATTTCAAATATTTGGTCAAACTTGATACGGATAAATAGTTGGACATAGGAACTCCTTTCTGCAGAATATGATCAAGTTTAATTATACCAAAAAACACCAAAAAAGGCTGGCAGACAAAGCGAAATCATGAATTTCCTTTCTCTACAAGTCTCATTTTATTCAAGAAACTTTCTATTTGTCTGTTTAACACCAGCTTCCTTATTTTTCACACTTCTCTAACCGTTCAATAAAGGAGCTAAGAAGCGCTTGGGGTTCCCCTTCATTTGGATAGGCATAACTAATATAGAAGACTGTTTTTTCCTCTTCAACCAGCGGAATTTTGACAAGATTTGGATATTCTGGAAAGAGAGTCAGATCGGTCATGAGACCAATTCCCAAATTTTCTTCGATGAAACTCAAGACCAAGTTGGAATCGGTCAAGACAACAGTAGACTGGGCTAAATCATCAAAGCGAGCATTCAAGCGTTTAAAAGCCGTCATGTGGACATGATGCTCATCTAACAGAATGAAGGTCTCCTCTAACACCTCTTTAAAAGAAATTTCCTTGCGATCTGCTAGTGGATGATCCTTTGAAACAATCACAAAAAATTCTTTTTTATACAAGAGCTGACTGGTCAAATGCGCGCGTGAAATGGGCTCTAAGCTTCCCAACAGACTAAAATCTAAATCTCCACGCACCAACAAACGCATCAAATCCCTGGAACCTAATTGCACCAATTGCGATTGACGAAAAATCTCAAGCTCTTCATCATGCGTCCCAAATTTTTTCATGATATCGCTAGTGATCAAAGGAGGTAGTCCAATGCGCAACAGATTCTTTTTACTTCGTTCAACAGCTTTTTCTGTCTTTTCGATTTCGATTAAAACTTCTCGCGCGTGATTGGCTAAAACCTTCCCCGGCTGAGTTAGGTGCAAGACACGATTAGAAGACGATTTTTCCACCAACTGACAAGCATAGTGGTCCTCTAAACGCTTGATGGCATAGGTTACAGTCGGTTGACTCACTTGAAAATAATGCGCCACGTCTGTATAAGACTTTAGCTTCGACAGTTGATAAAAATATTCCAAGTCTCGGATATTCATCTCTATCCCTCTATTTCTACAATTTCCATTTCCTTCATTCTAACACAAAACTCTTACTTATAAAATTTTTTTATAAGGACAAGGGAAGTTGACTATAAGAATTACCGAAGACTATAATGGCTTGCGTGAGAAAAAATCTTACAGATAAATTATTTATGAGGAGTATTTCGCAATGAAATCACATGAAATTTTAAACAATCCTTTCTTAAATAAAGGAACTGCTTTCACAATGGAAGAACGTAAAGAACTTGGCCTGATTGGTCTTCTTCCTCCATATGTTCAAACCATCGAAGAACAAGCTGAACAAGCTTACCAACATTTCTTGCGCAAACCATCAGACCTTGAAAAACGTCTTTTCTTGATGGAAATTTTCAATACAAACCGTACTCTTTTCTACTACCTCTTTAACCAACACATCGTTGAGTTCAACCCAATCGTCTATGATCCAGTGATCGCAGACACCATTGAACAATATTCTGAACTCTTTGTAGACCCACAATACGCAGCTTACCTTGATATTAACCACCCAGAAAATATCGAAGAAACATTGAAAAATGCGGCTGGCGATCGCGATATCCGCTTGATCGTTGCAACTGACGCAGAAGGAATCCTTGGTATTGGTGACTGGGGTGTCCAAGGGGTTGACATCTCTGTCGGGAAATTGATGGTCTACACGGCTGCTGCAGGCATTGATCCAGCTTGCGTTATGCCTCTTGTCATCGATGCTGGTACCAACCGTGAAGAATTGTTGAACAATCCAATGTATCTGGGGAACCGTCATGAACGTGTTCGTGGTGAAAAATACGATGCCTTTATCGATCAATTCGTTCAAACAGCTGGAAAACTTTTCCCTAAATTGTACCTTCACTGGGAAGACTTCGGTCGTTCAAATGCGGCTGATATCTTGAACCGTTACAAGAAAGAAATCCCAACTTTCAACGATGATATTCAAGGAACTGGGATCGTTGTCTTGGGTGGTATCTTTGGAGCGATGGATATCACTGGTGAAAAATTGACAGACCAAGTTTACCTTTGCTATGGTGGTGGTTCTGCTGGTGCTGGTATCGCAGACCGTGTTCACGCTGAAATGGTTGCTGAAGGGCTTTCTCCAGAAGAAGCTTACAAACGTTTCTTCATGATCGATAAACAAGGTCTTTTGTTTGACGATATGGAAGATTTGACGCCAGCTCAAAAACCATTTGCTAAAAAACGTTCTGACTTCGAAGGTAAAGGCGATATGACCAATCTTCTTGAAGTGATCAAAACAGTGAAACCAACGATCTTGGTAGGAACTTCTACAAACCCAGGTGCCTTCACTAAAGAAGTGGTTGAAGCCATGTGTGAAAACACTGAACGCCCAGTTATCTTCCCAATTTCTAACCCAACCAAGAAATTGGAAGCAACAGCCCAACAAGTCATCGAATGGTCAGACGGTAAAGCCTTTGTCGCTACCGGTGTCCCTTCAGGAACCATTAGCTACAAAGGTGTGGACTACGAAATCGGTCAAGCCAATAACGCTTTGATCTACCCAGGTCTTGGTCTTGGTATGTTGGCCTCTGAAGCCAAATTGTTGACAGACGAAATGATCGGGGCAGCTGCTCACTCATTGTCAGGCATCGTCAATCCAGGTCAACCAGGTGCGCCAGTCCTTCCACCATTCCAATATGTAGCAGACGTGTCTATCAAGGTAGCAGAAGCTGTTGCCAAGAAAGCTCAAGAACAAGGGCTTGCACAAGCTAAAGAAACAGATATGGCCAAAGCTGTACGTGACCTTAAATGGTATCCTAAATACTAATAAGGAGCTGACTGAACAACCATGAAAAAATTGAATGAAATCAAAATTTCCGGTGTCAGTCTTCCTCTATATGCATTCATCGTCATCGTTCTTGCGGTGACGATTGCTATGGGGAAACTCCCACTCAATATGCTTGGACTAACCCTCCTTTTGGTCGTCATGGGGCATCTTCTCTACTTTATCGGTGAGAAACTTCCAATTATGAATTCTTACCTAGGTGGGGGATCCGTCTTCACCTTACTAGGAGCTACTCTTCTAGCGACCTTCCATGTTATTCCAGCAAACATTATCACAGCTACCAAGGGCTTTTTGGGAGATTCCTTTGGCTTTCTAGATTTTTATATCGCAGCCTTGATTTGTGGGGCTATTCTAGGGATGAATCGCAATCTCCTAGTGAAAGCTTCCGCTCGCTTTATTCCTGTTTCCTTGGTCACCATGGTCATTGGGGCTCTCTCTGTTGGGATCGTTGGAAGCCTTTTGGGACAAGGATTTGGACATTCGATTCTCTATGTTTCCTTCCCACAAATGGTCGGAGGAATGGGAGCTGGAATCCTGCCTCTTTCAAAGATCTATGCTGCCAATCTCCACGGAAGCCAAGCAGCTATCTTCTCTCAATTGGCACCCGCTACCACACTTGGTAATATCCTTGCCATCATTGGTGCTGTTTTGATCGTCAAAGTCTTTGCAGATAGTCCTTACAATGGTCACGGTGTCTTGATTCCCGTCAATAAAGATGAATTGAAGAAAGAAAAACTCACCCTTGATCCGATCCAAATCGGAGTTGGAATGATGTTTGCCTTTAGTATTTTTCTTCTCGGGGTCATCTGCAATGCCTTTGTTCCAAAAATCCACAGTTATGCCTTCATGATTATCATCGTCTTTATTCTGAAAGCTTTCAATGCTGTCCCAAAACCTTTGGAAAACTGTGTGCTCATGTTCAACCAAGTCATTATGACCAACCTTACCCATGCAGTCTTAGCTGGGATCGGACTTTCCTTGATTGATCTTTCAACTCTCGCTAAGGCGATGACCTGGCAATTCATTCTCCTAAGCTTGACTTCTGTTCTAGCTATGGGGCTTGCTTCTGCTGTGATCGGAAAACTGGTTGGATTGTATCCAGTCGAGACTGCTATCGGATCTGGTATGATCAATAACTCGATGGGAGGAACCGGAAATATCGCTGTTCTCTCCGCATCCGATCGCATGGAAATGATCGCCTTCGCCCAAATGGCCAACCGACTGAGCGGGGCTATCATCCTCATTCTCGGAGGACTCCTCGCTTCTGTCCTCTCTTAAAGAATAAAAAGACAAGTCACAAGACTTGTCTTTTTATTCTTTAGGAGGCTATTGATTTTCTATTTTTGATAGGTTTTTACGACCAATTCGACCCATTCATCTGCCGTGATGGTATAGACAGGATTCTCAGTCGTTTCATAAAAGGTCATCGAGAGAGTTTTACCATCCACGAATACTTCAATTGAGTTGGTATCTCGGAGAATTGAAAAATGAAGTTCTTTTTCAGGATCCAACTGAATCCATCTCGATTGAAATGCTGGATTTTCTTTTCCAGAAATGAGGTGTCCAAATTGGTCTCGACTTAAGCTAAAGCGTTTTTGAGAGGCGTCGTAAACCAATTGCAAGACACTATCAGGATCAGTTTCATCACCATATCCAAGGATAAAGGAGCGACCCGGTTTGGCATTTAGTTCAAACAAGGTTTGTTTCCCTCTCGCTGGGATCGTGATCTGATTGCCCTTAACAACGGTTTCTGACGCATGCTCTACAAGAAAGTGTTCTTTCACTGACTCAGGTAACTCCTGAACCAATCGTCCGTCTTTCAAGGACAATTTTCTTGGAAGAGTCATACTACCTGCCCACCCATGAGCTAAATCATGACTGGGGATAGACCGGTGCCACATTTGCATCCAGGCAACCATGAATCGTTCGCCATTTGGTCCTTGACAAGTTTGAGGGGCATAGAAATCCAAACCACCATCGATTTCATCATAGGAATCGACACGAAAGTGCCCCGTTTCCCAATTCATGTCACCGATAAAGGCAACCGTCGAATTTAAATTCCAGTATTTTTCTTGCTGCCTTTCCATTTCAATGGGAGACAGGATCAAGACCCATTTGCCATCTAAAGGGAAGAAATCAGGACACTCCCACATAATCCCTTGCCCTTTTTCACCTTCTAGAAGGACTGATGTAAAGTCCCAATCTACTAGATTACTTGATGCAAATAGGAGAATTTGACCTCTGTCATCTGGTGTCTTAGAAGCAACGACAGCATAATAGTTTCCTTGATATTCAAATACTTTAGGATCACGAAAATCTGCAATATCTGCGATCCCCTCAATATGTTGAGCATGGATCACTGGATTAGTAGGCAACTTTTCAAAGGTAATGCCATCTGTTGACACCGCAAGACACTGAGTCTCTTCCCGCTTTTCCTCATCGTCTACATGACCAGTATACAGCAAATAGAGCTTGTCATCTTTCACAATAGCACTACCCGAGAAACAACCATCCTTATCATAGCTTTCACTTGGCGCTAATGCTACTGGCAGTTCTTCCCAATGGAGAAGATCTTTTGATTTGGCATGCCCCCAATGCATGGGCCCCCAAACACTATCATAGGGATAGAATTGGTAAAACAAATGATATTCCCCACGGAAATAAACAAAGCCATTTGGATCGTTCATCCAACCGATTGGAGGTAGCAAATGAAATGCTCCTCTATATTGCTGGTTGACCTTCTCCCTGTTTTCATCGATATACTGATTTGCTTTCCGAATGCTTTCCTTCATACTGATCACCTACTTAATACCTGTACCAGATCCACCTAGACCTTGAATAATATATTTTTGTGCTACGATATATACTAGAATAAGTGGAATTGTAGAAATTGTCAAAACAGCCATTACTTGATTGATATAAACTGGTTGAGTTGTATTAATGGTTGTAATCGCCACCTGCATTGAAAATTTTGACGAATCGGTTAAAACCATCAACGGCCAGATATAATCATTCCAACTAGAAATAAAGGAAAGAACACCTACTGTTGCGACTGCCGGTTTCGACATCGGCAACATAATCTTGAAAAAGATCCGTAAGATACTTGCGCCATCTATTTTTGCAGATTCGATAATTTCTTCTGGAATGGCAATAAAGAAGTTTCGGAAAAGATAAATATTAAAGACACTAGCTAATCCAGGGATAATAACCGCTAAACGATTATTGACTAAGCCAAGTGAATTAATAATTGTAAATTGAGGAATCAACACTGTTTCCATCGGAATGATTAACAAGGCCAATAAAAAGCCAAACAGAATTTTTTTACCTGTAAAATTAATTTTTGCAAATGCAAATCCCGCTAAGGCGTTTACTATAATAGACCCAAGTGCAAATGTTCCTGCATAAAAAATACTGTTCCCTAGATATGTTAGAATACTAAAACGGGCAAGAACTTCTTGGTAAGGTTTAAACCAATCAGCTGGATTAAAACTAGGTAAGAAAGCTTTCCAACTTGTTAAATTCTTATACACATCTGCTTCTGGCTTCATTGCTGAAACCACCATCCAGATCATAGGAAATAGAAAGAGGCCTGCTAATAGAATTAATAAAACATATTCTAAAATAGTAGTCGGTTTTAAACGTTTCATCCTAATCATCCTCCTTCAAAACTCGCCGTTGTACAAGACTAATCATACCAATCAATGTTGTAAATACTAAGGCAATCGAACTTGAGTAACCAACAAGACGGTCAGTGAAACCTTGTTGATAAATGTAATATACCATAGTGATTGTTGAGTTCAATGGACCACCTTGAGTCATGACCATTGGTTGCACAATCAATTTAAATGCTGAAATCAATGTCGTCAAGAGTACAAACAAGGCAGTTGGTTTCAATAAAGGCATCGTGATATATCTAAATTGAGCCCATTTTGAAAATCCATCCAACTCTGCCGCCTCATAAATATCTTGTGGAATATTTTGCATTCCTCCAAGGAATAACAACATTTGATAACCTGCACCTTGCCATGCAGAAACAAATACAATGGCATACATGGCTTGTTTTGGACTTGTCAAGAATGGTTGTGAAGAAATACCAATTTTATTCAGTAGAGCATTGAGCAAACCATTATTTGGATTTAACAAGTATAACCAGAGGATAGAGATAACGACAAGAGACATCACAACAGGAGCAAAAAATGCTACCTTAAAGAACATATTTCCTTTACGTTTCTTATTAACAATTAAGGCCATCCCGAGAGCCGCACCAAGTTGCACTGGAATAATCCAAACTACAAATTTCAAGGTATTCAAGAAGCTTTTTATAAAGATTGGATCTTGTGCTAAGCGCATGAAATTTTGTAATCCTACAAATTTTCTATCCTCAGGCGTTAATAGGTAATAATCTGTAAAGGCATAATAGATCACCATACCAACAGGTATCACTAAAAAGATGAAAAGCAATATTAAAGCTGGAGCTAAAAAGCTATAGCCCATAATATTTTCTTTAAGGCGTTCTTTCTTTTTTGTTTCGACTTTATTTTTTTCGCTCATTGTTCGTCTCCTAAGATGAAACTATTAAATAAAATAAGGTGGAAGGTACATTCCATAACTTACCTTCCACCTTTTTGAATGTCAACTATTTATTTAAAGATTGGTCGATTGCTGTTTGCATTTCTTTCGCACGAGCATCTAATACTTTTTGTACATCTGGATTATCTTTATAATAGCTGATATCTTGCATTGCTTGTTGGAAAGCGCGTGAAACTTGTGGATAAGCTACTACAACTGGACGAGCATGAGCTGTTTTAGCATTTTGTTCCATCAAGAAACGCATTGGCTCAGATACTTTGTCCTTAATATTTTTAATTGTTGATTTTCTGATTGGAAGAACACTGTTACCTAAGCTTAGAATTTCACTAGATTCAGTATTTGTAGCAAACTTAACAAATTCAGCGGCTGCTTCTTTTTTATCAGATTTTGTTGTAACGGCTAATTGCCAACTACCTGAAGGTGATACCAATTTCTTCGTTTTATCTGAAACTGGATAAGGAAGAATACCAAAATCAATATCTTTGTAATTTGTTTGTAGGTCTGCAATCGTCCAAGAACCGCTCAGAACCATAGGATATTCACCGGTTTCAAAACCTTTTTCAACAGGACTAACTGTCGTATATCCATCCTTCACAAGATCTTGAATAAATTGAACAGCTTCAACACTTTCTTTGCTATTGAAGTAGCCTTCCGCTTTTGTTCCTTTAGAATTCACAACAGATCCACCATTTGACCAAATAAGAGGCATGTAAGCATATGGCAACATCTCATCGTTTGAATTCAAACGGAAATCAATTGCTGGTTTGTTAAAATGATCTTTTAATTTCTTAGCAATGGCATTAAACTCAGACCATGTCCATGGTTTTTCTAGGGTTGGCAAACTAGCTTCATCAATCCCTGCTTCCTTAAACATTTTCTTATTATAGTAAACACCTACATTGGATTCTGAATAACCAAATGCATAAAATTTACCATCATAAGTTCCCTGTTGTTTAATACTGTCCAGTACATCATCCATATTATCGTCTTTTAGATAATCATCCAAAGGAGCAATCACTTTTGATTTTGCATAGGCTGCAGTATTAGGACCATCTAGTGTAATGACATCTGGTAAACTATTTGTCGTAACAGCGGCGTTAACCTTATCTTCATATCCACCACCACTACCGCTACGTGGAATAAATTCTGTCACAACCTTATATTTCGTTTTCTTTGATTTGTTGAAATTATCAACAACTTGTTGCCAAGCTTTTCCCTCAGCTGTTTCATCTGAGAACTGAACCCAGACTTTAATCTCATTTGAAGAACTTGCAGTTTTGGATTTTGATCCCCCACCACATCCTGCAAGCAATCCTAATGATAGTGCTGCAACTACAGATAACTTAATACCTTTACGCATAGCGTCCTCCTTTTTGAAACGTTTCATTTTTTGGTTATATTTTTAACTCAAGCTAAAATAGTTGAGTTTTTTGAAACGTTTCATTTTATAGCTAAATTATAACAGCGCTTTCATAATTTGTCAAGCACTTTTTATAATTTTTTTGTAGTGTTCCCTTCAAAGAAATGTACGGGCAAACTAATCACATTCTTTTCTATTTTTTCTTGTCGAATCAATTTGAGTAATAAATCTACTGCCGCTTGGGCCATCTGAGCTATTTCTTGAACAATGGTCGAAAGTAAGTACGGTTGATCAAAAGCAGGTCTTAAGCCATCAAAACCAATAATTTGATAGTCCTCTAGAGGAGTTTTTCCCATCTCCGTCAAAACTTTTATAACACGTAGAGCCATAAAATCATTTACTGTAAAAATCCCATCAATCTGAGGATGAGCTTCGAAAAAAGACTTAATTTGTCTTTCTGCTTGATCTAACGGTTCTGGCATTTCAAGACTACAGATTTTTGTATTTTGCCGTTTAGCTTCATCTTTAAACCCCCTTCCGCGTTCCGTTGTTTCATTCAAATGTTTGTTCACACCACTAATGTAAGCTAAATTTTGGCAACCTCGTTTGACTAACTCTCGGCAAGCCAGTTGACCACCATGATAATTTTCAGAGGTTACGTAATAGACATTTTCAGAAAAATGACGGTCAATACTAACAAAAGGTAAATTAGAGGAGATATACTTATCGATATCTGAATAGGTGATCCCAATGATCCCATCTACCTTATTTTTTTCAAGTAATTTTATGTACTCTATCTCGTTTTGAGCATCTTTATCTGCATTACAAATCAATAATTTACATTGATTTTTCAACAATTCCTTTTCTACATGATATGCAAACTCAGAAAAGAATGGATGCCAAATGGTTGGAATAAGTAAAGCGATAATATTACTACGATTCGTTTTTAATCCTCTCGCATATTCATCTGGCACATAAGAAAGTTTTTCAATCGCTTGTTGAACTTTTTTTAATGTCACCTCTTTAATGCCTTTTTCGTTATTGATGACACGAGAAACGGTCCCAACACTAACCCCAGCTTCTGCTGCAACATCTTTCATCGTAATCGATTTTTTTTGCTCATTCATTTTCTCACCTCCTTTCATCCATACTATCATGAAAACGTTTCATTTTCAACATTTTCGTTTGAATTGTCACTCCACTTCTTCATCCATTTGGGGATTTCTTGGCTGATGGTCGTCGGTAGAACCACATAGGCCTCCTTGCTCAAGTCTTCTGCAATGGCTGAATGGAGATAGGTCGCAACCACCACGCGCTCATAGAGACTGACCTGTGGAAATTGACCCGCAAATCCTGCGATCATCCCTGCCAAGGTATCTCCCATACCCCCTGTTGCCTGATAGGGACCACCAACATCTAGCTGATAGCCCTCATCTTGCCCACTTGTCCAAATGCGGGTGTGTGGCCCTTTTTCTACAATGACAGTCCCTTTAGGAAAACTTTGAACCGCTTCTCGACTTCTATCTTCAGTCTGGCTTGTTAGATCAAGCCCTGACAGTTTTTCCCATTCCTTTTGATGAGGGGTAAAGACCAACTGAGCCTCTGGCAGGTCAAACTGAGAAGCTGCAAAAAGACTAATAGCTCCGCCATCTAATATCAAGACCTGCTGGCTAGAGACATGCTCAAAAATCATGTGTAAGATCGCTTGGCTTTCTCTTGCTTCCTTTAAGCCCGGTCCTACGAGAATCACACCGGCTGTTTGGAGCTGCTCACAAAGGAGTTCGTGATCGGCTAGATCAAAGCCCATGGCTTCAGGAAGATGGCTATGAAGGGCTGTCAGATTATCAGGATCTGTTGCGACAGTAACCAGCCCCGCACCACTATGAACCGCAGCAAGGGCTGCCATAATAATAGCTCCTCCATAGGGGTAAGTTCCCCCAATCAAGAGCAGGCGACCAAAATCGCCCTTATAAGAATTCTCCTCTCGCTTCACAATAACACGCTGGATCTCTTCTTTCTGAACTCTTTTCATACCTTCCTCATTTCTAGCGAAAAAGGAGAAGCCACGACTCCCCCTCCTTCTTTTATTTTCCTCTAAATTCTGCGAAGACTTGCAAGATCTTAGCAGCAACAGCTTGTGGATGATTTTGCTTGGCCACTAATTGATCATCAGCGTAAGGCCGAAGGGATGGAAAATCGCCAATTTGAACTGCATAAATAGCTTTTTCAAAGAGCTCAATATCGTTTTGATCATTACCAAAAACCACGAAATTTTCTCCACAGAGTTCTTCGACTGTTGTCGCTTTATGAGTGTTTGCTGGATTGAGATAGATACATTTTTCATGAGCATGATAACGAATGTGGGCCTTATTGGACTGTTCAATTCGCTCGATGATCTCATCTACCAATTCCTCATGACCCCCCATATAGATCACAACCTTAATCGGATCCGTCAGGTCCTCTAATGAACGATACTGGGCTTTTTTGAGGGGATCCACATTCGCAATAAAAGGAACCTTTTCCAAAATCTGACCACTATAATCAAAGGTATCGTCCACAAAAAATGGTAGATTGTAATGGCGGCAAAAGCCAAGGACTTCCCGATATACATCCTTGTCCAATTGTTCCTCATATACCAATTGCCCCTGGCGATAGGCCAATCCACCATTTAAGCCTATCACGAGTTGCTGACTCAATGGGTCCCCTAAAAGGCCCAAGCAGTCCCGGTAAGAACGTGCAGAAGCAAAGGCGACTTCATGGCCAAATTCTTCTGCTCTCAATAAGACCTGTTTGATTTCATCATCGATTGTGACACCATCGAATGACAGGGTTCCATCTAAATCAAATACAAACTTCATCTTGTTCACACTTTCATTTTTTTAAGGCACGAACAGCTGCTTCATAGGTCTGCTCCATCAGCATGGTGACGGTCATAGGCCCAACCCCTCCTGGTACCGGAGTAATATGACTGGCCAAAGGTGCAACGGAGTCAAAATCGACATCCCCACACAATTTGCCATTCTCATCGCGATTCATTCCGACGTCAATAACAACGGCGCCTTCTTTCACGAAGTCTGCTGTTACAAATTTCGCACGACCGATCGCAACAACCAAGATATCTGCTCTTCTAGCAATTTTAGGCAGATGATGGGTCCGGGAATGGGTCAAGGTTACCGTCGCATTTTTGGCGAGGAGCAACTGCGCCATTGGTTTTCCAACGATATTGGAACGACCAATCACGACTGCTCGCTTCCCTTCTAGATCAATCCCGTACTCTTTGAACATCTCCATGATCCCAGCGGGAGTTGAAGGCACCATGAGAGGATTTCCAGCCCACAAGCGTCCCATATTCAATGGATGAAAGCCATCCACATCTTTTGTCGGATCAATGGCTAAAAGGACTGCATCCGCATCGATATGCTTAGGCAGTGGCAACTGCACCAAAATCCCATGCCAAAGGGGATCTTGATTGTAGTGTTCGATCACTTCTAATAATTCAGCTTGGCTAATGCTTTCAGGAAGTCGTCTCACTTCACTCCGAAAGCCTGCCGCAATAGCAGAACGCTCTTTATTTCTTACATAGATTTTGCTAGCTGGATTATCTCCTACTACGATGACAACGAGGCCAGGCACAACTCCTGTCTCTTCTTTTAATCGTGCTGTTTTCTCCGCAATCTCACCCTGTAATTTTGTAGCGAGCGCCTTCCCATCAATGATTGTCGTCATGTCAATTCTCTTTCTAGTCAAGTAATGAAAATAGTCCTCTCTATTATAGCAGATTTCAACTCTCAAACCTAACTGTTCCTAATTAGAATTTCTTATAGACGAAAACTATAGCCAGATGGACAAAAAATGAGCTTGAGACCACCCCAAACTCATCCACACAGCTGCTTAGTAAAGCAATTCATAAATTTCCATTGCAATTAAATCAATGCTATCAAATGTATAGGTTTCACGCGCTTCAACATCACGAAGTGTAAAGGTTGAACCTTCTTCTTCATTGTGGTTGTAGGCTACTTCAGCGACAACAACACCGTCACGTTCAAAATTACGTTTTAAGTTTCCACCGTCTTTTGTCATCGTCTCCAAACGGTTAATAATCCGTACTAAATGTGATTCCATTTTATTTCTCCTCTTTACTTTCTACTCTCCTATTTTATCATAAAAGAGAAAGCTCTTCCAATAAAAATTCACATTTTTCCATTGATTTGCTCTCTTCTTCACTCCTTAGCGACATTCCGTAGCAAATTCTTGCAAACTTCTAGAATACTGATATAATGAAACTATAAATCTTTGACTATTTTTGACCTTTCAAAAATAGGCTCGTCTCTTGATGGAAAACCATCAAAAACCTACTGTGAGGTATGTATATGCTTTGTCAAAATTGTAAAATAAATGAATCAACCATCCATTTATATACAAATGTAAATGGACGTCAGCAGCAAGTAGACCTCTGTCAAAATTGCTATAAAATTATGAAAACAGACCCTAATAACAGCTTCTTGAAAGGCATGACCCAACGGAGCCAACTCACTGGAGATCCTTTTGAAGATTTCTTCAATAACCTTGGAAACTTCCAAAGTCCGCAAGAACCTCAAACCCCTCCAACTCAATCCGGAGGCAGTTATGGAGGTGGCGGCTACGGCCAAAACAATAACCGTGGTGGTGGTCAAGACCCTCGTCAAGCACGCCCTCAAAAGCCAAAAGGACTGTTAGAAGAGTTCGGCATCAATGTCACAGAAATTGCCCGCAAAGGGGATATTGACCCTGTCATTGGCCGTGACGAGGAGATTATCCGTGTCATCGAAATCCTCAACCGTCGAACCAAGAACAATCCGGTTCTGATTGGAGAGCCTGGGGTCGGAAAAACTGCCGTAGTGGAAGGCCTGGCTCAAAAAATCGTCGATGGCGACGTTCCACATAAATTGCAAGGAAAAGAAGTCATCCGCCTAGACGTCGTCAGCCTCGTTCAGGGCACAGGCATCCGTGGTCAATTCGAAGAACGCATGCAAAAATTAATGGATGAAATTCGTCAACGTGAAGATGTGATTCTGTTCATCGACGAAATCCATGAAATTGTTGGCGCAGGATCAGCTGGTGAGGGCAATATGGACGCTGGAAATATCCTCAAACCAGCCTTGGCGCGTGGAGAACTCCAATTAGTCGGTGCTACTACCCTCAATGAATACCGTATTATTGAAAAAGATGCAGCCTTGGAACGTCGGATGCAGCCCGTTAAGGTCGATGAGCCAACGGTTGAAGAAACCATTACCATCCTCAAGGGCATCCAGAAAAAATACGAAGACTACCACCACGTCCACTATACAGACGGGGCCATCGAAGCGGCAGCTATTCTTTCAAACCGCTACATCCAAGATCGCTTCCTGCCAGACAAGGCCATTGATTTGTTGGATGAAGCGGGATCTAAGATGAACCTGACCCTAAACTTTGTGGATCCAAAAGTGATCGACCAGCGCTTGATTGAAGCGGAAAACCTCAAAGCTCAAGCGACACGCGAAGAAGACTTTGAAAAAGCAGCCTACTTCCGCGACCAAATCGCGAAATACAAGGAAATGCAAGGTCAACATGTCACCGATCAGGAAACCCCTGTCATCAGTGAAAAAACTATTGAACACATAGTTGAACAAAAGACCAATATTCCTGTTGGTGATTTGAAAGAAAAAGAACAGTCTCAATTGATCAATCTGGCTTCTGATTTGAAAGCTCATGTGATCGGTCAAGATGATGCAGTAGATAAAATCGCGAAAGCCATTCGACGCAATCGTGTCGGCCTAGGATCGCCAAATCGTCCAATCGGAAGCTTCCTTTTTGTCGGACCAACCGGTGTCGGGAAGACCGAATTGTCTAAACAATTGGCGATTGAACTCTTTGGTTCTGCAGACAATATGATCCGCTTTGATATGAGCGAATACATGGAAAAACACAGCGTAGCGAAACTAGTCGGAGCTCCTCCGGGCTATGTGGGCTACGATGAAGCTGGACAACTAACTGAAAAGGTCCGCCGCAATCCATACTCTCTCGTTTTGCTGGATGAAGTTGAAAAAGCCCATCCAGACGTCATGCACATGTTCTTGCAAGTCTTGGATGATGGCCGTCTGACAGATGGTCAAGGCCGCACTGTCAGCTTTAAAGATACCATTATCATCATGACCTCTAATGCTGGAACTGGCAAAGCTGAGGCCAATGTTGGTTTTGGAGCAGCTCGAGAAGGACGCACCAACTCTGTACTTGGAGAACTCGGTAACTTCTTTAGCCCCGAATTCATGAACCGTTTTGATGGCATCATTGAATTCCAACCTCTATCAAAAGAAAACCTGCTTCAAATCGTTACCCTCATGCTCGATGAAGTCAATCAACGTCTCGCACAAAATGAGATTCATCTGGACGTGACAGAGAAGGTGAAAGAAAAATTGGTCGATCTGGGATACGATCCAAAAATGGGGGCCCGCCCACTCCGTCGTACCATCCAAGACCATATCGAAGATGCTATTACCGATTATTACCTGGAACATCCAAGTGAAAAACAACTCAAAGCCGTCATGACCAGCAATGGGAAAATCTCTATCAAGTCTGCTCACAAACCAGTTGAACAGACTTCAGAATCATAATCAGTAAATGTACATTCAGAGAGTGGGACAGAAATCGGTAATTCGTTAGAATTCGATTTCGTCGTCCCACCTCCGCACAGTTGAGTAGGGCTGT
>NZ_JACLQX010000046.1:0-1035 GCF_016648925.1 Streptococcus parasanguinis | reverse complement strand
ACTAGACAAACCTGTTTTTTTCGCTATAAATATTTTTTATCTTTATCTATCGCCTATTGTGAATCAGGAAATATCCTATCTCATTCTTTCATACATACATTGGGAAAACTCCCTATCTTTAGTCTTTTACCTGTTAGCACAAACGATAAGAGTCAGGAAAACATGGAGTAAAATATCCTATGTGCACTAAAAAAGAGGTTGACCCAACTTCAACCTCTTTTTTTATAATTCCTGTAATAAGTATTTAAAAAGTTCTAAATTCCCTTTTTCTTCATTAACCAAGTATTCTGGGTGCCACTGCAAGCCCATAATGCGATGACCATCTACAGCTTCAATGGCTTCGATGGTGTGATCGCGCGGATCAAAGGCGGTTGCACGGAAATTCGGTGCGAGATCCTTGATGCTTTGACGGTGCACGGAATTAATCCGACTGGCCTGTCCAAAAAGCTGTTCTACCACACTGCCTTTTTTAGTCTGGATAGAATGGGAAGTCCCAAACGGAAGTCCTTGCCAATGCCCTTCGATCTCTTGGTTGAGTGTTCCTCCAAAAGCCACATTGATCAACTGAACCCCACGGCAAATTCCTAGAACCGGTTTGTTTTGGCGTACTGCTTCCTTCAGTAGGGCAAGCTCAAATTGATCGCGTTTGATGTTGTAATCGTCGCTCTCGATAGTTTTTTCTTCACCATAAAGACTCGGCTCCACATTTTGGCCCCCACTCAAGATCAATTTATCAATGGTTTCAACATAATCCTTGACTAAGGAAATATCTCCCATCGGAATAACCATTGGAAGTCCGCCTGCTTGACGAATCCCTTCTGCAAACTGGCTGGAAACGGAGGAATGAAGGTTCTTCCCTTCCGGATCAACCGGACAGAGATTAGCGGATACTCCTACTATGGTTCTGCACATATTCATTCCTCCTTTATTATTTCATACATTCATCTTATCACCTATTAATGATCGTGTCTAATATGTATTTTTAAAGGAGATGATAAATAATATTTATCGCGTAAAAAAACAGGTTTGTCTAGC
>NZ_JACLQX010000045.1:0-1080 GCF_016648925.1 Streptococcus parasanguinis | reverse complement strand
CAATAATACTATTTAGGTATTTTGTTTTATAATTTAATATATTTCAACAATTTTAAAAAAGTCAAGTATTTTAGTTGACTCCATATAAAAAATAGTCTATAATTATATTATCTCTAGAAAAGTAAGCGCTTTAATTTTTTATTCAATAAGAGACTTTTAGCTAAAAAATCAAAATACAAAAATGTTATATTCATCATAATTGCTTATTGAATATGATTTAAATAGTGTTTCTTTGAGATAGAAAGGAGTCCTATTATGCTTTGGTCTATTATTGTAGGAGGCCTTATTGGTCTCATTGCAGGAGGAATCACAAAAAAGGGTGGTTCAATGGGTATCATTGCTAATGTTTTAGCAGGTTTAATTGGTTCATCAGTTGGACAATCTCTTTTGGGTACTTGGGGACCATCTTTGGCAGGTATGGCATTGCTTCCTTCAATTGCGGGAGCTGTCATTGTTGTTTGTGTCGTTTCATTCTTCTTAGGGAAGAAGGAATAAATTTCTTTTTTCAAAAATAGATCATAATCTTTATAACAGGAAAAGATTATGATTTGATTGTAGTTTTGAAAAGATTCGTTATTTCAAAATTACAGAAGAAAAAGGCAACTAAGTAAAAGATGTTGTTTAAGGCGCAATCAAAGATATAAAGAATTTATTTAATGGTGATGACAAATAAGTCATAAGTATAATCGATTTTTCGTGTTAGATCAACATACTCTATACAATTTTTAGTTCTGTTCATATTAAGTTTTACAATAAGATTATATAGGCTATAAGCCGATATAATCAAATAAACCTAAGTAAAGCACTATTTCAATTTAACTGAATGATGGCACACTTAGCATAAGATTTAAGCGAAAAATCGGTTTTCTTTTGATATAAAATAAAATATATTACAGATGGAGGTAATAGTATGTCTACAGAAGAAAAAATCAATCAAGCAAAAGGTACAGTCAAAGAAGGATTCGGTAAATTGACTGGCGACAAGAAAACAGAAAAAGAAGGGGCTGCTGAAAAAGTAGTTTCTAAAGTTAAAGAAGTCGCAGAAGACGCAAAAGATGCTGTTGAAGGAGCAATCGAAGG
>NZ_JACLQX010000044.1:0-2378 GCF_016648925.1 Streptococcus parasanguinis | reverse complement strand
CATATAAAATATGCACGAAAAATAAATCAAAATTAAAAAGTACAAATTAATGAAGTGATTATTGATAAAAATAGTTAATAATTGGTTAAACAAAATATATAACTCGTTTATAAATTTATAGAAATGAACCATTATAAATCTCCTCTTAAATATTGAAAAAACCATTGGCAGTGGACATACTTTAAGACTATATATTTCTGAAACTAGTTTCACAATACAAATATTGACATGCAATTATTAATTGGTGGATTTTAAGTTGACATCTACAAAGGTTAATGTTAGAATACATTCAAAAATATATTTGAATGAGGTGTTTTATGATTCAAAATATTGTTACTTCAATAATCCTGTATTCTGGGACAGCCGTAGACTTACTTATTATCCTAATGTTATTTTTTGCCAAAAGAAAAAGCAGAAAGGACATTATTAACATCTATTTAGGACAATTTCTAGGCTCTGTTAGTCTAATATTCCTAAGTTTGCTTTTTGCATTTGTCTTAAATTATATTCCTAGTAAAGAGATTTTAGGTTTACTCGGTTTGATTCCAATTTTCCTAGGCCTCAAAGTTTTGCTTTTAGGAGATTCTGATGGAGAAGCTATTGCAAAAGATGGTTTGCGAAAAGACAATAAAAACTTGATTTTTCTAGTCGCTATGATTACTTTTGCAAGTTGTGGCGCTGACAATATTGGTGTCTTTGTCCCATATTTTACCACCTTAAATTTAGCGAATTTGATAGTGACTTTACTTACTTTTCTAGTCATGATTTATCTCTTGGTTTTTTCTGCCCAAAAATTAGCACAAGTCCCTTCTGTTGGAGAAACTTTGGAAAAATATAGCAGATGGTTTATTGCCGTTGTCTATTTAGGATTGGGGATGTATATCCTGATTGAAAACAACAGCTTTGACATGCTATGGGCTGTGTTAGGCTAGGAGAAAAAATTATGAAAAAAGATAGTATCTGTCAAGTGGATGTTATAAATCAACAAAATGTTACAACCGCAACGAACTACCTTGAAAAGGAAAAAGTCCAAAAATCACTTCGCATTTTATCAAAATTTACCGATAATAAACAGATAAATATCATCTTTTATCTCCTTGCCATCGAAGAACTCTGTGTCTGCGATATAGCCTGTTTATTAAATCTCAGTATGGCATCTGCCTCCCACCATCTTCGTAAACTAGCCAATCAAAACATCTTGGACACTAGAAGAGAGGGGAAAATTATATATTATTTTATAAAAGATGAGGAAATCAGAGATTTTTTTAATCAACTAGGATAACAACTATTTTTACTACTTTTCCATGATTATAGGGAGATTATATATGAAATTTTTTGATGAAAATTACTCACAAGAAATACCTACTCGTATTAAATGTTTAAGAAAAAAGTATAATTTAAAGCAAAGCGACCTAGGTAATGCAGGTCAAGTTAGGCAAATTGAAAAGGGAGAAATTTGAAAGAATTTGTATCTTTTATTTTTTGTTTCATTTATGCCCTATGCTACTGGAATAGTTAGTAGTCATTTCATGAATCATACGGCACAGCTCTTTTATGGACTGATCGTTATTGTTTCAACGGTAGCAAACTGGTTTTTACATAAAGTAATTGATAAACCCAATATGGATCAGAAAGAATTACTTGAAGCTACCGCACAATATAGAAAGTTATTGATACCTGACCTAATAATTAAAGGAGTGGGATTGATTCTATCCTTAATTGTCTATCCTCCGATTATGATGTATAGTGTTTTAATTGCGGCATTTTACATCATAACTTTAAAAACACTATCTGAAAAAAGAGTGAATAACTAAAAATTGTTGACCGAAGTTAGGTGTATTATTTTAATACTTACAGACCTAAACTATTCCCTTATTTATAATTTATTGATTCATATTTTATGAAATTACTAAGTAGATATCGTTTTGAAAAGCCTTGCTATTACGTTATTTTTAGTCCAACTGAAACCCATACTTTCCAAACCAGGTCTTAAGAAAGCTCGTAAAGCTAGCCAGTTCTCTAAACGTTAATTCGTTGCTGGACAGCAGAATACAAACGAAAACACTTTGCATCTTGCAAGGTGTTTTTTCTATGAGAACTGGCGGTGCGCAATTAGGATAGCTCTAGCGACTTTAGTCGCGTAGAGATATGCTATGCACAGTTGCCCCAAGAAAACAAGCGAAGCGATGTTTGATTGGATGGCAACCACTGCACTCAAAACGTTAATCAACACGATTATATCAACGTTTACAGACATTCAAGAATTTTCTCTTGGATGTCTTTTTTTGTTCAAAAAACTAAAGTTCACCCCAAAATTCACCCCAAGTTCACCCTATTGCTTTTTGAGACTTCTAAAGGCTATTTCTCCTGCTGTTTGA
>NZ_JACLQX010000043.1:0-3547 GCF_016648925.1 Streptococcus parasanguinis | reverse complement strand
ATATTTATGCTTTTTAAAAATACCCAAGCATTTTAGTTGACTTTGTTTGGGTAAAGGTTTATAGTTATATCAATCATAGAAAAATATTTTGGAAAAAATATCCGAAATAAGATTTTAGCTAAAATTCTACTATTTATTTTATCAATCCAAATTGATAATATTATTAATCAATGGAGATAGATAATATTTAAATAAATATTCTTTGATTTAGAAAGGTGGCCCATTATGCTATGGTCTATTATTGTAGGAGGCCTTATTGGTCTCATTGCAGGAGGAATTACCAAAAAAGGTGGTTCAATGGGTATTATTGCTAATGTTTTAGCAGGTTTAATTGGTTCATCAGTTGGACAATCCCTTTTGGGCAGTTGGGGCCCATCTTTAGCAGGCATGGCTTTGCTTCCTTCAATTGCAGGAGCTGTCATTGTTGTTAGTGTAGTTTCATTCTTCTTAGGGAAAAAAGAATAATTTTCTTTTTCAAGAATAAATCATAATCTTTAAGACAGGGCAAGGTTATGATTTGATTGTATTCGTGAAAGGATTCAATATGTCAAAATCTAAGAAAATACTTTCTCTTATATTTTGTATTTTAATCTTGACAATTTTGATTCCTATTTTGCTAGATTATCATAAAGTTAGCGGTTTAGAGCTCCATTTGATTAATTGGAAGAGGATTTCTTTTTTAGGATATTATCTTTCTAGATACATTTTTTGGGGTACTTTAGTTCTTTCAATTTTAATTTTATTATCTATGTTAGTGATAATTTTTTATCCTAAACAACATTTAGAGATAGAGTTAGAAAATGCTGGTGGTGAACTAAAACTAAAAAGTTCTGCTATTGAAGGATTTGTTCGTAGTGTGGTTAATGAAAACAACTTCATTAAGAACCCTAAAGTTCGTGTAAATAGTCGGAAAAATAAATGTTTAGTTTACGTGGAAGGAGAAATTCTTCCTTCAGATAATATTATTAAAAGAACTCAGTCTATAAAAGATGAAATCGGTAATGGATTAACACAGTTTTTTGGACTTAATCATGGTGTTAAGCTTAATGTTTCTGTAAAGGATTATAAGCCTAAAAAACCAACTAAAAAAACTGTGAGTCGTGTAAAGTAAGGAAATAAAAAATGGAATGGTTTAAAAAATACCAGTATCCACTCCTGTCTGGGTTAGCAGGTATTATTTTAGCTTGCTTCATCCTCTCCTATGGTTTCTTTAAAACATTATTTGTTTTAATCTTCGCCGTCTTAGGAGCTGGAGTTGGATATTATTTACAACAGAAAAATTTATTTAAATAAAAGGAGTTTCATATGTCAAACGAAAAAAATATCAAAGAAACTAATGCGAAAGCAGAAGATGTGAAGGGTGAATTGACTTACGAAGACAAAGTCATTCAAAAAATTATCGGACTTTCTTTAGAAAAAGTAAATGGCTTGTTGGCTGTTGATGGAGGATTTTTCTCTAATCTAACTGATAAGATTATCAACACTGACAATGTTGCTAACGGAGTAAACGTTGAAGTTGGTAAAGAACAAGTTGCTGTCGACTTGAATGTCGTGGTTGAATATCAAAAGAATGTTCCTGAAATATACAAACACATTAAAGATGTAGTTGTATCACAAGTTTCTAAGATGACTGACTTGGAAGTTGTTGAAGTGAATGTGAATGTTGTTGATATTAAAACAAAAGAACAATATGAAGCTGACTCAGTAAGCTTGCAAGATCGTGTGACTGGAGTTGTTGAATCAACAGGTGAATTCGCATCTGAACAGTTTGAAAATGTTAAAACAGGTTTAGGAAATGGATTCTCAGCAGTTAAAGAAAAAGTTGGTGAAGGCGTAGAAGCTGTAACTGACTCTTCATCAAATGAAAAACCACGTGTTCATTAATTTGAATTTGGTTTGGATATATAAAAACATATACAAACGGAGGTAAGACCATGTCTACAGAAGAAAAAGTAAACCAAGCAAAAGGAGCAGTCAAAGAAGGATTCGGTAAATTGACTGGCGACAAGAAAACAGAAAAAGAAGGAGCTGCTGAAAAAGTAGTTTCTAAAGTTAAAGAAGTCGCAGAAGACGCAAAAGATGCTGTTGAAGGAGCAATCGAAGGCGTTAAAAATATGATTAAAGGTGACGATAAATAATTGATAATAGTCATCTTTTAGTCCCTAATGACGCATTCTAATTAGCTCCACTATGGAGAATAGAGTGCGTTTTTGATTCTGTGAGATTGATTTGCTATTGTAACAGACATCTTTAAGAATTGCTGTTATCATAGACATTTTCGTAGTATTCCTATAATGGTATTTTGTTATAACATAAACAATTAAGGAGGTATTACATTGGATAAACTATTGATTCTACTATTTTTAACGATTTTGAGTATGCCTTTAATTTCATGCTCTAATCAAAGAAATCAGACTTTGGATGGGGAATATTATTGGGTTAGTGAATCTAGAAATGAACGAGCATTTACTATCTCAGGAAATAAAGGGATACTTGATAGTAGTGTTGCTGACAATTTTGTAATTGATCGAAAGAATGAAACAATTGAGTTAATGGGTTCGCAAATGTTAAACCGTACAACAAGTTATATATATGAAGATGGTGTCTTTACTGTAGATATCTCTGGTGTAGAGCGTGATTATTATAAGAAAGATAGTGAGGCTTATAAGAAGGCACTGAAGGATTTAGATGAAAATTGACCACAATAATTAATCTTTTCTTTTGCTCTTGTCATTTAACGCTTATCCTATACAAAGGAATTAAGCGTTTTTATATTGTGTATTTCCTAGGTCAAGAATTGACTCTCAGTTATTCTAGTGTGTACTAAATCTGACAAAATTGACAAAATTATATAAATTTGATATAATAAATTTATATAAGGATTTGAATCAAATTACTACAACTAAGAAAGATCCTTTAAATAACAAGCTAGCCTTGTTGCTTGCTGTAAAATAGAAACAAGTTGTATAAATAGAAAGTGAGAATACTATATGAGAATAACAAGTTTTAGAGATATGGACACCACTGAAGATTTTGAATTTGTAGAAGAAAAAATGGGAGAGTACTTCCGTTGGGGGATTGCTGATTTCTATTCGCTTCAACAAGCAACTTATTGGATTGGGGATATCTTGAGAAAAGAACCCAGCGCTAATTTTGAAGTAAGAGCACGACTTTCAGAAGGTGATGATGTAGATGAATATGAAAGAATCGTGTTATACGAAGGCGACCAATGTTTTGATTCTTGGTTCTTGAAAGAGAAAGCAAGTTTCATGGCACCATATTCTATGATACTATTTCTCAATAAGGATACAAATGTGGCGTATGCTATTGAGAAAAATGAATTTGATGAGCCTGGTCATGTGAAATATTTATGTGAGATAAGAAAATAGATGAGGCTGGGACAAAAGTCCTAGCCTCTCAATTGTCTTTGGATTATCGAGTAAGACGCAGTGGTTGAGTGAGCTCTACTGCGCTGATTTCATCAGCTTTTACAGCCCTACTCAACTGTGCGGAGGTGGGACGACGAAATCGAATTCTAACGAATTAC
>NZ_JACLQX010000042.1:0-4038 GCF_016648925.1 Streptococcus parasanguinis | reverse complement strand
TCCTTACAAAAATGTGCCTACTATTCAGGTAGTTTGTAAAGTATTATAATCTATTTATCATTTATTTTAAAGGAGTCGCTTATGTTTATTGTAAATCTTACCTATATCAAACTCCTTGATACAGTTGAAAAATTCTTAGAAAAATAAAAGTAATTACCAGTAGGGGGATGGTACTCTGGTTTCGTCTTTCCTTGAGCATAGCTCAACCTCCAAAATATAATCTAAAAAAATAATTTGTTTAGCAAACTATCTATTTTGTATAGTATGGCATAAATGCTTGACAAATAGCAAGAATGTGTTATAATGTGAATGAATATACAGATTAATTCATTCATAAAAGAGGCATAGAAATGGATAAAAAAAATGAGCTGTTGGCTGCGGCTAGGGAAGTATTTGCAGAAAAAGGCTATAAGGCAGCTGGAATTTCTGATATTGCTAAGAAGAGCCGTATGGCTGTCGGATCCTTTTACAAGTATTATGAGTCCAAGGAAGCTATCTTCTTGGAGGTTTATGTAGCTGAAAATAGCCGTATACGTGAGGGAATCATGCAACGCGTAGACTGGCGGGGCGAGCCCGAGACAATCGTTGAACAGCTTTTTGCAGTCACTTTTGAATTGATTTCACCCAATAAAATTCTGGCTGAGTGGAACAAGCCAGGCATTTCCCAGATTCTGCACGATTACTATAATCAGGATTCCGGACGAGCATCCAATGCCTTTCATCAGTTTCTGATTCAGACCTTCAGCCAGCGCTTGCAGGAAGAGGGCTTTTCGCAGGAGAAAATAGCTGAGATCATGAAGGTTTATGACTTGATTTTTTACATAGACATGCATGTCACAGAGCAGGAGTTTTCAGGCTACTTCGATAGTCTTGAGACTTTAGTGAAATATTTTGTTAAGGGAATTTTTTCCAAATAGAGGAAATTCCTTTTCTTGGAAGTAGACGTGAATGAATTTATATAACCATTCATTCACGAACAAAGGAGGTGATGGCTTATGTAGTCCGAATAGGAATGGGAAGAAATGTGATTGCATAAGTATAAAGTGAATTATTTTTTAAAAAGCTTTGAATGAATATTTGGAAGCGTTTATTCAAAAATAGAAAGTGAGGAAAAGAATGAATAAGCAAGGAGGATTTGCTATGAGTGGAATGGCTATTTTGGGTATCTGTCTGGTCGCAATTGGTCTTTTGACCATTGGCTACGGCGGTGCGACAGTTGGTTTTAGTTTAAGTGTGGATTTTCAGTCATTTTTAGTCGGAGGTCTCATCATTGTCCTAATCGGAGCTGCTTTGATTCCGGGCTTGCCGGCAGTTGCTAAGCTGATAGCACTGGCTTTGACAACTTTGTCATTGCTGATTTACATTCACATGATGCCAGATTTAGAGTTTATGCTTATGCTCATCTCTGATGTTGTGGTTTTAGGCTTTGCGGCTTGGTTTGCTATTCTTTTTTTAAGAAAGTAGGTGATGAAGATGATTGTAGTTTATGATTCAAATACTGGTATTGGAAAACGATTTGCAGAATCACTGGGCTATCCGACCCAGAGCATCAAGGAGAAACTGGAAGAGCCCTGTATTCTCATTACTCGAAATGCTGGTGCTGGGAAAATTCCGTGGTCTACCAAACGCTTTATTAAGAAACATCCTGGGCTGATTAAAGGTTTTGTTAACAATGGTGACTCTGTTAAACACGGCCGGACCTTCTGCGGAGCGACTGCCTTGATTATCGAAAAATATGGGCTCCAGCATATCTGCGATATTGACCAAGGCGGTAGTTCAGAAGATGTCAAGACTGTGCAGGCATTTTTGGCGGAGTGCTAGTCTCATCAAGTTTTGTATAAACAGACATTCAAGAATTTTCTCTTGGATGTCTTTTTTTATTCAAAAAACTAGAGTTCACCCCAAAATTCACCCCAAGTTCACCCTATTGCTTTTTGAGACTTCTAAAGGCTATTTCTCCTGCTGTTTGATTTACTGTTTCAGTAGTATTGACATAAGTCCTCGTTATTTGGATGTCACTATGAGTAAGTGCTTCTGAAATGGCCTCAAGAGAAAACCCTACTTGTTTAGCAAGATGTTGGAATTTATGAGGTCCTTGACGGATATTATTTTTCTTCATAGTATGTTGTGTTATAATGTAAATACGATTTGAATAAATTAAGATATCTCTGTAAATTCTGTAAATGTCACTTTGTGTGAACATGAGTACATTTGAATTTATAGAATGATAGGAGGTGGTTTACAATGATAAGTTTAGAGCTGATGTCTGAAGAAAATAGCATAGATGTTTATTCTTTTGAAAAAGAAAATCGGGAGTATTTTGAGCGGAATTTACCTCCTAGACCAGCTACCTATTTTGATTCAGAAGGTTTTAAAGAAATTACAAGAGAATTGTTAAGGGAACAAGAGAATCAGGATGTCTACATGCATCTTATTAGAGATGCACAAGGTACTATGGTTGGAAGAATCAATTTAAGTGTCTTAGAGGATGATCGAAAAACAGCAGAACTTGGATATAGGATCGGAGAAAATGTTACTAATTTAGGTTATGCAAGTGAAGCGGTTAAACTCGTTTTAGAAAAGGCCTTTACTACTTATGGTTTACATAAGATTATCGCGGGGACGGCAACGTACAATCTGGCTTCTCAGAGAGTGCTTTTAAAAAATGGTTTTACCTTTAGTAAAATCATAGAAAATGACTTTCAAATGAATAACGAGTGGATTCATACGGCAGTATTTGAGATAAGGAATCTATAGCATCATCATTACCAGCCGTTTGCCAAACCTCAACATTTCTAGTAGACATTCGTCTACTTTTTTTATTTCAAAGACTTTTAGGAATTACTTGAACTCTCAAATCCCATATATGTTTTTCTGAGTTACATGACAAAGTCTAACTTAATTTGCCGATCTAGGATATGTAAAAAGGTAGTTCAAAAATGTAGAACTACCTTTTGTTGATAATAATGAAATTAGATGTTAAAAAAATAGATAGAGTAAAAAACTAGAGAAAATTCTAAACAAACTACTTTAATATAGCTCTAGTTATCAGATTTTTGTGATTGAGAATGAATGGAAGTTATAGGATTACACAGAGTGAGTATTTCTTTTTGTTTTGATTGAGATACATGAGTGTAAATCTGAGTTACAGAAATAGAGCTATGTCCAAGTATTTGCTGTATATAACGAATATCTACATCTTTATCCAGTAGCATTGTAGCAAAGCTGTGTCTAAACATATGTGGCGTGATAGTTATAGATAAGTTGTTTTTCTTAACCAGCTTCTTTAAAATTAGACGTACGCTTTGTTCTGACAGTGCTTTAAGAGGATTTTGACCAGTAAATAAATAGTCATTAGGTCGGATGCAGTATTTATTTATATATGTTTTCAATAAACTAAAGGTTGTTTGGTCTCCTAAAAAGAGGATACGTTCTTTTTTTCCTTTCCCGATAATATGAAGTGTTCTATTTGAAAAATTAATATCTTTAAGATGAATATGACAAAGTTCAGAAATCCGAATGCCAGTTGAAAGTAATAAGGAAATGATTAGTAAATTTCTTTCAGCTTTTTGTTTTTGATATTTAGATTTTGAATAGATAACTTTTTGTTCTGAATATGAGTAGACACTTTTTAAAATATCATAAGGAATGGTTTTAGGTAATATTTTTTCCTTCCGAAATTGAAATCGTAGTTGATTAAAAGGATTTTCATCAATTATATCTTGAAATTTTAAATAGTTATAAAAAACCTTCAAACTTGCGATTTTTCGTCGTAGAGTGTTTGATTTTATATTTGATTTTGTTAAAAATTCAATATATGATTCAACATTATTGTAGTTTGAATTGTAAAATTGTAAAAGATCGTTTTTGTAAGCTCGAATTGTATGTGTGCTTAAACGTTTATGCGTTTTGCAGTAACTTAAGTAATTAGAAATAAGTTTAGAATCCATGAATATCTCCTTTAATAATAATCATGTTATTTTAAACTTATTTAGGCAATTTGTATAGTGATAATAAATAGTTATCAGTAGGAGAATG
>NZ_JACLQX010000041.1:0-5053 GCF_016648925.1 Streptococcus parasanguinis | reverse complement strand
GCTAAGCGACTACCTTATCTCACAGGGGGCAACCCCCAACTACTTCCGGCGTTCTAGGGCTTAACTGCTGTGTTCGGCATGGGTACAGGTGTATCTCCTAGGCTATCGTCACTTAACTCTGAATGATTAAACATTCAAAATTGAACATCTATATTCTAACAAGTTAACCTTTCGTTGTCAATATCTTTTGACTCTTTGGATAAGTCCTCGAGCTATTAGTATTAGTCCGCTCCATTGCTCACACAACTTCCACTCCTAACCTATCTACCTGATCTTCTCTCAGGGCTCTTACTGATATAAAATCATGGGAAATCTCATCTTGAGGTGGGTTTCACACTTAGATGCTTTCAGCGTTTATCCCTTCCCTACATAGCTACCCAGCGATGCCTCTGGCGAGACAACTGGTACACCAGCGGTAAGTCCACTCTGGTCCTCTCGTACTAGGAGCAGATCCTCTCAAATTTCCTACGCCCGCGACGGATAGGGACCGAACTGTCTCACGACGTTCTGAACCCAGCTCGCGTGCCGCTTTAATGGGCGAACAGCCCAACCCTTGGGACCGACTACAGCCCCAGGATGCGACGAGCCGACATCGAGGTGCCAAACCTCCCCGTCGATGTGAACTCTTGGGGGAGATAAGCCTGTTATCCCCAGGGTAGCTTTTATCCGTTGAGCGATGGCCCTTCCATACGGAACCACCGGATCACTAAGCCCGACTTTCGTCCCTGCTCGAGTTGTAGCTCTCGCAGTCAAGCTCCCTTATACCTTTACACTCTGCGAATGATTTCCAACCATTCTGAGGGAACCTTTGGGCGCCTCCGTTACCTTTTAGGAGGCGACCGCCCCAGTCAAACTGCCCGTCAGACACTGTCTCCGTAGATGATGAACCTACCGGGTTAGAGTGGCCATAACACAAGGGTAGTATCCCAACAACGCCTCCATCGAAACTGGCGTCCCGATCTCAATGGCTCCTACCTATCCTGTACATGTGGCACAGACACTCAATATCAAACTGCAGTAAAGCTCCATGGGGTCTTTCCGTCCTGTCGCGGGTAACCTGCATCTTCACAGGTACTAAAATTTCACCGAGTCTCTCGTTGAGACAGTGCCCAAATCATTACGCCTTTCGTGCGGGTCGGAACTTACCCGACAAGGAATTTCGCTACCTTAGGACCGTTATAGTTACGGCCGCCGTTTACTGGGGCTTCAATTCATACCTTCGCTTACGCTAAGCACTCCTCTTAACCTTCCAGCACCGGGCAGGCGTCACCCCCTATACATCATCTTACGATTTAGCAGAGAGCTGTGTTTTTGATAAACAGTTGCTTGGGCCTATTCACTGCGGCTGACTAAAAGCCAGCACCCCTTCTCCCGAAGTTACGGGGTCATTTTGCCGAGTTCCTTAACGAGAGTTCTCTCGCTCACCTGAGGCTACTCGCCTCGACTACCTGTGTCGGTTTGCGGTACGGGTAGAGTATGATTAACGCTAGAAGCTTTTCTTGGCAGTGTGACGTCACTAACTTCGCTACTAAACTTCGCTCCCCATCACAGCTCAATGTTACAGAATTAAGCATTTAACTCAATTCACACCTCACTGCTTAGACGTGCACTTCCAGTCGCACGCTTTAGTTAGCCTACTGCGTCCCTCCTTCACTACATACTCTAGTACAGGAATATCAACCTGTTGTCCATCGGATACACCTTTCGGTCTCTCCTTAGGTCCCGACTAACCCAGGGCGGACGAGCCTTCCCCTGGAAACCTTAGTCTTACGGTGGACAGGATTCTCACCTGTCTTTCGCTACTCATACCGGCATTCTCACTTCTATGCGTTCCAGCGCTCCTCACGGTACACCTTCTCCACACATAGAACGCTCTCCTACCATACCTATAAAGGTATCCACAGCTTCGGTAAATTGTTTTAGCCCCGGTACATTTTCGGCGCAGGGTCACTCGACTAGTGAGCTATTACGCACTCTTTGAATGAATAGCTGCTTCTAAGCTAACATCCTAGTTGTCTGTGCAACCCCACATCCTTTTCCACTTAACAATTATTTTGGGACCTTAGCTGGTGGTCTGGGCTGTTTCCCTTTCGACTACGGATCTTAGCACTCGCAGTCTGACTGCCGACCATAATTCATTGGCATTCGGAGTTTATCTGAGATTGGTAATCCGGGATGGACCCCTCACCCAAACAGTGCTCTACCTCCAAGAATCTTAATGTCGACGCTAGCCCTAAAGCTATTTCGGAGAGAACCAGCTATCTCCAAGTTCGTTTGGAATTTCTCCGCTACCCACAAGTCATCCAAGCACTTTTCAACGTGCCCTGGTTCGGTCCTCCAGTGAGTTTTACCTCACCTTCAACCTGCTCATGGGTAGGTCACATGGTTTCGGGTCTACGACATAATACTAACTCGCCCTATTCAGACTCGGTTTCCCTACGGCTCCGTCTCTTCAACTTAACCTCGCATCATATCGTAACTCGCCGGTTCATTCTACAAAAGGCACGCTCTCACCCATTAACGGGCTCGAACTTGTTGTAGGCACACGGTTTCAGGTTCTATTTCACTCCCCTCCCGGGGTGCTTTTCACCTTTCCCTCACGGTACTGGTTCACTATCGGTCACTAGAGAGTATTTAGGGTTGGGAGATGGTCCTCCCAGATTCCGACGGGATTTCTCGTGTCCCGCCGTACTCAGGATACTGCTAGGTATAAAGACTATTTCGAATACGAGGCTCTTACTCTCTTTGGCTGACCTTCCCATGTCATTCTTCTATAATCTTTAAGTCCACATTGCAGTCCTACAACCCCGAAGAGTAAACTCTTCGGTTTGCCCTCCTGCCGTTTCGCTCGCCGCTACTCAGGCAATCGCTTTTGCTTTCTCTTCCTGCAGCTACTTAGATGTTTCAGTTCACTGCGTCTTCCTCTACCTATCCTTAACAGATAGGAGTACTAGCCATCAGCTAGTGGGTTCCCCCATTCGGACATCTCTGGATCGTCGCTTACTTACAGCTCCCCAAAGCATTTCGTCGTTTGTCACGTCCTTCTTCGGCTTCTAGTGCCAAGGCATCCACCGTGCGCCCTTATTAACTTAACCTTATTTTTGGTCTTGCGACCTAAACTCTTTAAATATTTACAGCGTTTCGGTTTATTTTCTTGTTACTATTTGATATAGATATTCAATTTTCAATGTTCAATCTTAACACCCTTACAGTGTTAATGGAGCCTAGCGGGATCGAACCGCTGACCTCCTGCGTGCAAAGCAGGCGCTCTCCCAGCTGAGCTAAGGCCCCACAAGACCTCTCAAAACTAAACAAGACCAACGTACAGGTTTCCATTTCCTTAGAAAGGAGGTGATCCAGCCGCACCTTCCGATACGGCTACCTTGTTACGACTTCACCCCAATCATCTATCCCACCTTAGGCGGCTGGCTCCTTACGGTTACCTCACCGACTTCGGGTGTTACAAACTCTCGTGGTGTGACGGGCGGTGTGTACAAGGCCCGGGAACGTATTCACCGCGGCGTGCTGATCCGCGATTACTAGCGATTCCGACTTCATGTAGGCGAGTTGCAGCCTACAATCCGAACTGAGACTGGCTTTAAGAGATTAGCTTGCCGTCACCGACTCGCGACTCGTTGTACCAGCCATTGTAGCACGTGTGTAGCCCAGGTCATAAGGGGCATGATGATTTGACGTCATCCCCACCTTCCTCCGGTTTATTACCGGCAGTCTCGCTAGAGTGCCCAACTAAATGATGGCAACTAACAATAGGGGTTGCGCTCGTTGCGGGACTTAACCCAACATCTCACGACACGAGCTGACGACAACCATGCACCACCTGTCACCTCTGTCCCGAAGGAAAACTCTATCTCTAGAGCGGTCAGAGGGATGTCAAGACCTGGTAAGGTTCTTCGCGTTGCTTCGAATTAAACCACATGCTCCACCGCTTGTGCGGGCCCCCGTCAATTCCTTTGAGTTTCAACCTTGCGGTCGTACTCCCCAGGCGGAGTGCTTAATGCGTTAGCTGCGGCACTGAGTCCCGGAAAGGACCCAACACCTAGCACTCATCGTTTACGGCGTGGACTACCAGGGTATCTAATCCTGTTTGCTCCCCACGCTTTCGAGCCTCAGCGTCAGTTACAGACCAGAGAGCCGCTTTCGCCACCGGTGTTCCTCCATATATCTACGCATTTCACCGCTACACATGGAATTCCACTCTCCCCTTCTGCACTCAAGTTAAACAGTTTCCAAAGCGTACTATGGTTAAGCCACAGCCTTTAACTTCAGACTTATCTAACCGCCTGCGCTCGCTTTACGCCCAATAAATCCGGATAACGCTCGGGACCTACGTATTACCGCGGCTGCTGGCACGTAGTTAGCCGTCCCTTTCTGGTAAGTTACCGTCACAGTGTGAACTTTCCACTCTCACACTCGTTCTTCTCTTACAACAGAGCTTTACGATCCGAAAACCTTCTTCACTCACGCGGCGTTGCTCGGTCAGGGTTGCCCCCATTGCCGAAGATTCCCTACTGCTGCCTCCCGTAGGAGTCTGGGCCGTGTCTCAGTCCCAGTGTGGCCGATCACCCTCTCAGGTCGGCTATGTATCGTCGCCTTGGTGAGCCGTTACCTCACCAACTAGCTAATACAACGCAGGTCCATCTCTTAGTGATGCAATTGCACCTTTCAAATCAATATCATGCGATATCGACTTTTATGCGGTATTAGCTATCGTTTCCAATAGTTATCCCCCGCTAAGAGGCAGGTTACCTACGCGTTACTCACCCGTTCGCAACTCATCCGCTCGGTGCAAGCACCAAGCTTCAGCGTTCTACTTGCATGTATTAGGCACGCCGCCAGCGTTCATCCTGAGCCAGGATCAAACTCTCATTAAAATAATTGTTTGTCTTAAACTCATTCTGTCACTGACAGATTTATTGTTTTTTTATTGTTCAGTTACTATAACCTTAGTTATAGCGCCCTGCACATTGGTTCGTCTTGTTCAGTTTTCAAAGGTCTTTGTCGCTCTCGCGCGACAACTATATTAGTATATCAT
>NZ_JACLQX010000040.1:0-5856 GCF_016648925.1 Streptococcus parasanguinis | reverse complement strand
GCAGTGGTTGAGTGGGCTCTACTACGCTGATTTCATCAGCTTTTACAGCCCTACTCAACTGTGCGGAGGTGGGACGACGAAATCGAATTCTACCGAATGACCGATTACTGTCCCACTCTCTAACTGTTGCTTTAGGAGGCAATCATCATTGAATCTTATACGCGTTCTGTCCAAGGTGTTGCTACTTTATCCAAGACTGCGTTCAATTCTTCAATATTTTGACGCCCTTCTGTACGAAGCCATTCACGAGCAGCTGCTTCTCCATCTTTGATGTAAGCTTCTACTGAACCTGCCCATGTCGCACGTCCACAAAGAACGCCGTTGAAGTTTGCACCAGATGCATGAGCAAATTCCAAGGTTTCTTGGAAGAGTTTTGCAGATACACCTGCACTGAGGTAGATGTATGGAAGGTTGGTTGCTTCTTCTTGTTCTTTGAAGAAAGCAGCTGCTTCTTCACGACTATAGACAACTTCTCCTTCTCCAAATCCTTCCACGAAGTTCACATTAACTGGAACCTCCACTTTCAAGACATCGATATTGAAACGAGGATCTGAGAAGACTTTCATAGCCTCAATCACCTTACGAGGTTTCAATTTCGCATATTCAGCAGAGGTTGCATCTGCAATTCCTTCATCATAAGCCAAGATTTCAAGGAAGAATGGAATGTCTTCTGCCACACATTCTGAACCGATGCGTTCGATATAAGCTTGTTTTTCTTGGTTGAGTTCATCTGCACTGTCTACATCATAGTAGAGCAAGAACTTCACAGCATCTGCGCCTTGTTCTTTGATGCGTTTTGCTGACCAAAGGTTCAAGCAGTCTGGCAAGCGCTTGGTGCTTGATGTATCGTAACCTGTTTTTTCATAGGCAAGTAAGAGACCAGCATCTTTGTCCAAGGCTTTTGTAGCAGGTAGACCATATTCTGGGTCCAATAACATAGATGAAGCATATTTTGTCAATTCATCAGCTACAAGGACTTTTAATTCTTCCATTTGTGCTACTGTTGGTTCTGTGTCTTGATATTTGGCCATCAAGCGTTTCAAAGCTCCACGTTGGTCGAAGGCCAAAGCTGAAATGACACCGTCTTTTGTGCTGAGACGTTCCAAATAGTTGCGTTTTTGTTCTGTTAATACCATTTTATACCTCTTTTACGATTAATTGTTGATACAAGGCATCATAGTGCCCCATGTTGACATGTCCTGTTTGTGCTTCTTGTGCATTTAACATTCCAAGAACATTTGCTTTCTTGAGCAAGTCTGCGTCACTCTCATGATGATAGAGACCAGATGCAATCCCTGCAACAGTCGAATCACCAGATCCAACTGGATTGACGACATCAATCTTAGGAATATCTACCTTATAGAAGACATCCCCATGTTTAGCGAAAGCGCCATTTGCACCAAGGGAGACAATCACCCATTCGATGCCATCAAAGAGAGAATCCTGAAGAACTTCTTTTAAGTCTTCCACATTCTTACTCACTTCTTTTCCTAACAACTGTGATAATTCTTCATTGTTTGGTTTAATGACCGTAGGCTTGACAGCTGCTTGAATGGCAGCTTCTAAAGAAGCTCCCGAGCAATCAAGTACGACTGGTTTCCCAGCTTCCCTTGCAATCTTGACAAGGATAGCATAGTAGTCCACTGGTAAACCAGCAGGAAGACTTCCAGAGATGGCAACAACCTCTACTTGTTCAACCAAGTGACGATAATGGTCGAGAAAGTCTTGGCCTTCTTTCTCAGAAATGGTTGGACCTTTTTCTAAGATTTCTGTTTGCTTGCCTTCGTGAAGGATGGCGATACAATTACGTGTATCTCCAGCAATTTCAAAGAAACGTTCCTCTATCCCTTCTCCTAAATGATCGAGAATGAATTGCCCCGTCCGACCACCAAGTAGGCCAGTCGTTGCCACTGGATCCTTTATCTCAGAAAGTACACGAGTAACGTTAAGACCTTTCCCACCAGCTGTCTTACTCACCTCAGCTACACGATTGACTGTATCCAACTGGAGTACATCCAAAGGATAAGAAATATCAATCGAAGGGTTCATTGTGACCGTTAATATCATACGTCACCTCTTAATCGTGATATTCACCACGGTCCCATTTTTCAAGGAATTCTGTAAAGAAATCAGCATCCGCTTGATGAGCATTATGGGTTTCCACATGTTGGATCTTAGCGATCAATTTTTTATTTTCTTCAGTTGGTTTGTATTCTGCGTTGATGAATGCTTCAATGATATCGCACATGAGCAATTCACCAGTGATCTTACCACCAAAACCGATCACATTCGCGTTCAATTTCTCTTTAGCATAAAGAGCAGTTGTCATATCGCGTACCAAGGCTGAACGGATACCAGGTACTTTGTTAACAGCATTGTTAATCCCAACACCTGTACCACAGATACAAACACCAAGATCTGCCTGGCCACTTGCTACAGCTTCACCGACTTTTTTACCAAAGATTGGATAGTGGGTACGTGTATGGTCATAAGTCCCAAAGTCGAGTACTTCATATCCTTTTGATTTCAAAAAATCAGAAACAGCCATTTTTTCATTTGTCACAATGTGATCACAACCAATTGCAATTCTCATTTGAATTCTCCTCTCATTAGCACATCTTATTCAACATATCGACACGGATTTGGTGACGGCCACCGTCGTATTTACCATTGACGAAGCCTTTGGCAATGTTCTTGGCCAATTCATCCCCAACAATTTCAGCACCCATGGTAATCATTCGAGAATTGTTGTGTCCACGTGTCATATAAGCAGAACGTTCATCTGAAACTTCTGCTGCTACCATTCCTTTGATTTTAGTTGCAACCATAAATGGACCAGCTCCGTAAGCATCAATTACGATTCCAAGATTTTGATCGTTTTTGTTCACTTCGCTCGCAACTGCAAGTGTGACATCTACAAAATCTTGACCTTCAGCAGTTACATCCACAACATCAAAGTTTTCTTTTACAAGAAACTCTTTCACGAGATCTTTTAATCTTAATCCTGCAGCATCTGCACCAATTACAATAGACATGTCCTGTCCTCCTTTTGTTCGTTTCAGCAAATATCCCTGTTGTTAAATTTTCACAAAGAAACATTTTCTTACTTTTGATATTATATTACACCTATTTTGAACGAAAGTCAACATTAAATTGTTTATTTTCGAACATTTTTTAAAATAAAAACACCATATCCACAACAGATATGGTGTCAGTTTTCAAACTACATATGACGATTATTTTGCATTTGCAGCATATTCTTCGTTACGTTTGATCATTTGTTTTCTGTACCAAGCGAAGATTCCGATATAGAATGTCAAGAAGACAACTACACCAAGGATAGCTTTGATATCACCAGTTGTTGCGTTACCGATTGTCCAACCGAGCAATTTTTCAACTGGGCCTTCAAGAGTTGAGTGAGTAATCAATTGAGTAGAAGCTACCCCTTTAGGGAAGGCATCAACACTCTTAGCCAATTGAGTTGCAAATGGTGCAATCAATGTTCCTGAAAGAAGGAAGAGTGGCAAGAGAAGGCTTCCGAAGATGATCATACGGATCAATTTACCGCGTGTTACAACCAACAAGGCTGGAGTTACACCCATAGCGATGATACCTGCAAGTGGCAAGATACCATTTCCGACTTTAGAAAGAAGCACTGCTTCGATCAACATGATTGGTGCAAGTACGTTCGCACAAGCCCAGATTTCAGCACGACCAGCGATAAATGGCCAGTCCAAACCGATGTTGAATTTACGTCCTTGAAGACGTTTAGTAGCAACGTTTGTAATACCTTGTGACAATGGTTCTACCGCTGCGATGAACCAAGAACCGATCAATGAGAACAATTCCAAGCAGACACCGGCAGTCAAACCAAGGCTCAACCAACCTTTAATAACCAATTCCCATTTGTCAGCATCTTGCACGCCAGCAACTGGATGTGGAGTACCCATGATACCGATAACGATACCAAGAAGGAAACCGATAAAGAATTTAGATCCCCAGAAACCGATCTTCTTGTTCAATTTAGCAGCGTCGAAGTCGTATTTATCAAGACCTGGGAAGAATTTGTCAAAGATTTTATCCAAGACCATGATGATTGGGTTCATCATGTAGTTCATGTGAGTTGAAGTCATAGGTGATGAACTTGGTGCATTCAACAAATCATCAAATGTTGGTTTCATCAAGTCTGAGTTGATGATTTTCATAATCCCTACAAGGACAACTGCAAGAGTTGCCAAGAAGAGTGATAGACCTTGGCTGACACCGTTGTTGTCTGCATACCATTTGATCAAAAGACCAGTGATAGACAAGTGCCAGATATCGAAGATATCGACGTCAAGTGTATCAGTTTTCTTGATAGCAAGCATGATAACGTTGACGATCAACATAATCAACAAGAAGTAAAGTGTCCAGGCAGACCCCCAAGTGATGGTCGCAAGAGGTGCCCAACCAACGTCAGTGATATTCAATTGAATACCTGTGTTCTCAACGAATTTTGCAAGAGACGCTGAGAAAGCTCCATTCAACATACCGATGATGGCACCGATACCAGTAAGGGCGATGGCAAGTTTAATACCACCTTCAAGGGCTTTGGAGAATTTCACTCCAAACAAGAGAGCCAATAAAGTCAAGACGATCAACATGATGATCGGTGCACCCATGTCTAGGATGGGTTTGAAAAACTTATTGGCAAAATCAATAATGCCATTCATAATAAATCCTCCCGATTTATAATTTGTTATATTAGGCTTTAATCGTTCCCAATTTTATAATTGGATAACGCTTACAATCGTGTTTAAAAAAATATTAACTTAATCCATGTTCTTTAATAGCAGCTTCGATGTTATCAAAGACTGGCGCACTCATCGCTGGAATACGGAACAAGATTGGTCCTGCTTCTACCACTGGAATACCAGGATCGAATCCCAAATCAGTTGCAGCAATTGGAGTAAAGATGTCATAACCAGAAATCAAATCTTCATTGACGTCTTTGACCATGACAGCGTCACAACGCACATCATAACCACGGTTTGACAACTCTTCTTCCAACGCATTCTTAATTTGGTGGCTAGAGTTAACGCCTGCACCACAGGCAGCTAAAATTTTAATCATTTGGATGTCCTCCATTATAAATATTTACGAATGTTTTAGGAAATAGTTTCCGTAATGTATTGATAAAGCTTATCTTCACTATCTAATTTTGATAGAGCTTCGAGATTTCCATTGGATGTAAAGAAATCCATCAGTTGGGCCAAAATATTGGTTTGGCTTGAGCTCGTATTATTGATAATAAAGAATAAGAGTGAAACTTGAACTTCCTTATCTGGAGCAATCATATTATGGAAAGTTACCGGTTGATCCAAACGAACCACCACCACATTCTCAGTGAGATTATGGACAATGTCTGTGTGCGGGATCGCCACATTTGGTAAGTCTTTACCAAGAAATTCCATGTCTAATCCAGTCGGGAAAGACTTTTCACGCTCAATCAAAGCGGAACGATAGGTTGGTGTCACAATCTGTCGCTCTTCCAATAAGCTTGCTACCTGCTCAAAGAGATCGGTTTGATCCTTGGCATGTAGGCAAAACACAAGATCTTTGTTAAAGAGTTGATTTAATCCCATTGTTGCCACCTCCTTATCTAACTATTTATTTATGGCTTCAGTATATCACTATATTGATTGATTGTCAATCTTTTTTTGTCTAAATTTGTTCATTTTTGTTTATATATCATTCTAAAGCGCTTTCTATCCGTCATTTTCCAACATCATTAAATCAGTAAAAAGAGAGTGGGACAGAAATCGGTAATTCGTTAGAATTCGATTTCGTCGTCCCACCTCCGCACAGTTGAGTAGG